>JBMYMD010000009.1:0-73117 GCA_049596955.1 Flavobacteriaceae bacterium
GACCATAGGCGATATCTCCAAAATCAATGATCCCTGTCAGCCCTTGAGTATTGGCCAACAAATTGTACTCGTTGAGATCATTGTGAATTAATCCACTGGGTAAATCTTCTTTTTGAGTCAACACGTACTGCTCGAAACACTGAATAAAATGGTGAACTACTCTACGAACTTCGAGATCAGCAATGAAGTGCATTTTAGATTTGAGCAGTTTACTCGCATTGAGGTGCCAATTCCAATGTCGCTGACTTATGATTCCGCTCTGAATTGTGGATAGTTTTTGGTGCAATAAGGCCGTTTGCTGACCTATTGAATTTGCCGTTTGCAGGATCGGGCTTGTATCGGCTAAAAATGAACCAGCTACGTAAGTTAAAACCCGAATCAAACCTTTGAAATGCGCGTCGTCAATACGTTCAACCCATTGTGCATTTCTAGACTTTCGCGGAACTGGAAGGTCAATTGTGAGTTGCAGCTGAGAAAGAATACGACTTTCTTCTTCGAGCAGTGTTATAAGATTTGTATCGGTATAGGTTTTTACAATAAACTGAACTCCCTGTTCGGTCTGAATCCGAAAATTTTTATTGTCGTACCCATTGAGCTCTTCAACTTTTTGTGCAGTTAAATCGAAATAATTCGCTAAATAGGATTTTAAGTATTCCGAATTCATAGCATTTAAGCGTTCATAAATGTGGCAATCAAGCGATGAAAATGATGAACACCTTGTTCTCGTGTGGGTGAAAACCTTCCGCTTTGGTAAAAACGAGATTGTATTCCGCGTTGAACTCCTTCAACTACAAACTCATCCTCTCGCTCTACTTTGTCTAAATCTGCGCTTGCCCCTATGTTTAATTTTTGAGCGTCATAAACGTAAGAATAGAAAGAAACTTTACAACTGTCATGACTCAAGGGTTTCACTACGTTAACTGACAATCCCCAGGGATAAAAATTAAACATCATATTGGGAAACAACCAGTAGTAATAGGCTGCAACTTCTTTACCGTAATCTATATGATCTTTAGGAAGGTCAAAAGAAGGACTTTGACCTTTAGTATAGCCAATTTGAAGATTGGCGTAATCGTATAAAATGGTCTCGTAATTCTCATACTCAATTTCTTGGTTGAGCCCTTGATGTACGAAAGGAATATGAAAACCTTCGAGATAGTTGTCACAGTATAAGGCCCAATGTGAGCGAACTCTGTAATCTCGGCTTAGCACAGCATCGTATTTAAATTGATCTAAGGGCAAAAAGCCTACCCGATCATTCATGTCTTTAAGCACATCAGCTATAGGAAAGCTCGGGCGTATTCCTGCAAAAATGTGATTGCTCCACAGCTGTGTGTCATAAGTGTGTAAATCGTCACAAGGCCTTGGAAAGTCTTGTGCTTCTTCAAACTCGGGCATACTCTTAAAGGCTCCGTTCAACTCAAATCGCCTGCCGTGATAATTGCAGAGAATATGTCTGCTTTTTGTGGGCTGATGTATCATGATATTTCCCCTATGCGTGCAAACATTTGAGAGGCATTTTACTTGATTGTCTTCGTCGCGAACAACAACCATAGGCTCATCAATCAACGGTGTAAGAAACTCAACCGGAGCCATGTTTTCGAGTGGAGAAAGCAAGCTGTCTATATCTCCTATCCATTGCCAAGACTTTTCAAAGATTTTGTCCTTAGCGGCTTCAAAATAATCCAAATCAGTGTAAAAACTTGTGGGTAAGGTTTCGGCTTTTCGAATATCAGCATCAACAAACAATGGCTTCATCTCTTTGATGTTTTAAATATCAGGTACAAGATAATTCCAATTCCTATTAAACCCATACCGTATAAGAAAACTTCTACTCCAACTCCATAAATCATCCAAAAGCAAAACAACAGACTAATACCAATCAGTATATTTTGGTTGCGGCCAACTTTATTTTGTTTCTTCAAATACAACGCCAAGCTGAGTATAGACATGATAAATGGAGTCAACACAGATAAAGTTGAAAGATTCATCATAAAAGAGAAGACTTGAATTAAGCTGTCAGAATATCGAAAAATGAGAACGATACTCGCCAAAAAACTAGATATGATGATTCCGAGATAGGGCGCATTTTTTTTGTTTTTACGACCAAAAAATGACGGAAACAGCTTGTCGTTTACCATGGCTAAAGGAACTTGCCCTTGAATTAAAATCCATCCGTTTAGAGCCCCTAGCGTAACTATTAAAGCCATTATTCCAATAATATACTGAGCGGTATTTCCCAGAAAAACAGCAGAAGCATCGGCAAACGGCGCTGTAGATTCTTGCAACGTAGACATCGGCAGTAATCCAAAAATAACTACCGAAGAAGAGAGGTATAAGAGTGTGGTAATCGACATGGCCAACACTCCTGCCTTACCGACCGTCTTCGCACTATCACGAGTTGAATTGCTGTTGATTGTGGCTGATTCTAAGCCTAAAAACGCAAAAAGCGCAAGAGTAGTAGTTGCCGTAATACTTTGAAACAAGTTAGTGTCACTTAAATTGTTCAGATTGATCATCTGCCAATCAACATACCAAACTCCGATGCATATCACCACTAAAATCGGTGTTATTTTTAAGATGGTAATCCACTTTTGCAAGCGACTAATCATGAGCAAAGACGAAAAATTAACCGCCGAACAGAGCCAAATAACGCTTACTCCGGTCAGAATAGACAGCATTTTTTGTTCGACGACTTCAGGAATAAATAGACCTAAATATCCCACAAAAGCTACAGCAATTGCAGCATTGGTACACCAAATCGAAATCCAATACCCCCATCCGACAATAAATGCAGCAAAATCACCAAATACTTTTTGGGTATAGGCATAAGGACCTCCGTGAACATTGGGAAACTCGGCGGCTAATCCTTTGAATACAATTGCCAATAAGAAGGCTCCAACGGCTGCAAAAATCCAACCGAGTAGGCTAATTCCTCCGTAAAACGCTAAACTAGCGGGCAACAGAAAAATACCAGAGCCTACCATATTTCCAACGGTCAATGCTGTACTTGCTGTTAGATCAATTTTCTTCAATTCAAGGAGGTTTATTTTTTGGATTAAATGGATTTGTAAAAGCTAAAATTTAGGTAAATTATGTCAAATTCCTCCACAGATGAGCATGTATATGAAGTATTTGAGTCCATTATTCCTTGCGGTTTGCTTGAGCCTGTCTTGTTCAAAGGAGACTCCCCAAACTGAAGAAACTGTTGAACCTATCGACCAAAATGTGCTTACAGCCTCTACAGATTTAAGAATTTCAAAGTCTTGGTCTCAGGAACCTCAAGGGTGGCTATACCCTATGAATATTGCAGTTCCCACTCAAGATACGCCCTCAAACGGATTTCCCATTCTCATTTTACTTCACGGAAATGGCGGAAACGGATCGAGCATGTTAAACGAGTGGAGAACGCTCGTTACAGATCATATTTTAATCGCTCCCTCTGGATATCGAAAAAGCTGGAACATCTCAGATGAGGCCAGCGAAGCTCCGGATGTTGAAATGCTGAGCGATTTAATTGAAAAACTCTCTGAATTTGAAAATGC
Organism: Flavobacteriaceae bacterium; assembly: GCA_049596955.1. Taxonomy (GTDB): domain Bacteria; phylum Bacteroidota; class Bacteroidia; order Flavobacteriales; family Flavobacteriaceae; genus UBA3478. The sequence goes on from JBMYMD010000009.1 coordinate 3,546, forward strand.
AGATCTACAGCGCATTCGTATCATAGGATATTCTAATGGTGCCGCTTTAGCCAATCGCGTGTTTATCGAAAATAAAAACGAGAGCATTGATCGCATTGCTGCTGTAGTTTCTCAACTCTCCAAAGCACAATACCGCGATAATTCATTTTATGCGCCAAGTGGAGCCACCGGAGGCTCAGATACTTATGACGGATATGACCTCAGCACCACACCTATTCAAGGAAGGGCATACCTCAGCATTTGCAACGAAAACGACCCTATCATTCCCTATTTTGGTGGAGCTTCAGTAGGAGTCGAGTTTCTTCCTGCAAAAGAGGCGGTATATCACATCGCAAAGAGTCAAGGGCACGACGCCCCTTATGAAGACAGCGAAGGAAGTCAACTCCAAAACTCATCAACCTATGAATACAGCTACCTCGATAAGCAAGTAGTGCACCTTCGAGGCTTTGCAAATCACGGAATGAGCGACACCGCTAGAAATTATCTGATCAATTTTATAACTAACTAATCATGAAACGACTTTTACTCTATGGGCTTATGAGTGGTCTTCTTTATTTTGGAAGGGCTCAAGAAATCCCTTCAAGGTGGGATGAGCTTACCTATTCAGATTGGGAACTCGCCTTAGAAAAATCGAATTACACCTGTATTTTACCAATCGGTATATTAGAAAAGCACGGTATGGGAGTTCCCTTGGGTTCAGACCTCATTCGAGCGAGACAATGGGCGGCCAGGGCAACAAAAGAAGCCTATGCGGTAGTATTTCCCGATTACTTTTACGGGCAAATCAATGAGGCTAAACACCTCTACGGCACTTTTTCGCTCTCAAGCGAACTCACTATGCAATTGCTCAAAGAAACGGTTTCAGAAATTGGTCGAAATGGGTTTAAACGCATTATTATCATCAACGGACACGGTGGCAACCCGCAGATGATTCGATATTTTGTGCAAAACCAGTTAGAATCTCCTAAAGACTATGCGGTGTACTTTTTTGAACCTAAAATTCCTGAGGATGTTCGAACAAAAATTAGCGAAACTCGAAAAACAGACGCTTCAACGGATCAACATGGAGGTGAAAACGAAGCCTCTGCCATTAGCTATTTACGACCGGATTTACTCAAATTAGACCGCAGTGTTTTAGAATCAGGGGCCAACCAAAGACGACTTCAATTATCGTCTAATCTTTATACAGCAATCTGGTGGTACGCCTCCTATCCCAATCACTATGCAGGCAAGGCTGAAATGGCAACCCGAGAATTGGGCAAGCTCATCACTGATGCCACTGTTGATGACTTGATCAAGGCCATAAGAGAAGTGAAAAAAGACACCATGACCCTTCACTTGCAAAATGAATACTTCAAAAAAATGAAAACCAACTAACCATGCAAGCCTACAAGAACGAACACGAAACCATTCCTGGAAATCCCTCAACGGCAAAAAGCAGTGCACTTCAACTTAGAACCGAGGCCACAGCGCAAGATTTGCTCTTATTGTCTGAATCGGATTGGAGCTTTTGGAAGACCAACGGCTATATCGTTATCAAAGGAGCGATCTCTAAAACACAGGCGGCAAAAACTGCTGATTTTCTCTGGGAATTTGAAGAAAAAAAACCTGAAGATCCCAGCACTTGGTATACGCAGGCCAGAGCCGAAATGCAGATGAAAGAACTCGTCAATACGGGAATGGTTGAAGTATACAATCATCAAACCCTCTGGTCTAACCGTCAAAGTTCAAGCATACATAAAGCATTCTCAGATATCTGGGGTACAGAAAAACTATGGGTCACCATTGACCGAGCAAATCTCAATTTTCCGAATAAACCCGGATTTGAATACAAAGGATTTATACATTGGGACTACGACCCACAAACCAATCCTCAAAACGTGCAAGGTGTTTTAGCCCTTGCCGACCAAACCGATGAGCAGATGGGTGGATTTCAATGCGTACCCTGGCTTTTTCAAAATTTTGAAGCGTGGAATGAGCAGCAACCCGAAGACAAAAATCCATTTATTCCCAATCTAAAGGGGCTTGAAGATAAAATAGTCAAGGTTCCTTTAGAGGCTGGAGACCTGCTTATTTTCAACAGTCAACTGGCTCACGGAATTCGTCCGAACAACAGCAAAGACAAGGTGCGTATCGCACAATACATTTCGATGATGCCTGCAGAAGAAGATAACCAGAGCCTCAAAGAATGGAGAATCAACTCTTGGAAAAACAGAATTGCGCCTGAGGGATATGCCTTTCCTGGTGATCCGAGAAACTGGGAAAAAACAAAATACCAAACCGCCGAACTAAGTGAGCTTGGAAAAAAACTGCTCGGACTTGAAGCTTGGTCATAAAGGCATATTTTATACATTTAATCAAAATCCACATTGATGAAAATTTTTCGATTACTACTGCTTTGTTTGTGCGCCTCTGGTTTTGCACAAGACATGAACACTTATTTTGACGCTGTAAAATTTAGAAACATTGGCCCTTTTAGAGGAGGTCGTGCCAACGCGGGAACAGGGGTGGTTGGAGACGTGCTCACCTATTATATGGGAACCACAGGTGGTGGAGTATGGAAAACTTCTGATGCGGGTCAGCACTGGATAAACATCTCTGACGGTTATTTTAAAACGAGTTCAGTCGGAGCTATTGCCGTGTCTGAAAGCCATTCGAATGTGGTTTATGTAGGTATGGGAGAACATGCTCCGAGAGGAGTGATGACCTCTCATGGAGATGGGGTATACAAATCAAAAGATGCAGGAAAGACTTGGGAGCATATGGGGCTAGAACAAACACAGCACATCTCGAGAATTGTGGTTCATCCTGACAATCCAGATATTTTATGGGTAGCAGCCCAGGGACCTTTGCACGGGGCTTCTGAACACAGAGGTATTTACAAATCAACCGATGGCGGAAAATCTTGGATAAAAACACTCTACAACAACAACTTGAGTGGAGCCAGTGAACTTAGTATAGATGCACAAAATCCAGATGTATTATACGCTGCCATGTGGGAACATCTTCGAACACCCTGGAAAGTAATCTCAGGAGGAGACGGAAGTGGTCTCTACAAATCTACCGATGGGGGTATGACTTGGAAAAGCATTCACAATGGCTTGCCTGAGGAAAAAGGTAAAATGGCCATTGCAGTATCTCGAGCAAATTCGAACAAAATTGTCGCTCTAATTGAAAGTGACTCTAATCAAGAAAAAGGAGGCTTATTCGTTTCGAACAACGGCGGTGCACATTGGACACGAGTAAGTGGCGACCATAGATTGATTCAGCGTGCCTGGTACTATATCGAAATAGCGCTTGACCCCCTCGATGAGGATACTATTTATGTGCTAAGTGCAGGGGCGTATAAGTCTATTGATGGCGGAAAAAACTGGGAACGCCTTCGAAGTGCACATGGTGATTACCACGATTTATGGATCAACCCAAAAGACTCCAACAACTTAATTCTTACCAGCGATGGAGGGAGTGAAGTAAGTTTTAATGCTGGAAAACACTGGTCGAGAATAGACCATTTACCGACAGCACAATTCTACAGAGTAACGACAGACCGATTATTTCCCTACAATGTTTACGGGGGACAACAAGACAACACCTCCGTTAAAATTGCGAGCATCGGAATGGGGAGCCGAGGAATTTCAGAGCGACACTGGTCAGCTTCTGCAGGAGGTGAAAGTGCCTTTTTGGCCTTTGATCCAGATGCGCCAAACAAGGTCATGGGAGGAAGTTATTTAGGGACTATAGAACTTTTGGACATCGAAAGTTCAGCGAGTACGAATATCATGATTGAGCCCAATCTCTATCTTGGATTAGCCGCGCGAGACATGAAATACTTATACAACTGGAACGCGCCCATCCTGCGCTCCATGCATGAGGAAAACACCTACTTTCACGGCGCGCAATACCTGTTGAAAACAACAGACGAAGGGCTTTCATGGAAAGAGATATCACCAGATTTAACACGAAATGACGACAGCAAACAAGGAAAAGGTGGAGGCCCTCTAACCAATGAAGCAGTAGGAGCTGAAAACTACGGCACTTTGAGTTATGTGATTGAATCGCCGCACGAAGCAGGCGTAATTTACACCGGAAGCGATGACGGACTGCTCTATCTCACCAAAGATGGCGGCCAAACTTGGACCAATATCACCCCTAAAAACCTAAACGAAACACTGATAAACAGTATTGAGGTATCACCTCACGACCCAGCAACCGTTTATTTTGCGGCTACGCGCTACAAATTCAATGATTTTACTCCTGAAATTTATAAAAGCGAAAATTACGGTAAGACGTGGAAGATGATCACCAATGGAATTGCGCAAAATTCCTATACTCGTGTGATCCGAGAAGACACCCAAAGAAAAGACTTGCTCTTTGCAGGCACATTCGATGGTCTTTACGTTTCGTTTGATGGCGGTAAACAATGGCATTCGCTTCAGTTAAACCTGCCTGTAACCCCTATAACAGACATCGCTGTTGCTCATGACGATGTGGTTATCGCTACTCAAGGACGTTCTTTTTGGGTTTTAGATGATTTAGAATTGATTAGACAATACAACCATCAAAAATCAAAGGACATCACACTTTACACTCCTTCAAACACCATATGGCCCAATTGGTACGGCGGAATGAATTCAAATGCTGCGGATGGGACGGGTATGTTTACAGGAGTTAATCCTGCCTCTGGAATGGTCCTTTATTACGAGCTTGACGAAGTAAATGCCAATGAAGTACTTCATCTGAGCATAAAAAATGGAGCCGGTGAACTGGTCAATACATTTTCTTCTCAAGCAGATGCCGATTACATCGCTTATGAAGGTGCCCCAAGTAAAGACCCTGTATTATCTGCTAAAAAAGGAATAAATCGTTTTGTTTGGAATCTGAGACATCAAAGTTTACCCGGCATACCTAAAGTATATATCGAAGGAGGATTCAGCGGCCATAAAGCAATCCCAGGAACATACACCCTTGAATTGAGCTATGGCGACAAGCAGGCACAACTATCCACTACAATCGAAGCTAACCCGCTTATTAATCTCAGTGCTGAAGCCTATGATGAATACCATGAATTTATGAGTGCAGCTGAAAAAACCTATACTGAAATGACCCATAAAACAGTGGCCTTGTACAATATTCAACAAAAGCTCGAAGCGGTTTTAAGCAGCAAAGCAATTGACGCCAATTCCCCATTACACGGTGAAGGAATGCACTTATTAGAATCGCTCAAGGATTGGGATGCGCTCATGGCACAACGACTCTCTAAAGCTTATGATGACGTTGAGAATTATGAAAATGGATTTACTGCCTACTACATCACTTTGATCAATCAAGCAGATAGCTCCATCCCCAAAATCACTGAAGGAGCTAAAGCAAAGATGAACGAATTGAATCAAAAATGGAATGCACTACACAAAGAGGCAAAAGAGCTTGAAGCCTTAATTGAAAAGTTCAATCACAAGGCCTATGAAAGTGGCTTAGGGTTACTCTCGAGCTGATCTTATGTCAACACATTAAATAAAATTCCGGCCACAACGGCTCCTGTAAAAGGACCTAAAACTGGAATCCAAGCATAAGGCCAATCGGCATTCTTGTTTTTTCGAGGCAAGAACTGATACACCAGTCTTGGCCCAAAATCACGAGCTGGATTAATGGCGTAACCCGTTGTTCCTCCTAGTGCGATACCAATAACCCATACCAATATCCCGACGGGAAGTGCATCTAATGCTCCTAATCCAAAATTGGCAACCTCAAGGCCATCAATTTCAATCTTGGGCGCAACAATAAATAGTACTCCAAAGACAAGCATAAAGGTTCCTATGGCCTCACTAAAAAAGTTGTTGTGAAACTTGCGAATAGCCGGACCCGTGCAAAATGTACCTCGAACAGTATCCTCATCTGTAGTTGCTTTATAGTGGTCCACATACAAAAGATAGGCGAGCCAACTTCCAAGCATAGCCCCACCTAATTGAGCGAGCATATAGCCTCCTGCCATGGACCACTGAAATTTTCCTGCCACGGCTAAGCCTAAGGTCACTGCAGGGTTTAAATGTGCTCCACTGCTTTCGGCGGTAATAAAAACAGCAACAAAAACAGCAAAACCCCATGCTGAAGTAATCAACACTAGGGGAGTTTCATTTTCACCGTAAGTCTTTTTTAAGTTCACATTTGCTACCACACCTGCTCCTAGTAATAAGAGCACAGCGGTTCCCACAAATTCTGCGATTAAAGGATTTTCGATCATAATATATATTGATTTATTAGTTGTTCAGCTTTATTAATTTCTTCTTGCACCCAATCTTCATTTCGGTCTAATTCGACTGCCATAATCTTAGCAATAATAGGCACAAGGCTTAAGGTTTCTTTGGCATTTAAAAACAAACATCGATTTCTTCTGGCAACGATATCTTCCACGTGCAGCGCCATCTCGTAACGCACGCTCCATATAATTTGATTTTTGCTAAGGTGAAAGTATTCTGAAAGGGATTTATTGTCTTCCTCAGGACCGGTATTTTCGACCTTATCCTTATCTGAGCCGTAAAAATGTAAGGGGTCATCAAAGTTATCCATCTGCATATAACCGTGTAATTTGAGCTTCTCTGTATTGCAGGGAATCATTTCTAAATCTCCTACTATAGTTGCTGTATCTAAGGTGTCTTCTGCCATTTTACGGTAGGTTGTCCATTTTCCTCCAAGGATACTGACTAGACCACTTTCGCTAACATTGACCTTGTGATGCCTTGAAATTTCCTTGGATTTTATATTGGGATCATTCACTGAAACTAAAGGACGTAATCCTGCAAAAACACTTTTGACATCAGCTCGTGTAGGCTTATTTTTCATGTATAAAGCAGCATTACTCAAGATAAAATCAATTTCTTCTTCAAGCGCCTGAGGTTCCACTGCAATGTTGTCTAGAGGTGTATCTGTTGTTCCGACAACCACGTGGTCATGCCAAGGAACCGCAAATAACACTCTGCCGTCTGTTGTGTTGGGGATCATAAACGCGTGTTCCCCTTCTAAAAAAGAAGAATCCAAAACCAAATGCACGCCTTGACTTGCGGTAAGCATTTTTGGTTTGTTAGGCTCATCAAGTTGTAAAATACCGTCGGCAAAAACTCCAGTAGCGTTGATTAATACCTTGGCTTTAACCTGATGTATTTCACCACTTTCGTTATCTCTAATGGTTGCCCCTGATATTTTCCCATTCGTTTTATTGATTTCGATAAGCTCCATATAATTCAAGAGACAGCCTCCTAAATCAATTGCGGTTTGAGCTAAAGTAACGGCCATTCTCGCGTCGTCAAACTGTCCGTCATGGTAAATGACCCCTCCGTGTAATTCCTCTTCATTCAAATTGTCTAATAGGTCGAGTGTTTCTTCTTTACTGATCCATGAAGAGGCTTTTAAACCTAGTTTGCCCGCCATCATATCGTAGATTTTTAGCCCTAAGCCGTAGTATAATCCAGCCCACCAATGATAAGTTGGAATAATAAAGCTCATGTCTTGTACCAAGTGTGGCGCATTGAGCTTCATCAGTCCCCTTTCTTTGAGGGCCTCAATGACCAATGAAACGTCACCGTTTTGTAAGTAGCGTACGCCACCATGTACGAGTTTTGTGCTTCTTGAAGAGGTTCCCTTGGCAAAATCATACTTTTCTACCAAGAGGGTTTTATAACCTCGTTGTGCGGCATCAACAGCTATTCCCAAACCACTTGCACCTCCTCCAACGATAACCACATCCCACTGCTCTGTAGATGTAAGTTGACTTAACTGTTGTTTTCTATTCATGAAATCAGTGTACCTTTTCTATTCGATTATTCCACATTTCGATAATCTTTTTGGCGTCGTTATCTGCTGAGGGATGAAAGATTTTATCTTCTTGCCACATGGTTTTAATTTCGTCTTTTGAAGACCAGAACCCAACTGCTAAGCCTGCTAAGAATGCGGCCCCCATTGCAGTAGTTTCTGTTTCTTTTGGCCTGACTACTTCTGCATTGAGTAAATCAGCTTGTATTTGCATGAGTAAATTGTTATTACTCGCTCCACCATCTACTTTTAAACTTGAAAACTCAACGCCCGCGTCTTTTTGCATTTCTACAATGATTTCCATTGACCTCAAGGCTATAGCTTCAAGAGCTGCTCTAGCGATATGCGCATCTGTAGTACCTCTAGTGAGTCCAATGATTGCTCCTGTTGCATTTGGATTCCAATAAGGCGCACCCAAACCGGTAAGGGCCGGAATGAATGTTACTCCACCGTTGTCTGCAACACTTGAAGCCAGTGCCTCGACTTCAGGAGCACTGTCTATGAGACGTAACTGATCCCTTAGCCATTGCACCAAAGCCCCAGCGACGAAAATACTTCCTTCAATGGCGTATTCCACCTGGTCTCCGATTTTCCAAGCAATTGTGGTCAACATTTTATTCTTAGATTGAACAGCCTTTGTACCTGTATTCATGATGCAAAAGCATCCGGTTCCATAAGTGTTTTTTACCTCGCCTTCATTCCAACAAAGTTGACCGAACAAGGCGGCTTGTTGATCTCCTGCAATACCGCTGATGGGTATAGCCGCACCCAAAACTCCTGTGTCTGTATGGGCGACTATTTCTGAGGAAGACACAACCTCGGGCATCATGTTTTCAGGAACATCAAGCAATGTCATGAGCTCATTATCCCACTTAAGCTCGTGTATATTGAACAGAAGTGTTCTACTTGCATTGGTCACATCTGTGATGTGCTTTGAACCTGCGGTTAATTTATAGATCAACCAGCTGTCAATGGTACCAAAAGCGAGGTCTCCCTCTTTTGCTTGTTGACGCAATTCATTCGATTGATCGAGAATCCATTTGATTTTTGTGCCTGAAAAATAAGCGTCTAATACCAGGCCTGTTTTTTGAACAAATAAATCAGCCTTACCTTCTTGTTTGAGTTTTTCGCAGGTAGCACTTGTACGACGATCTTGCCAAACAATAGCCTTGCCTACTGGCACGCCTGTTTTCTTGTTCCAAACTACTGTAGTCTCTCTTTGGTTGGTAATTCCGATTGCAGCTATTTCTTCTAGACTTGTATTGGCATGTTGAACTACCTCCTTAATCACCTTGAGCTGGGTATTCCATATTTCTTCTGCGTCGTGTTCGACCCATCCATTTTGAGGAAAGTACTGCTGAAATTCTTGTTGAGCAGTGGCTATTTTTGTCCCTTTTTTATCAAAGAGAATGGCTCTTGAACTTGTGGTTCCTGCATCAATGGCAAGTATATACGATTTCATACTATTTATTTAGTCGTGTAAGTTGTGAACAAATTAGAAAAAAAATGGCACATGAGTGTTTAGGGTAAATAAAGATTTGGTTGGGTGTGCAAAGTATTTTTAAAAGATTGAAAATGCTGTACATTTAGGTACTTAACTAATAAATGAATTATGAAGTCTCTAAATGAAAATTGGTTCGTTGTCACTTTAATTGCTGTAATTTTTGGAGTGCTTGGCTATTTATTAGGCTCTCGAACTACGCATCAATCTTGTAAAATGCATGGGGATGACCATCCAATGCATATGGAAATTCACAAAAAACACATGATGGGCTCTGAAGGAGAAAACGTCTTTATTTGGAAAAGTGACGAGGGTGAAGAATTAAAATTAGGCGAACATAGTGCTGTAGAAATTGTTGTTGATTCCACTGCTGCTGACGGTGAGAAAAAAATAAGAGTTATGGTTAAAACCGAAGAAGATTAATTTCGGTTCCAATCAAAATTATATTTCAATCGTATCACGTGATACTTTTGTTTGAGCATTGTCACGTCTTTTGAGGTTTCTAGAAAATACCTCACCCCTAATTTTTGATTTTTTGAAATTTTGATACTCGTAGAGAGTCCATAACGATATGATTTCTCTAAATCTCCTTCTATTTCTTTGATGTATTCTACAAAAAAGGTAGGATCATAAGACCAATTCTTAATGTTCAATTCAAAAGAAGGTTTAAAACGAATCGCTTGCTTGTCTTTGTCTAAGCCTTGGAGTGAATTTCTGTTCTGATAGGCCGAGCGAAAAGCCAGCTTACCGAGCTTAATTTTTTGCTTGAATTCTGCAGCAAGCCTGTATCTAAAGAAGCTTTGATACCCTTGAATGGCACCGCGATTGTCATTTTTTCTCAAAAAGCGAAACTGAGCGGATAAATCAATTTTTTTAGAAGGTTTAAAATGAACATCTGCTTCTGTAAAGAAGTTGTCTATTGTCTCGTAATTTTCTTTCAATCTCAGGTTTTGACTTAGGCCTAGTTCCCACTGACGTGCAATTGGAATGTCAACCCCTATTTCGGTCCACAATTTGTTACTGCTTTGTTGGGCTTGTAAATTAAATACCGCCAAACAAAAAGAGAAAAATATGATTTTGTACGCTTTCATTAGTAATACAGATGAACTGTGATTTGATTTAATACTTTATCGACTTTGGCAACTTTGTGATATTTAATGACACACCCTAATTTTTGCTCTTGAAGTTCAACTTCTCTGGCAACATTTTCTTCTAAATTCTCCATGTCATAGGGGATCATAAGCTGTAGCTTTTGATCTGCAACACTAGGCGTTCTGTTCTGGCTTTTTGTGGAAGGAGGTTTTTTTAAAAATTTCTCTCCAATAAAAATGGCGCTCAACACGATGATATTCACTACCAAAAGTTCTAGTGTGTTAAGAAAACCTTCTGAGAGTGAATTAATAACGGTCATGCCAATAATGACAAACAAATAAGTCATTTGATCGTTATGAAGGGGTTCAGTTCGAAACCTAATAATGCCAAAAATAGCGAACAGACCAAGTGCCATTCCCAAGTTTAGGTCTAAGTTTTTAAGCGTGTAACACAAGAAATAAATCACCAAACTGATGATTAAAAAAGTAAAAGAAAGCACTTTTAAAATAGCCTGCTTTCTAATCATTACAATAAGTGAAGCTATAAAAACAAGATTAATGATAAACCTCGTTCCCATATCTAACCAATCAAATATCAATGTTTAAACTTTTAAGAATTAAACACAAATTAAAGCATTTCAAACTTATTTGTATATTCCGTGCTCTTAAAGATTGATTATGAAAGACTTAAAGTATTTGTTCGCCTACACTATACCCATGGTGACCGCGATAAGTATATATGCTCAAGGGGTGTTTACTTTTGCCACTCCAATTTATGCTTTCATTGTAATTCCTGTTTTAGAACTGATCATCAAAGAGCGACATGACGATTTTAGCGCCGAAGAACTCAGTTCGAGAAAGCTCGATCGATTTTTTGATTTGTTATTATACCTCAACATTCCCTTTGTTTTTGTGCTTCTTTTTATCGGACTGAATAAACTTTCTGTTGAAACCTATACCCTATCTGAATACATTGGCTTAGTGCTATCGCTTGGTATATTACTAGCGACTAATGCCATCAATGTAGCTCATGAACTGGGGCACCGTAAAGACTTGTTTGAGCGAAGTTTAGGAAAACTCCTTCTACTGCCTTGTCTTTATATGCACTTTTATTTGGAACACAACTTTGGGCATCACACTCATGTAGCAACCCCAGAAGATCCTGCTACTTCTAAAAAAAACCAAAGTGTTTATCATTTTTGGTTTAGCTCTGTCATTGGGCAATACATCAATGCATGGAAGTTGCAACTTCGACTTCTCAAAAACAATAAGCGCTCTTTTCTATCGGTATACAATGACATGATTTGGTACCACTTCTTTCAACTTGTCTACCTGTTAGTGATTGCCTATTTCTTTGGATTGACCGGGATGTACTTTGCTATAGGAGTAGGTGTGCTCTCCTTTATATTTTTGGAGACCATCAACTACATCGAACACTATGGGTTAGAGCGAAAAAAGCAGGCCAACGGACGATACGAAAGGGTACAGCCGCACCATTCGTGGAATTCAAATCACCTGATTGGTCGTATCGTCTTATACGAACTCACAAGACACAGTGATCATCATTTCATCGCGTCTAAAAAATACCAAATACTCGAAAATAAGCCTGAGAGTCCGCAACTGCCCTATGGATATCCGACCTCAATACTGATTTCATTGGTCCCCCCACTGTGGTTTGGACTAATGAATAAGCGTCTTCCAAAGGCTTAGCCTTTAATTTCGAACTTTTGCGTATTTGTTTGAACCTACGTTAGGAGGTAGTTCAATTTTATTGGTCACTTTAGACGAAACGTCTTTTGTTGATGCACAAGAACTGAACATAAAGAGAACAGCTAAGGCAAAAAATGCTATAGTTATCGGTTGTTTAATCATATTTGAAGATAAGAATTATTCCTGTGATTCTCGTTCTACAAGTAGGATAGCCGATTGAGGCACAATGAAATACTTCTCTTTTTTAAAGCTAACTTCAAAGGAACTGTTTTTTAAAAAAATAGCTAAATCTCCTTCTTCAATTTGCAAGGGAAGATACTGAACCTCTTCATGTTCGTTCTTCCATAGCTCATCGGGCTCTACGGGATTAGGAAGTGCATAACCTGGCCCAACTTTAACTACAAATCCCTGTTGAATTTTTTCTTTTTCACGAACACCAGGAGGTAAAATCAATCCACTATCTGTTCGCTCAGATTCTGATAAGGGCTTAATCAAAACGCGATCGCCAATAACATGTAGATTGTCAAACGAATGAATTTGATTTATCATAAATTGAAAGGCTTTGATAGAAAGGCAAAAATAATACGAATGCCTTGAACATCAACTTTGTCTTTTTGTATTATTGTTTGAAATTTCAAAACTATGTTTGAAAATTTTTGGATTGCTGCTGGTGCTGCCTTGCTTTTAGGTATTTCCAAAGCTGGTATCAAAGGAATCTCTTCTGTTTTTGTTGCTGGAATGGCTTTTGTGTTTGGAGCAAAGGCTTCAACAGGTATTCTCATGCCACTGCTAATCTCCGCAGATATTGTAGCGGTCTGGTACTACCAAAAACACGCCCATTGGAATTACATTAAAAAATTAGCTCCAACCATTGTTTTGGGAATTCTTATTGGAGTCATATATGGACAGCAAATTGAACAAGAATCCTTTAAAATAGTAATGGCATCTATCGTGATTATCAGTGCTATTATTATGGCCCTTATGGATCGCATTACTTCAAAAACAGTGCCCTCTCATTGGAGTTTCGCAGGAATAATGGGCTTGAGCACAGGTTTTACCACCATGGTCGGTAATTTGGCTGGTGCTTTTTCAAACCTTTATTTTTTGGCAATGAGGGTGCCCAAAAATGTGTTTATAGGAACAGCGGCTTGGCTGTTTTTTTTAACCAACCTTTTCAAGGTTCCTTTTCATATATTTTATTGGAAAACCATCAATGTCAGCTCTTTTAACATTAGCCTACAACTCGTTCCCTTCGTACTGATCGGGTTTTTTGCAGGAATTAAACTAGTCGCTCTTATCAGCGAAAAACACTATCGCAAACTTATTTTGCTATTTACCGCACTGAGCGGACTCGTCATTCTCTTATAATTACTGCATCATTGGCAATACCACTTTAGAAGGATACTTTCTGCTGTGATGAACTTTGTTGTGAGCCACTACCCCTTCTGACTCGTCGTAATTATTTCCTCCCGTATTCAGATTTCTTGCAAACCTTGGAAAGTTACTACTGCTGACTTCAATGCGAATACGATGTCCTTTTTTGAAATAGTTTGAGGTCGATAAGGCCGATAGTTCTAATTTGACTACTTCTCCTTTGGTCAAGAAAACTTCCTTGTCGTACCCTTCTCTATATCGAGCGCGCTGAATAGTTTCATCTAAATTATAAGCACTTCCGTCAGGATGCACATCGATTAATTTCACCGTAAAATCTGTGTCTAAAACATCTGAAGAAATATATAATGTCGTTTTGATTTCGCCACTCACTTCAACTCCTTTCTCTAAGACAGGAGTGGTATACACCAATATGTCTTCGCGCTCTTCCATGATTTGTTGATCGAATGATCCTCCTTTGACTGCGTTTCCAGTGCAACATACATTTCCTCCATAAGAATCTACTGGATTCATGGGGTCATAAGTAAATGCATCGGGCTTGTCTATCGAAGACGGTCTTTTTCTCGACAGTACTCCATCTCCATTTAAAGTGTTTGCCGATCCTTCAGAATGCAAGTAATAGGTCACATCTTTAACCCCTTGAGGAGGCCAGGTTTCTGAAGACTGCCACTTGTTCATTCCCATGGTGTAATACTGAACGCGAGGCGTTTTCTCTTTAAAATCGTTTTCTTCTCCTTTGAGCCACATGTCAAACCAGCCGTAAATTTGTTCATCGTAATTCAATCTGGCATCTCCTACTGAAAGCTCGCCAACCACCGTGTTTTCTGTAGCCCTTTTATAGCCGCAATGCAATGTAGGGGCAATTACTAAATATTGATTGTCTCTTACTTCAGGATCCGATGCGTTTTTTCTAACGTGATTAAAGAGCGCCAGATTGGGACTTATTGAAACATCGTACCAAGATGCAAACCAAAAACTGGGGACTCCGAAATCCATAGTGTCGTGGTATAAACCACCTTGATACCATTGAGGATCTTTAGGTTTTCTATTGACCATGCGGTCAAAAATTTCTCTTTTTCCATTTACATTTTGAAGAATATCTGTAATGGGTAAATGCCTCAACGCTTCGGACATATCTACACGAGGGTTCTCAGGTGATAAGTCGTAAAATCTAGAAATTCGAATAAGATCTTCTTGACTAGCGCCAAGTGGAATTCTCGGTTTGTATTTGTCGTGCTCGACTCCGTATAACCAAGCAAAAAACAACAATTGCTCTACACCTCCTCTATACCAATTTCCCTGCTCCACATATTCACCTACTTCACCTACACCTGCTCCAAACCCTTGAGGCACCATAGCGGCATGTGAGGGATGGTCCAAAGCTGCAACTGCCATCTGCCACTCTGCTGTTGAAGAACATCCAATAGTTCCAATTTTTCCATTAGACCAACTCTGATTTTTGAGCCAAGTAAAGGCGTCATAACCATCGGTGAGCGGCATTCCGAGTATATCCCACTGCCCTTCGGAATAATAACGACCTCTTTCATTTTGAACGACATAGGCATATCCGCGCTTTACTGCGGCAAGAGCTGCTTTAACATGTCGATCTCTAAATTCTCCATTTTGCCAAGAATTAAAATTATAAGGTGTTCTTGAAAAGATGACAGGTACTTGCTCATCTGTTTTGGGTCGATAAATATCTGTGGCCAGACGAATACCATCGCGCATGGGCATCATGATTTTTTGATCGATGTGCGCTATAGCTTCCAATTCAATTACAGTTGGGTCGTCCTCGGGCAAACCGTGCATTTGGCCTATGGCGTAATTCAGTGACAGTAAAAGAGCAAAGCAAAATGTGAAAAATTTAGAAAAAGCTTTCATTATTATGATTTTGAGATGTTAGTGTGATTTTTATTAGAATGCCAAGTAAAACTAGGGTGAAAACTCCCATAGCAATTTGAGTTGTAACAATAATTTCCGGATAGTTTGAGTTAAAACCACTTTCTGACAGATGTTTACTGTAAATACCGAAATAAGCCCAAATTAAAACTAAGGCATATGCACCTTTTTTAAATATCCACAACTGAGAGAGTCCAATAGCGACACCCACACTGAGTATAATAATGGTCCATAAAGGTTCTGAAAGACCATAAAATGGCATATCATAGGTTGAAAAATAAGCCGTAAAATTGGCTATAGTCGCCACTGTTATCCAACCAAAATAAACCGTAAAAGGCAATCGTAAGAAAACAGCCTGGATCAAAGACAATTCAAGAGAATTTAAAACGATATTCAATCTAATTAAAGTCAATAGTAAGAAGAGCATTACCCCTAATGACAAGACAATCATTTCGTGATGCCATACAAAAATCCAACAGCTATTCAAGATGCTATTAGCGATAAATAAATACAACGCCTTTTTGGGAAATTTTTCAAAATTAGACTTGAAAAGAATCGCTACACTAAATCCTAGTAAAAGGGAATAAATCAATCCCCATATGGCAAAGGTTGAACCCGATGGAGTAAACAAATTGGCATACTGATCAGATATTTCTCCTGTAGTTTTGTTATTTATCGGAAGAATATTGGCTAACGCGTTTACCGTTATCATTTGAACAAACCCTATAATTACAATTGTTTTGAGCACTACGCTTCTCATAAAACTGTTTTAAACTACATCTATACAATTTAACAAATAAATAAGAACCCTCTATTTTTTTTGTGTTTTCTTAGTTGTGTTAACTATGTCTTTTTAAAAGTGTAAATGCTGAGATAATCCGCCTATGAAATCGACTGACTCAAACCCTCACAACAGAGAGTTATTGACCCTAGGTTTACTCCTATTTATTACAGGATGTATTGCCAAAATTCCTTTTATCATAGATTATCCAGAAGATTCGTTTTACGCTCACTTTATGGGAGTCATACTTGTCCCCACATGGTCTTACTACATAGCTCTCAAGCGAAAAAATACCCTTATATACCCTTTGATTAGCAGTTTATTTGCCGTAATTATCGCATTCTTCTTAAAGTATTTCTTTGGTTTTTCAGAAGGCGATTCTTTTGGTATTGCTCTAATTCATTCTGTGGTGATCTTTCTTTTTTGCATTGGGTTTGCGTTTTTAGGTGCAAATTGGAATGAGACCAAAGAACGAATGCGATATCTCAAGTTTTTGATTGATACCGCGGTAGTGTCCGGACTACTGCTAATTAGCTCTGTTGTATTTTCTGGAATTACCATAGAACTTTTTACCCTAACTGCTTTGGATATCGAAGGATTTTATATAGAAAATGTTGTGGTTTGGGGATTGCCAGCAATACCAATAATCGCAAGCTATCTCGTTTTAAACAATCCCGACTTGGTTGAAAAAGTCACTCCCCTTCTTTCAAAAATATTCAGCCCCCTCGCTTTTTTAGCACTTGTGTTATTCAGTATAGCACTTGTGTTTGCCCCCAATAATATCTTTGAAGACCGCGAATTGCTGTTGCTATTTAATTTAATCTTGATAGCCGTGTGTGCACTTATTTTATTCTCGGTGAGTGACAAAAATTTAAATCAAAGACAGTGGAAAATTATTCGTTTGTTGAGCTATATCACCACCTTAGACAATCTGATTGCTCTTCTTGCTATAGGTTATCGCATTTTTGAAAACGGTGTAACCCCTAATCGCTTCACCCTAATAGGAATTAACTTGATGCTCTTTATTCAACTTCTATTGTTGAACAAACAACTCTATCACGCGTTTTCGCAAAAGTCAATTAAAAATGCTGTAAAAATCGTTTCAGGCCCTTATCTCAATATTTATTTGTTGTGGTCAATAGCAATACTCTTTATTGTGATTCCCTTTTGGTTCTAATTTATTTTAAAGACAAAAACTGTTCTGTTTATCGATTGATATCTCAGCTCACTTGCAAGAAACAACTGAACGTGCTTTTTTGAATTTGGTCTAATTTTTCAAAGCTAACCTTTTGAAAACTATATTTTTAAATTGCTTTCATAGCGTAGTGAATACATAACCAAAAATGAACGTCAGTTTAAAACTGGCGTTCATTCGTCGAAAATTTTAAATATTCAAAAGTATTACGCGTTATAACTTAGAATACTTTGAAGACAGCAAATGAATAAGTGGTTTAAATTGAAAAAGAAGCATAATTTTTTAACAGAAGAAGAACGTTTAAAAGAACTGAGAGAAATCGTTCACAAGATAAAATCTGAGTACATCGATGATGTCGCGAATAGTGCTCATCAAGACCAAATTACTATACGACAAGCTATTAACCACTTAGATGAATTAGATACTGAATTAAGAAATTTAAATCGTGGAATTTAGCGGTGTATTTAAATTGCAATTTACTATTTAAAAGAAATAATTTTATATATTAGGAGCGTATTGTATAGCAATTCTTGCTTCTTTAATTAGTCTTTAAACGCCAGTCATGCTGGCGTTTTTTATTGGTTCAAAGACTCTACTTCACCTGCTTGTCGCACTTCATTTCCTTTTTGTTCAGTAAGTGCATCTCCCAAAACTAATCGTATTGAGTCTGCGATTTTTAAAATCGCTCTTGTTTTTTCTGGATGCTTATCCGCAATATTCGTAGACTCCGTCGGATCGTCTATTAGATGATACAACTCAGGAACTTCTATTTTATTCATTTCATAATTGATGGGAAGACCGTCATCTGTTCCTACACGACCATTTAAAGATCTGTAGGTGTGAGGTAGGTACAATTTGTAATCTTGGTGACGAATGGCATGAAGCTCATTTACACGATAATAAAAAAAGAAATTTTCATGAGGACTTACATCTGAGGCATTGGTCAATAATGGAACTAAAGACTTACCATCAATCTTTAGTTCGGGCATTTTGGCATTAGTCCATTCTGCAATTGTAGGTAACCAATCTATACCCATTGCTGGCTGATCGATAACTCTCGGAGATTTTATTGATCTGGGATAAGACACTATAGCCGGAACCCTATGACCTCCCTCCCAATTGGTGCCCTTTCCTTCTCTATAAATTCCTGATGAACCTGAATGTCCACCGTATGATAACCACGGACCGTTGTCTGAGGTAAATACAATAATCGTATTCTCTATAAGATCTAAATCTTCGAGATGCTGAACCAGGCGCCCAAACTCGTGATCTATTTCGTTAATTACGTCTCCATAGAGTCCCCGATCTTGCGTTCCCTGAAAATCAGGATGTGCAAAAAGAGGAACATGTGGTTGTGGATGAGGTAGGTAAACGAAAAAAGGTTGGTCTTTATGCGTACTGATAAAATCAATCGCTTCTTGGGTAAATTCACGAGTTAAGGTCGATTGATCTGTCAACTTTCGAATGGGTTCTTCATTTTTGTAGAGAAAAATATCATCAAAATTGAACCAGCTTCCTTGTTGTGGATGATAGGGCCACATATCATTGGAATAAAGAATACCGTAGAATTCATCAAAGCCCTGTCTAGTAGGCAAAAAAGGAGCTGCATCACCAAGGTGCCATTTGCCAAAAATACCCGTTGCATATCCTTCTTCTTTGAGCATCTCCGCTATAGTAGTTTCAGCTGGATTTAAGCCGATTTTTGCATTGGGCATAAAGGCATTATGTATGCCAATTCGATTCGGATAACAGCCTGTTAAAATAGATGCCCTTGAAGCGGAGCACACGGGCTGTGTCGCGTAATAAGAAGTAAAATAGACCCCTTCTCTTGCCAATTTGTCGAGATTTGGAGTGCTGAAATCTTGTGCTCCGTATATTCCTAAATCGCCGTATCCTTGATCGTCTGTAAGAATAAAAATAACATTGGGTGGAGCCTGCTCAAGTAAAGCCTCAGAACAAGACAAAAAACACAAAGCCAAAACGAAAGCGTATGTTCTCATAATTATAAAATTTGCTCAATTCAACGGCTTAAGTTACAAATTCATCTCTCAAAAATTATTTGGCATTTAATATCTTTAAGATGAAATATTATCTCGATGAAAATCTATTCTTATCTCTTGAGTCTGTCGCTATTGACCTTAGTTTCATGCAAGCAAAAAAAAACGGAGACCTCTGAAGATGCGCAATCCTTGACTTACTTGGCCCTTGGTGACAGTTATACCATAGGGGAGTCCGTAGCTCAAGCAGGACGCTGGCCTAATCAATTGGCTAAGGCCTTAGAACCGCTTATCAATCAGTCTCTACACACGACTATAGTAGCCAAAACAGGATGGACCACAGACGAATTAAATCAAGGAATAAATGAAGCCTCATTGGACAGTAACTATGATTTAATTTCACTTTTAATCGGGGTAAACAATCAATATAGAGGGTGGCCTCTCGAAGAATATAAACTTGAATTCGAATCCTTATTAAAAAGAGCCATAGCTTTTAAAAGGAATGAAAAAAGTCCTGTTTTTGTAGTTTCTATACCCGATTATGGTGTAACTCCATTTGTGCAAAATTCAAATCGTAAGCCCGAACAAATTGCTTTAGAAATCGATATGTTTAACACGGCTGCAGAACAGATTTGCGCTCATTATGGCATTCCTTTTTTCAACATTACACCAATTTCAAGAACTGCTGTGAACGATGCTAATTTAATTGCAGAAGACGGCTTACATCCATCGGCTGAAATGTATCGTCAGTGGGTAGATCATTTTGGTTCGGATATCGCTGATAAACTCCTTGCGAATGAAATCCCTTAAGTTTTATTATTTAGCGCTCACTCTTTTTACTGGAGTGCTTCAAGGGCAAGAATTTAATGCCATAAAGGCTGATTCTGTAGTAAACGCAGGAATCAAAGCCCAAGCCTATCCAGGCGCTCAACTCTTAGTTTTTAAAAAAGGAGAAGTCATTCATCACAAATCCTATGGCTACCACACTTACGATTCCTTGGTTCAAGTTGAAGACCATCATTTATATGATTTGGCGTCGGTAACTAAGATTCTCGCTGGTACACTTTCGTTCATGAAAGTTTATGAGAATGGAGGTATTGACCTGAACGCTCCGGCCAAGACCTACTTTGAACGCCTTGAAAACACCAATAAAAAAAACTCCACTTTAAAAGAAATTCTCAGCCATAGTGCAGGATGGCAACCTTATATTGCGCATCAAACTACACTCAAGCGCAAAAACGGAGGCTTTAAAAAAAGAGGTGTTTCTTTGGAAAAGTCCTCGAAATATCCAACAGCCGTTTACGATAACCTTTATGTGCATAAAAATTATAAAAAGCGAATTTACAAGCGCATTGCAAAAACAAAGTTGAGAACAAAAGGAGAATATCTCTACTCTGGCCTTTGGTTCTTTTTACTCCCAGAGTGGATAGAAGAGCGAACCGGAAAGTCTTTTTCAAATTTTTTATCTGATTCATTTTATAAACCTCTAGGAGCAGATCGCTTAGGCTTTTTACCCTTAGAAAATTTTCCAAAAGCAGAAATTGTTCCTACAGAAATAGATTCCTTTTTTAGAAATGATCTTGTACAAGGGTGGGTTCATGATGAGGCTGCTGCTCTAATGGGAGGTATTTCTGGAAATGCAGGTCTTTTTGGCAATGCAGAATCCATTGCAAAAGTTTTAGAAATGCTGCTCTACGGTGGCACTTACCAGGGTCAATTTTATTTGAAGCGATCTACTGTAGACCTCTTTACTCAAAAGGCATATCCCAATCAAATCAATCGAAGAGGGTTGGGCTTTGACAAACCCGATTACCTAATGGAACAGACTTACCCATCTGAAAGCCTTTCTCCCCAAAGTTATGGCCATACAGGCTTCACAGGTACTTTCGTTTGGGTCGATCCCGTCTATGAAACCTTTATTGTTTTCTTAACCAATCGAGTTTATCCTAATCGATCCCAAAGAGGCCTGTATCAACTTGGAATTCGCTCAAAGCTCGTCGAACTTAGTATAGGTATTCCTTAAATTCTTAATTCGCACTCATCTTGCGCATCTTTTCGGCTAGGTCTGTGATGGCCTTGGCATATCTATTGTCCCATTCTTTGAGTTTTTTAGTCCTTTGAATGGCTAGCTCGTATTCGATTCCAGGTAAAATCCAAGAAGCGTATCCCGAAAAAGGATCTGATGAGGCGTAAATTGATTTGAACCAATCGCCATAGTACATTCCTTTTTGGTCTATAAAACTTTTTTCTAATGCAATCAATTGTCGATTTAAAAATTGTATTTCCACTGCGCTTAAACCAATATCATTTATTCTATTTGACAAGTTTTCTGTCGCAGATGCTGCAGCCGCGCTTAAATCAGCTATCGCTTGACGGGTTTTTTCAAATCCTTTAAAGTCTGACTTTAGTTGGCGTACTTTTTCTTCGGCTCGATCGAAATGCCCCTTTAAATCATTGGGGTATCTGTTGAGATCGTAAGGAATCAGCGTCGCATTAGCCAATCTCAAACTCATAATACCTGCAAACTTTTCTATGGTCGGACCCATTTGAAATTCAGGGTCAACAAATCGCTCGTAATATCGAAATGAATCATAGTTAGAATGGTATACGGTTGTACCTCCTGCTCCACCGCTCATTGAAGGCACTCCAACATGCATATAAAAACCGATGTGGTCGGAACCCCCTCCCAAATTTCCAATTGAAGGTGCTTCTTTGGATCCCCTCCACTGGTCGTATAAGGACATGTCTGAATAGGGATAATCAACTTCCTTAGCAGAAGCCAACACTAATTCTTTTAGACTAGGAGAAGAAGATGCTCCAAAGCGTTTTCCGGATACTCCACCGTCAAAATTCATATATGCCACTGCCTTAGCATTGAGTTCATCTCGCATCTCTTCAACCCATTCTGCAGACCCTATAACACCGTGCTCTTCAGCATCCCAGTGTCCAATTAAAATTGATCTTTTTGGCCCTTTGCCTTCTTTTACTAATTTTCCTAGAGTTTCGCTTAAACTGATGAGCATAGCCGTTCCACTATTTGGATCTGTAGCTCCAAAGCCCCAAGCGTCGAGGTGACAACCCAGAATGATCCATTCATCTGGATAGACGCTGCCTTTAACTGTGCCTATTACATTGTGTACCCGAACAAATTCTCTTGGTTGGTCTACTTTGAGGAATACTTTTAAAGCTGATCCTCCTTGCAGTCTGTAGGTAAACGGAAGACCTCCTTGCCATCCACTTGGCACCACATCTCCATTCATTTGACCTAAGATTTCTTTAGCTGCACCGTAACCAATTGGCGTAACTGGAATGCTGTGTAATTGCGTATCCTCAGGATTTTTTCGTTTTATTTTAATGTCCCCATCTAAAGGCAAGGCCGGTTCATAAGGGGTAAGTGGATCTCCAGTAAAATCTTCGGTCAACAGGGATCCCCTTTGTATGGTGCTTTCCGAATAATAAGGTCCTTCGGGATATCCCAATCCTCTGAAATAACCGCTATCCATTGGATCAGTGTATATGATTAGACCCGAGGCTCCTGCAGCCTCAGCAAACTTAGCCTTGTATCCTCTAAAATTTCCGCCGTATCGTGCAATAACGATTTTACCACTGACATCAACCCCCATATCTCGAAGCTTTTCGAAGTCTTCTTTTCTGCCATAATTTGCGTAAACAACCTCTGCAGTTACCTCGCCTGAACCTGAATAGGCATTCCATCCTTTCCATAAATCTTCATCTGAAGAAAAAGGATCCCCTTCTACAATATCTTCCTTCATTGATAAAGGTTGCCTTTTGGGCTGAACAATTTCAAGATAGGACTCACCAGGTGCTTTAGACATGTAGACGTCGTATGGATATTTCTTTACAGATAACCCCCCATCGCTCATGCTTTTTGCGATATAGTCAATAACATCATTGTTCGCCTTACTACCAGCAACATGAGGTTTTTTTGTCAATTCTTTAAGGTGTATTTTAAATCTTGTCTGGTCAATAAGGTTGGTAAACAGTTCCTCTGTAGCGAGCTGATTTTTCCAATCTGATGCGGTAAATCCTGTTTGTGCAGCTGCACTAAGGCTTAGCAGACTCAGAAGAAAAAGGCATTTTTTCATAGTTCAGAAATTTTGAATTCTCTATCCGTTAAATGTAAGTATTTTTAGAGGCATTCAATATTTTAGTCTTATGAAAAAACATGTACTTCTTTTAAGTTTATTGCTATTTACTTCAGTTCGGGCTCAAAATCAACAAGAACTTGAGCAGGTCGTAACTCAAGAAGTTCAATCGAGTTTTGAGCAGTTTAAAGCTTTACTGAGCATTCCTAATGATGCCAATTACCCTGAGGATATTGCGCAAAACATCAATTGGATTGAATCGGCCTTTGAAAAACGAGGGTTTTCGACCGTACAAATCGAAACTAAAGGAGCACCTCTAGTGCTGGCTCAGCGAAACTTTCACAAAAAGGCGTCTACCCTTTTGGTTTACCTGCAAGTTGACGGACAACCTGTTGATCCAAGTCGATGGTTTCAAGAAAATCCCTATGTAGTCGCTTTAAAAGCTCAAAATAGTGATGGCAGCTGGAGTGAAATACCTTGGGAAAATATAAAAAACTACGATCCAGAATGGAGGATTTTTGCCCGTTCTGCAAGTGACGCTAAAGGGCCTATTACCATGTTTTTAAGTGCTGTAGATGCACTAGAGCGCCTTAAGATGATTCCTGATTTTAACCTCAAGGTAATTTTAGATTTCGAAGAAGAATTAGGTTCTCCCAACCTTCCCGCAGCTGTGCTTCAAAACAAATCTATTCTGAAAGCGGATAGACTGGTCATTTTTGATGGTCCAAGGCATCGCCTCAACAAGCCAACACTAACTTTCGGGGCAAGAGGTATTTCTACGATTCAACTCACCACTTATGGACCGATTGTGCCTCAGCACAGTGGTCACTTTGGAAATTATGCTCCAAACCCTGCTTTTAAATTAGCCAGACTGCTCAGCAGTATGAAAGATGAGGAAGGTAAGGTGCTTATTGAAGGGTATTACGACGGAGTGGTTTTAGATGAAGAAACCAAAAAAATATTAGCCCAAACCCCTCAAGATGACGAGCTTCTTAAAGAAGTTTTACAATTAGCGGTCTTTGACAAAGTGGCCGACAACTATCAAGAAGCTATTCAGTATCCTTCACTCAATATTAGAGGAATGCAATCTGGTTGGATTAACGAAGAAGTTCGAACAATTGTTCCTGCATGGGCAAGAGCTGAAATCGATGTACGTCTAGTCAAAGAAATAAGTGCAGAGCGACTGATTGGATTGATTAAAAAACACGTCGAAGATCAGGGCTTTCTAGTGCTGGATAGAGAACCCACAAAGGAAGAGCGAAAAACACACAAGAACATCGCTACCATGACTTCTGAAATTTCCTACCAATCTTTTAGAACAGACCTCAACGGTCCTACGGGTAAATGGCTGCAATCGGCCTTGATAAGAGGTTTTGAAGAGAAGCCTATTCTACAGCGCATGAGTGGAGGGTCTATCCCTATCGCTCCTTTTGTCAATGCCTTAGATGTTCCAGCGGTAACTGTGCCCACAGTGAATCGAGACAACAATCAACACAGTCCAAATGAAAATATTAGACTGGGAAATTACGTCGAAGGAATAAAAACAATATTGGCTATCTTAACCGAACCTTTTTAATTTGAAAACAGAAAAAATGAATAGAGCATTATTACTCACACGTGTTGTCTTTGGCTTTTTAATCGTTTACTTACACGGAATTCCAAAACTTATGGGAGGTCCTGAAAGATGGCAAAGACTCGGTAGTTCTTTAAGTGGTTCACTCGGTATAGATGGTGTCAATGTTTTCTTTGGATTCATGGCTATGATGGCTGAAACTCTTGGAGGAATTTTGATTTTGGTGGGATTGTACACCAGAATCAGCGCTTCCTTTTTAGCTTTTACCATGCTTGTTGCTTTCTCTGGGCATCTTGTCCGGGATGGCTTTGCAGGATCTGAAAAACCACTTTTATTCTTGGTTTATTTTATTAGTTTAATACTAAGTGGCGCAGGGTCATTTAGCATCGATAAAATATGGAGAAAAAAATAGTTCTCCACCGGCCGATTTAGCTTTTTAAATCAGCACTAAATCAAAAGACAAGACGACTAACCATTATGATGACTAGAAAGAAATTTTTGAATTATTCAGCGCTGGCTACGGCTAGCCTGTTAACCCCCTCTTTTATGATGAATACTAAAAATTATGCCTTGGGGCTCGGTTTATTTTCTGTTCCGAAAGGATTGAATGACGATCTTGAAGGCACCCTTGATATGCTCGCCGCTATTGGTTTTGAAGAACTTGAAGTTTTTGGGCCTTATACCTTTAGTGATGAAAAAACAAAACAAGAATGGGCAGCCACTTCTCAAATGCTGGGCTTTAGCGCA
Organism: Flavobacteriaceae bacterium; assembly: GCA_049596955.1. Taxonomy (GTDB): domain Bacteria; phylum Bacteroidota; class Bacteroidia; order Flavobacteriales; family Flavobacteriaceae; genus UBA3478. Next base: position 29,341 of record JBMYMD010000009.1, read on the forward strand.
AGTGGATTCTACGGTCACACTCCTGAAGATTTTGGAGCAAAAGTAAAAGACAGAGGAATGAGCATTCCCTCCATGCACACAGATATTGAAACCTTACAATACAATATGTCTGCACTCGGAGAGGCGGCACGAAAAATCGGTGCCACATATGTGGTTTTACCCGCCTTGCCAGAACCTTATCGAAAAGATATGGACGACTACAAGCGAAGTGCAGAACTCTTCAATGAGATTGGTAAAAATGCACGTGAAGAGGGCATTCGCTTTGGCTATCACAATCACGGATACGGTCTAAAACCATGGGGAACAGAGAGACCCATAGACCTTATACTCGAGCAAACAGATCCTGACTTGGTGTTCTTTGAAATGGATTTGTTTTGGACCACCGCAGGAGGTATCAATCCTATAGAATTATTAGACAAACATCCCAACCGATACAAAATGCTTCACATCAAAGACATGAAGCCTATCAAAGAGTTTCAAGGAGACGGTTCAAGCCCACAGGAATGGTTTGGCTTGTTTCCGAATATGACCTCTTGCGGAAAAGGTGATATCGATTTAGATGGAATCATCAAAAAAAGCAAAACAATTGGTGTCGAACATTTCTTTGTCGAACAAGATATGGTCATGCAACCCGAAGTTGCACTCAAAGAGAGTTTTGAATACTTAAAAACCCTGTAATGAAACATCGCGCATTCCCATATGTTGGACTTTTTTTGTTGGGCTTTGGACTGTTTTTTGCTCAGGGGCAATCGAGCCCAAGTATTGAATCAAAATACGTAAAAAGTATTGCTAAGCTCAAAAAATCAAAAGAGGTTAAACGTGCTTTTCAAGAGATCTTGGCCTTAGAAGACAAGACACTAAAGCGTCATATTACGCTTACTGAAATTCCTGCACCCCCTTTCAAAGAACAAAAAAGAGCCGAAGCGATGCAAGAGTATTTCACTTCGCTTGGAGCGGATTTTGTCTGGATAGATGAGGTAGGCAACGTTCTAGCCCTTGTAGAGGGAAGTAAAGGAAGTTTAAATATTGCCGTAGATGCGCATTTGGATACGGTGTTTCCAGAAGGTACAGACGTTAGCGTTCGAATTCAAAACGACACCCTGTACGCTCCTGGAATTGCCGATGACACAAGAGGACTAAGCATGCTTTTAACCCTGTTAGAAACCTTGAGAATTACAGGAATACAGCCAGAAAACAACCTTCTATTAATCGCTTCTGTAGGTGAAGAAGGGCTTGGTGATCTCAGAGGCGTAAAACATCTCTTTAGAAAGGATGGTCCTAAAATTGACAAATGGATTTCAGTTGACGGAGGCTCTTTAGCAAGGGTTAATAACCAAGGACTGGGTTCTTATCGATATCGAGTTCACTTTGAAGGTCCTGGAGGACATTCGTGGGGGGCTTTTGGTCTTGCCAATCCTCATCACGCTCTAGGTGGAATGATCAGCAAATTCGTTCAATATGCGGACGCCTACACTAAATCTGGTCCTAAAACCTCGTACAATATTGGAACGATTCGCGGTGGAACCTCTGTAAACTCGATTCCTTTTGAATCTGTCATGGAGGTGGATATTAGATCGATTGAACCTTCTCGCTTGGACGATATGGAAGAGCTACTGAAACAGGCTGCTAATGAAGCTTTGACCTATCAAAACAGCATTAAACGCAGAGGGCCTGACTTAAGCTTGAGAATCGATAAGATTGGCAACCGGCCATCGGGAAAATTGTCAGAAAGCCTGCCTTTGATTCAATCGGCTCTGGCTGCATCACAATCTTTTGGCGCAGAACCTCAACTCACCATTGGGTCGACCAATTCAAACATTCCCATTTCAAAAAATATTCCAGCGGTGACCATTGGTGTCGGTGGCAGAGGTGGTAAAGCGCATTCTCTTGATGAATGGTGGATCAATGACAATGGTCATCTTTCTATTCAAATGCTCTTGTTACTGACCCTGAGCCAAACGGGAATTAATTAGCGTTCCAAAAGCCCTCTTCGAGTAAAGGAATTTGAAAACGCTCAATTTCAGAGCGCCGGTGTGCTTGGCGAAAATACGCGTCTGCCTGCTCAATAAGCTGCGGATGCTGATCAGCGATATTGTTCTCTTCTGCTGGATCTTCTTTCAAGTTGTAAAGCTCCAGACTCGGCGGCAATTTATCTTTCAGATGAGCCCAAACCAATTTGTAATCTCCAAAACGCACTGCCAACTGCCCACCGTATTCAGGAAACTCCCAATATAAATAGTCGTGTTGCTGTTGATTCTCCTCCTCCAGTAAGGTGGGTAAAAAACTAATCCCATCCTGTTCAGAGGTGATTTCAAAAGAGGCTAAGTCAGCTAAAGTTGCCAGTAAATCGTATTGTATTGAGATGTGGTCTGTTTCAGATCCAGCTCTAATTTGATTCGGCCAAGACGCAAGCATAGGCACGCGAATACCTCCTTCGTAAACAAAACCTTTACCGCGTCCGCGCTCTTCACCAAAAGGACCTGATGAGTTAAAAAATTCACCATCGGTACCTCCGGAAAAAGTAACGCCATTGTCAGAGCTAAACAAAATTAACGTGTTTTCGTACACTCCTTTTTCTTTTAGTTTTTGAATAAGTCTACCGACGTTTTCATCAAAGTAAGAAATCATTGCTGCGTAAGTAGCTCTGGGAGTTTGATTGGGAAAGTATCCTTTGTTACCCAAATAGGGTTCTTCTTCTCCAAATTTTTCGATGTAGTGATTTACCCAACGCTCAGGTGCTTGCAGAGGGTTATGCGGAATTGGTGAAGCCCAGTACAGAAAGAAGGGTTCTTCATTGGATGCCTCTTCTACAAAAGCACTCATTTTATCGTACATCAAATCCGGTGCAAAATCGTTGAGTTTAAAGTTATCGTAGCTCTTTTCATCATAAGGGTCAGCCCCTTCTTCGAGTTTTGTATGGGGAGCAATCGCCTCATTGTTGAGGTAAACTCGATTGAGATTTTCGTATAAATGCGTGGGATAAAAGGTGTGAGCGATGCGCTGACAATTATAGCCGTAGAAGTAATCAAAACCCATTTTAGTTGGAACAGAATGAGAGTCAGGCGAGCCTAATCCCCACTTACCTACCATTGCTGTTTGATAACCTGCCGACTTTAAATAATGCGCAAGGGTTTTTGTGTTTTCGGGCATTGGCCGTTGACCCTCTAAGGTTGAATCTTTGACCATTTCGTGATAATCCCAAACCATACCTCTTGATCTCATTTCATCATTTCCTCTGATGAAAGCGTGACCAGAATGTTGCCCTGTCAGCAACATATATCGAGCCGGAGCACAAACAGGGGCACTAGAATAATGCTGGGTGAACTTCATGCCAGAGGCGGCCAGGGCATCTATATTCGGAGTTTCTATCTTTAGTTGTCCATAGGCTCCAAGCTCACCATAACCTAAATCATCCGCTAAAATGTAGATGATGTTAGGTCTTGTTTCTTTTGCCGTCTTTGAAGGAGTGCACGAATTTAATCCCAAGATTGCCACAAGGATTATCGGTACACTTTTAAACAAATGCTGTATGCTACTCATAATAAATAACTTTTGAATTGTCTGCAGTTAGAATGTCATTATTAAACCAATAATAGTAAATTTATGAAACACCTTAAGGTTTACTGCATTGATTTTGATGGAATAAGGGTATTTGCTTCCCACAAAAAATGGTGTTAAATTTTAGGTGCACTAACTGAACTAACTAATGAAAAAACAATGGTCTCTGGTCTTACTCTTTGCAGTAAGCCTCAATTTCGCACAACAAGGAATTCCGAATTATCAGCCCTCTGATGAAAATTTAAACGCACGTGAGTGGTTTCAAGAAGCCCGTTTTGGGCTCTTCATTCACTGGGGAGTTTACAGTCTTTTAGGAGATGGGGAATGGGTGATGAACAATCAGAATATTGCCGTTGACACCTATGAAAAATTACCAGCATTTTTTAATCCTATTGATTTCGATGCAGAAGAGTGGGTGGCAATGGCCAAAAATGCAGGTATGAAATACATCACCATCACCAGTAGGCATCACGATGGTTTTTCTATGTTTGATACCGCTGCAGAAGATTATGACATTGTAGATGCCACTCCTTTTAAACGAGATGTATTAAAAGAGTTGGCCGCGGCTTGTAAAAAGGCTGACATAAAGTTGTTTTTCTATTATTCTCTGCTGGATTGGAGAAGTGATGATTACTACCCTCGTGGTCGTACGGGTTTAGGTATAAAAGGACGTGAAAATGGGGATTGGAATGCCTATATCGCTTTTATGAAACAGCAACTCACTGAACTTTTAACGAATTATGGAGAAATTGGAGGTATCTGGTTTGACGGACATTGGGACCAAAAGCAATGGGACGGAAAAAAATTCGGCAAACTCAATGTTGATTGGCATTATCGAGAATTGTATCAATTGATTCACGATTTACAACCCCATGCCTTGATCGGAAACAACCATCATATTGCACCCATTTCAGGAGAGGACTTTCAAATGTTTGAGAAAGACCTACCCGGACAAAACACTACAGGTTGGGGAACTTCAGCTTCAGATATCGGTCAATTGCCCTTAGAGGTTTGTGAGACCATCAATGGATCTTGGGGATTCAATCTTCAAGACGACAAACATAAATCGTCTAAAGAGCTTATTCACTTATTGGTCAAATCTGCTTCTTACGGCAGTAACCTCTTATTAAACGTAGGTCCAATGCCCAATGGTAAAATTCAAACTGAACACCTCAAATCACTTTCAGAAATTGGATTGTGGCTCGATCAATACGGTGAAACAGTATACGGTACCAAGGCTGGAATTTTAGAACCAGACAATCAATTGGCTTCTACCCGAAAAGAACGCAAAGTTTACCTTCACGTACTCGACCCAGAACACAATGTCATCTTTTTAAGAGATGTTCCTGAAAAAATCAAATCGGCTAAACTCTATAGAACCTCAAAAAAGGTGAGATACGAACAAAACGACTTGGGATTGACTATCGCTATTCCAAAAGCAGAAATGAATCCTATTAATACCATTATTGAGTTAGAACTCAAATAGTCCTGATGCAAGACCTTCAAGATAAAACAGTCGTCATCACTGGAGGCGCAAGTGGAATTGGAGAGGCCTTGGTTCGCACTTTTGCACAAGCCGGAGCCCGAGTTTACCTCATCGACACCAATTCGAATCAAGCAGAACAAGTGGTCGAATCCATCGGTTCAGAAAAAGTCAAATTCTTACACTGCGATATCAGCAAACACGAGGATTTTCATGAGCTCGCAAGCAAAATTGAAGGGAAACATCAGGTAGACATCCTGATCAATAATGCAGGAATTCCTCATGTGGGTTCACTCGAAAAAACAGATGTGGACGATTTAAACCGATTGTATGAGGTCAATATTAAGGGCGTCTACAATGGAATGCATGCCTTTATTTTACACATGAAACAACGTAAAAAAGGGGTAATTCTAAATATGGCTTCAATTGCCTCAAGTGTAGGTATAAGTGATCGCTTTGCGTATTCTATGACCAAAGGAGCTGTGCTGACCATGACCTATTCTGTGGCCAAAGATTATGTTGAACACGGCATTCGCTGCAATAGCATTTCGCCTGCCCGAGTTCACACCCCTTTTGTCGATGGTTTTATCAGAGAAAACTATCCTGAAAAGCAAGAGCAAATGTTCGCTCAACTTTCAAAAACTCAACCTATAGGCCGTATGGCTTCCCCTGAAGAAATCGCAAAGTTTGCGCTCTTTCTCTGTTCGGATGACGCTGCCTTTATCACAGGAACTGACTACCCCATAGATGGTGGATTTATAAAATTGAACAGTTAAATGAAACTCGCAAGATACGGGGCCATAGGCCAAGAAAAACCAGCTGTACTCACAAAAAACGGAGAGCTCATAGACGTCAGCGCTTTTACGCCTGACTTCGACCTAAACTTTTTTGAAAATGACGGTATGCACAACTTAGAAAAATGGTTATCCGAACATGAGAACAGCTGCGCTATAGTTTCTTCAGATGAGCGCCTCGCCGCCCCTCTGAGTCAAGTTTCAAAAATAATTTGTGTTGGGCTCAACTATTCCAAACACGCCTCTGAAAGTGGCATGACTTTACCAAAAGAACCTGTACTGTTTTTTAAAGCAAGCTCCGCCATTTGTGGCCCTAATGACCAAATTACAATACCGAAAAATGCGACTAAACTCGATTGGGAAGTTGAACTCGGCGTAGTTATTGGCAAAAAAGCTACCTATGTTTCTAAAGCTGACGCCTTCTCTCACATTGCTGGATATGTTTTACACAATGATTACAGTGAAAGAGCCTTTCAATTAGAACGCGAAGGCCAGTGGGTAAAGGGAAAAAGTCACGACACTTTCGCTCCACTTGGACCTTATTTAGTCGGACGAGATGAAATTACAGACCCGCACAAACTAGACCTTTGGTTAAAGGTAAATGGTGAACGACTACAAGACAGCAACACTTCTGATTTGGTTTTTAAAATTGACGAATTGGTGAGTTATATCAGTTCATTTATGACCTTACTTCCCGGAGATATCATTTCTACAGGGACCCCATCTGGTGTTGGACTAGGATTTGATCCACCCAAATACTTAAAGGCAGGAGACCTAGTTGAATTAGGTATTGAGGGATTAGGAGAAGCGCGACAAGAAATTATAAACTACCCTGAATGATTATTGACAGCCATCAGCACTTTTGGAACTACCACCCTAGCACTCATGCGTGGATCGACTCGAGTATGGCCGCAATAGCAAGGGATTTCAAACCCGCTGATTTAGAGCAGGTCTATGCGCAAGCGGATGTTCAGGGATGCGTTGCTGTGCAAGCGGCACAAACAGAACAAGAATCTGTAATGCTTTTGCATTACGCTCAACAGTACGAGATTATAAAAGGCGTTGTAGGCTGGTTAGACCTTTGCGCAAATGATCTAAACGATAAGCTTGAGCACTATACCCAAAATGATTTTTTTAAAGGCCTGAGACATATTGTTCAAGACGAAGAAGACGATTTCTTTATGTTGAGGGATGATTTTCAGCAGGGCATTTCGCAGTTGCAAAGGTTTGACCTCACTTATGACATCTTGATTTATCCCAGACAATTCGAAGCTGCCATAGCACTAACCCAAAACTTTCCGGATCAGTATTTTGTGCTGGACCACCTAGGAAAACCCCAATACAATCTTCCTATGGATATGCATTGGGCAGAACAAATTGAGCAACTTGCAGATCAACCCAAAGTTTACTGCAAACTCTCTGGAATTTTTACTGAAATCCAAACAAAACCCTGGCAAATGGAACAAATTCTACCCTATTTGGATCATGTTGTTCGCTGTTTCGGTATGGATAGATTACTCTACGGTTCAGACTGGCCGGTTTGTTTATTAGCTTCGAACTTTAACGATCACTTGGATTTATTGAAATCCTACTTTTCACTGAGCGACCGAAAGGATATTGAAAAAGTTTTTGCTACGAACTGTATTCACTTTTATGATTTATGAAAAAGTTAAGTTTCCTCATACTACTGCTTGTTTTTTCTTGTGCACCACCTCCTCCTAATCCAATAGGACCACTGCCTTCAGATCGGCAATTAAAATGGCAAGAGTTGGAGTACTACGGTTTTATTCATTTCAATATGAACACCTTTACCGACCTCGAATGGGGTACTGGAGGAGAGGCTGTAGACACCTTTAATCCAGTGCAACTCGACACCGATCAATGGGCGAGAATTGCCAAAGAAGCAGGAATGAAAGGCCTTATTTTAACTGCCAAGCATCACGATGGGTTTTGTTTGTGGCCAACAAAAACAACTGCGCATAGCGTAAAGTCAAGTGCTTGGAGAAATGGGCAAGGAGATGTCTTGAGAGACCTTCGAAACTCCTGTGATAAATACGGACTTAAACTGGGGCTTTACCTCTCTCCCTGGGATCGAAACAATGAACACTACGGCACAGACACCTATGTCTCCATTTTTCACGAACAATTGCGGGAGCTGCTAACTGAATACGGCGAACTTTTTGAAATATGGTTTGATGGCGCAAACGGAGGTTTTGGCTATTATGGAGGGGCTAATGAAACCCGAAAAATCGATAATAAAACCTATTACCAATGGGATAAAACCACCGAAATGGTTAGAGAATTCCAGCCTGAGGCTGTCATTTTTAGCGATGGTGGACCAGATGTTCGCTGGGTGGGCACCGAAGAAGGCTGGGCCGGAGAAACCAATTGGAGTACGATGCGAAAGGACGAGATTTACCCCGGTTGGCCAAAATATATTGAATTGCGTTACGGACACGAAGATGGAACGCACTGGCTTCCCGCAGAAGTAAACACCTCCATCAGGCCAGGTTGGTACTATCACCCAAGAGAAGATCATCAGGTAAAATCAAAAAGCAGATTGGTTCAAACCTACTATGAGAGCATTGGGCGTAACGGAAACTTTTTACTCAATATTCCGGTAGATCATCGAGGGCTGATTCACGAGGCTGACAGTGCGGCCATGATGCAATTAAGTCAGCAAATAAAACTTGACTTCAAAGAAGACCTCATTTATAAAGCAACTTTAAGCGCATCCAATGAAAGGGGAAATAATTATGGTGTAGACCGATTAAAAGATCGAGAAAAAGCATCCTATTGGGCAACTGCAGAAGAAGTGAATTCGGCTGAAATAGAAATTAAATTTGATGCCCCTGAAGAATTGAATAGACTTGTGTTGAGAGAATATATACCACTCGGTCAGCGAGTTCAAGCTTTTTCGTTTTTAGCAAAAAATGAACAGGGTATTTGGGACACCTTGGTTCAACAAACCACCATTGGCAACAAACGAATACTTTCTTTTAAAAACACCTCTTCAAGTCATTTTAAACTTATAGTGTCTCAATCTAAAGGAAGTATTGTACTCTCTGAAATTGCGCTTTATCTCGCCCCAATTTTGTTGGAGCCACCAAAAATTAATAGAATGCTCTCAGGTCTTGTTGAAATAAATGCTGCCGATACAGATGCCACTATTTATTACAGTTTAAATCAAGACACCCCTTCTTCAACTTCTCAAGAATTCAGTGAGGCTATAAGATTACCCGAAAGAACAGTGGTCAATGCGGTGGCTTACGATGCGAAAACCAACACACAAAGCGAACCTACTCAGGCGTATTTTGACGTGTATAAATCTCCTTGGAAAACACTGAACGAAGACCAAAAGGCTTCAGCTGCATTTGATGAAAATCCTACAACAGTATTCGAATCTACATCAAGGGATCTGCGTATTGATTTTGGCAAAAAACAAACCCTAAAGGGATTTGAATTTCTACCCGACCAAAGGAGGTATCCCAAAGGAGTCATTTCGAGCTATAGTGTTTGGAAATCAAACAATGGTCGAAAATGGAAACTGGTACAAACAGGAGAATTTGCCAATATTACTAACGACCGAAAAGTAAAGAAGGTTTCATTTGCGAAATCACATCGAACGAGATATTTCAGGATAAAGGCAGAGCGTATCATCGACACCCAAGAGTTTGCAAGTTTTGCTGAGATCAACCTCATAACAGAATAAGCCATGGATTTACAGCTTACAGATAAAATCATTGTAGTCACAGGAGGAGACAAAGGAATTGGCAGAGCCATTGCTCAAGTTCTTGCTCAAGAAGGAGCCCTGCCCTTTATCATCAGCAGAAAAGAAAAAGATTGTCAAAGTTGTATAGCCGCGATCGAAAGTGGAGGAGGCAGAGCAGACTATGCAATTGCTGAACTCACGGATCGCACCCAGTGTAAAGATGCCATTGAAAAGCTTAGGCAACGCTATGGAAGAATAGACGGAGTAGTCAACAATGCGGGCGTGAATGATGGCGTAAGCCTGAAGCTAGGCAGTTACACAGAATTTTTGAGCTCGATTGAAAAGAACGTCGGGCATTATTTTAATATGGTACAACTCTGCCTCGAAGACCTTAAAACAAGCAAAGGAGCCATCGTAAACATCAGCTCTAAAGTAGCTGAAACGGGGCAAGGAGGCACCTCAGGTTATGCCGCCGCTAACGGTGCACGAAATGCACTTACGAGAGAATGGGCTGTAGATTTATTGCAAGACGGCATTCGCGTAAACGCCGTGGTGGTTGCCGAATCGTATACCCCATTATACCAAAGATGGATTGAGAGTTTTGAAAATCCCGAACTCAAAAAAAATGAAATTGAATCAAAAATTCCATTGGGTCAGCGAATGACTACCCCTGAAGAAATCGCTTCAACTGTTTGCTTTTTACTTTCTTCAAAATCAAGCCACACCACAGGTCAAATCATACACGTCGATGGAGGATATACACATTTAGACCGAAGCATTTAAAATCCAAAACATGAAAGATCAATTAATCGAAAAAAAATACACCCTTCCTTTTATTTTAATCACCTGTTTATTTGCCCTTTGGGGGTTTGCCAACGCGGTAACAGACCCCATGGTTCAAGCCTTTAAAACTGTGCTTGAACTCTCTAACGCTCAGGCGTCTTGGGTTCAAATGGCTTTTTATGGCGGATACTTTTGTATGGCGCTTCCCGCGGCACTTTTTGTCCGAAAGCAAGGCTATAAAAAAGGGGTCTTATTGGGATTAGCACTCTATTTTATCGGAGCTAATTTATTTATTCCTGCAGCCCAATACGAGGCATTTTGGTTCTTCTGTTTGGGCCTTTATGTATTGACCTTTGGGCTGGCCTTTTTAGAAACTACCGCCAACCCATATATTTTAGCAATGGGTTCAAAGACTACCGCAACCAGACGCTTAAATTTTGCGCAACTCTTTAATCCTGTAGGCCTTATTTTAGGTTTGGTCATCGCCCAACAATTTGTGCTAAAAAATTTGCAATCAGATAATATTGAAAACTACGCTTCATTGGATATCGCTCAAAAAGCATTGATCCGATCTGCTGATTTAATGGTAATCAGAGATCCATATGTGGCCATTGGGTTGGTGATTGCCTTGTTTTTCATCTTAATTCTGGCGACTAAAATGCCAGTGATTCAGTCAGAACAAGACCGTTTAGAATTAAAAAAAGGGTTTTCTGAACTCATCAAAAACAAGAGATATCGTTTTGGTGTAGGCGCTCAAGTTTTCTATGTTGGTGCCCAAATCATGTGCTGGACCTACATTTATCAATATGCAGAAAATATAGGAATCAGCAACACAACTGCTGCCAATTATCAATTCATTGCCTTTCTGCTCTTTTTTAGCGGAAGGGCCCTTTGTACCTATTTGATGAAATTTATTCCCTCTGCTCGATTACTGAGCTACTTTGCTATCGGAGGATTGCTTTGTTCGGTAATGACCATGATGAACGAGTCTATTTTAGGCATATATTGCCTTATTGGGATTTCGTTTTTTATGTCGCTCATGTTCCCAACGATTTACGGAATCTCCTTAAAAAAATTAGATCAAGATCTATCAAAAATAGGCGCAGCCGGTTTGGTTATGGCCATTGTCGGTGGAGCCTTAATGCCTCAATTACAAGGGAGAATCATAGATTTTGGGGGGCGCGCTGTCAATGATATAAAAGTACTCGGAGTCTCCGAGGTAAACTTCTCATTTGTTTTACCCGCACTTTGTTTTGTGTATATTCTCACCTTTGGACGATTTATTTTAAAAGAAAATGAAGCATCATAGATATTGTCTTGCTCTTGATTTAAAGAACGACGATGCGCTTATCAGCGCTTATTTGGACCATCATCAAAACGTGTGGCCTGAAATTCAATTGAGTCTAAAATCTTCTGGAATAACCGCCTTAGACATCTACCGCGTAGAAAACCGGCTTTTTATGATTGTAGAAACCAATGAAGCCTTTAGTTGGGAGAAAAAAGAACTGGCAGATCAAAATAATCCGAAAGTTCAAGAGTGGGAAGAATTGATGTGGACATTTCAGCAAGCCTTACCAAATTCAAAAGAAGGAGAAAAATGGCGAATGATGGAAAAAATATATACCTTGAACTAACTAATGGAACACTAATTTACTTCTGTAAATCATGAAAAAAATAAGCGTAAAAATTTTAAGTCTAGGGGCGATCTTAATGGTCTTTAGCCTCAATGCACAAAAGAAATACTCCAAGTCTTTTGTCAAGAAACAAAAACAAGAAATCAAGGAATGGGTTGAGTCTGAGCACAAAAATAGTCAGGTCATGGTCGACAAAATTTTCAGTTTTGCCGAGCTTGGTTTTCACGAAGTAGAATCTTCGGCTTACCTCACCTCCGTTTTAGAAAAAGCGGGCTTTGACATAGAATATGGAGTTTCAGATATTCCAACCGCTTGGTTTGCGCGATGGAAAAACGGAGACGGCCCTGTTATTGCTTTAGGAAGTGACGTGGATTGTATTCCCAAGGCTTCTCAATATCCCGGTGTAGCCTATCACAAGCCTATGGTCGAGGGTGCACCTGGTCACGGTGAAGGTCACAATGCAGGAATCCCTTTAAATGTGACAGCGGCTATCGGGGTAAAACAAATGATGGAAGAGCACGATATCCCAGGAACCCTTGTAGTTTGGCCCGGAATTGCTGAAGAACTCGTGGCTTCTAAAGCCTGGTTTGTACGAGATGGATATTTTGATGATATCGACATGTGTATTTTCACCCATGTGAGTAGTAATCTTAGTGTTTCATGGGGACAAGCTCGAGGAACAGGTTTGATTTCTGTAGAATACACTTTTGAAGGTGAAGCAGCACATTCTGCGGGAGCCCCTTGGAGAGGACGTTCTGCTTTGGACGCAGCCGAACTCATGAATATCGGTTGGAACTATAAAAGAGAACACCTACATCCGCTCAAAAGATCTCATTCGATATTTACTGATGCTGGTGACCAGCCAAATGTAGTGCCATCAAAAGCCTCTATTTGGTATTATTTGAGAGATATCACCTATGAAGGCATCATGAAAATGTACAACGACGCAAATAATATCGCTGAAGGTGCTGCAAAAATGACAGATACGAAGGTGAGTTCAAGAGTTGTTGGAACGGCCTGGCCTAGACATTTCAATAAAGTTATTGCTGAGACTATGTATGAAAATATACAAGATGTTGGACTACCCGAGTGGTCAGAAGCTGATCAGACTCTAGCTAAAGCCGTTCAAAAGGAAGTTAATTCGAATAGAACTTCTGGGTTATCGACAGAACTCAGTCCACTTGGTAAGCCCTCTCCTGTTTTAGTTAGTGGTGGTTCAGACGATATTGGAGATGTCTCATGGAAGGTGCCTACGGTTACCCTGAGATTCCCTTCGAACATTCCTGGTCTTCAAGGTCATCACTGGTCAAACGCAATCACCATGGCTACACCTATAGCCCACAAGGGTGTGACTGCAGGAGCAAAGGTAGTGGCAATGACCGTCGTTGATTTTTTATTAAATCCAACTTTGGTCGAGGATGCTAAAGACTACTTTACCAATGTGCAAAGTAAAGAAACGACCTATAGGCCTATGATTACAGAAAATGATCCTCCGCCTGTGGAATTAAACACCGCGATCATGGAAAAGTTCAAGCCTCAGCTCTCTGAGTTTTACTATGACGAAACAAAATACGATACCTATCTCGAGCAATTGGGAATTGAATACCCCACAATAATCAAAGAATAAGTAAAGGCCCGTAACGGGCCTTTTTTTCTATCTCACTTTCGCTTTTTTGATCAGTCGAGCAAAGAGCGAAGGAAAAAATCTTCGAACCCAGACGGCATAAGACTCTCGTCCTATCAATTGAAGTCGCTTCTTTTTGGCAGTGGCTTTAAGGATTTGACGAGCGCAGTGCTCTGCGGTAATCCCATTGGCTTGGGCGTCATCCATTTTTCCTAAGGCGCTTCCGTCACCGATCAGTGCATTGACCGATACATTGGTTTGTACAAAGCCTGGAGCTGCAAGGGTAATAAGTATTCCTTGTGATTCTAATTCTGCTCTCATCGAATCAAAAAAACCGTGTAATGCGTGTTTAGAAGCCGCATATGAAGACCTGTAAGGGGTTGGAATAAGACCAGTAAGACTTGTTACCACGATAAAGTGTCCCCTGCCTTTTTGTAGCATAGAAGGCAATAAGAGTTTGGTGAGATGCACTGTTCCCAAATAGTTGACCTCCATTAGTTTGTGATCGACATCGAAAATCGTTTCGGCCACTAGAGATCGTTGTGAAATACCTGCGTTGTGAAATACCAGATCAAACCCCTCGAATTTATGCACAAAAGCTTGGTGGTGTGCTCGGGCGCTGAGATCGAGTTCAGCAATTGTCACCTGGGCTTTAGAATGGCATTGCTCAGCAACTTGTTCAAGGGCATTGGTATTGCGTGAGGCCAAAACAAGTTCAGTATTGAATGCAGAGAGGGCAATGGCCAAGGCTTTTCCGATACCAGAAGAGGCTCCCGTAATCAATACCTTTTTACCCTCAAAATAGTGCTGCATTTAAGAATGTGCTAAAAGAGATTTTTTTTACCTTATCACCATAAATGTAGATAAAATTATATCTTGTTTCTCATTAATTATAGTTTATGAAAATTCTCAAAGAGCTCATCATACTTTTTATTTTAGCCATTCCATTTGCTTTTCTTGGCATTCATTGGAACGATATTCCAAATGAGGTTCCACTGCATTGGAATTCGGCTGGAGAAATTGATAGGGTAGGCTCAAAAATGGAATTGATTCACGTTTGTCTTATGGTCAATATTCCAGTCTATTTAATATTGCTCGCCGTTCCCTATATCGATCCCAAAAAGAAGGTGAGTGCCAAATTGATTTTCAACCTAAGATTGGTTTTACAATTGTTTATGAGCGCAGTCTGCATATTCATCTTATTGTCTTCTGCCAAAGCCGATCTCATTTCGGTTGAATACATATTCGTGCTTATTGGCTTACTGTTTTCTTTTCTGGGCCTATATTTTAGAAACTTGAAACCAAATTACTTTATTGGAATCAGGACTCCATGGACACTCGAAGATGATACCAACTGGTATAAAACACATAAAATGGGAGGATACCTTTGGATCATAGGAGGCTTGTCTATTATGGCATCCTTTTTTATTGTGCCAAAAGAATGGTTTATGACTAGTTTTTTCGTTATTATCGGGATACTTGTCATCGTGCCAATGGCCTATTCATTTTTGATATTTAAAAGGAAATAAAAAATATATCTGTCTGAAAACCAATTTATTGACGCATATATAGACAAATTCTATCATAATATAAATATTATAGATAAAAATTATTGCATCTGCTTTTTTATTTTTGTTTAGCTAAATCTTAATGAATATGGAACATCTTAAAAATGGAAACGGAAAGTGTCCTTTTGGATACGGTGAAGTAAAACAATCAGCAGGCGCAGGGACCGGCAATAGGGACTGGTGGCCAAATCAATTGAAGCTGAACATTCTAAGACAACATTCTAGTTTGTCGAATCCCAATGAAACAGAATTTGATTATGCAGAGGCTTTTGGACAACTCGATTTAGAGGCGGTAAAAAAAGACCTACACGATTTGATGACGGATTCACAAGATTGGTGGCCTGCAGATTATGGGCACTATGGACCGTTTTTTATACGCATGGCATGGCACGCTGCTGGAACCTATAGAACAACAGACGGACGAGGTGGAGCTGGCGCAGGTCAACTTCGTTTTGCCCCACTAAACAGCTGGCCAGATAACGCCAACTTAGATAAGGCTAGACTTTTACTATGGCCTATCAAACAGAAATACGGTAAAAAATTATCTTGGGCCGATTTAATGGTGCTTACCGGAAACATGGCCTTAGAGTCTATGGGCTTTAAAACCTTTGGATTTGCTGGAGGCAGAGCCGACGTTTGGGAACCAGAAGAAGACGTATACTGGGGAGCTGAGACCGAATGGCTTGGTGATAAAAGATATACCGGAGATCGAGAATTAGAAAATCCACTTGCAGCAGTTCAAATGGGATTGATTTATGTCAATCCAGAAGGTCCTAACGGAAATCCAGATCCAATTGCTGCGGCCAAAGACATTAGAGAAACATTCGCAAGAATGGCCATGAATGACGAAGAAACCGTTGCACTTATTGCAGGCGGTCACACCTTTGGAAAAACGCACGGTGCTGCTAATCCTGATGAATATGTAGACAGAGAACCTGCAGCAGCAGCTATTGAAGCACAATCTCAGGGATGGAATAACTCATTTGGAAAAGGAAATGCAGAAGACACCATTACTTCGGGTCTTGAAGGCGCATGGACAACCACTCCTACAAAATGGAGTCACAATTATTTTGAAAACCTCTTCGGTTACGAATGGGAATTGACCAAGAGTCCTGCTGGAGCTCAACAATGGCAACCTGTAAACAATGGAGGCGCGGGATTAGTTCCTGATGCGCACGTTTCTTCTAAAACACACGCTCCGTTTATGTTAACCACAGATTTGGCCTTAAGAGAAGATCCTGCTTATGAAAAAGTATCTAGACGTTTCTACGAAAATCCTGATGAATTTGCAGACGCCTTTGCAAGAGCTTGGTTTAAGTTAACGCACAGAGATATGGGACCCATTTCAAGATATTTAGGTCCTGATGTTCCAAAAGAAGAGTTGATCTGGCAAGATCCTGTTCCTGCTGTAGACCACGAATTAGTTTCAGACAGTGATGTTACTGCTTTGAAATCAGAAATTTTAAATACAGGTTTAAGCGTAAGTGATTTAGTATCTACTGCATGGTCATCTGCCTCAACATTTAGAAATTCAGATAAAAGAGGTGGAGCTAATGGCGCTAGAGTGAGATTAGAGCCTCAAATCAATTGGGAATCGAACAACCCAGAACGTTTGAAAAAAGTTCTTGCAGCTTTAGAACAAGTTCAGCAAAACTTTAATGCACAACAAAGTGGAACGAAGAAGATTTCACTTGCAGACACAATTGTATTAGGTGGTGTAGCCGCTATCGAAAAAGCAGCTGCAGAAGGAGGTTTTCCCACTAAAGTTGATTTTACACCAGGTCGAACAGACGCAACTGATGCACAAACTGACGCTGAGTCGTTTGGAGTATTAGAGCCAATCGCTGATGGATTCAGAAACTACGTTAGCGCCAATTGTGTGGCTTCTCCTGAGGACATGTTAATTGACAAGGCTCAATTGATGAGCCTCACCGCTCCAGAAATGACTGTTCTGCTCGGAGGATTGCGCGTTTTAGGCGCGAATTATGACGGTAGTTCAAATGGTGTGTTTACAGACCATCCAGGGGTTTTGAGCAATGACTATTTTGTCAATTTACTCGATGTACGCACTAAGTGGAGCCCTACTGACCAGAGCGCACAATTGTTTGAAGGAAAGGACAGAAGTTCTGGTGAACTTAAGTGGACCGGAACGAGAGTTGATTTAATTATCGGTTCGAACACAGAACTGAGAGCTCTAGCTGAAGAACTAGCCTGTGATGACGCTCAAGAAGAATTTGTACAAAAATTTATCGCTACTTGGTGCAAGGTGATGAACCTTGACCGCTTTGAATTAGATTAATAATAGGGGTTACGTACTATTACAATGGGAGTGCTTTCGCACTCCCATTTTTATTTACATTAACTATCAATCTACGTATAAACTTCCTGATTTTGTTTTAAGAAACTGCTCAAAGGGTATGTCTTCTTGTTTTACAAATCCTTTCTGAGGCAATTTACCATCGGCAACCATTTCAACCGTTGCGGCTATGGCTGCGGCAGTGGTCCATGAAATGGCTCTCCATTTGTGACCTTTGATGTTTTTGGTATAAAAGGCCTTCCAGTATTCACTTCTCGCGATTTTTTCCTTCTTCCATCCCTCTACAACAGCATAGACATAAACGACATCTTCTTCTACCGGTGGTTTGGCTTGTGTTAAGACGCGCTCTAAGGTTTCCATGTCTTCTTTCATGATCAATTCATACATTAAAAAACGCATAAGTTTTCCGTGACCAGGATATCGCATCGTCTTGTAATTCAAGGTGTCTACTTTGCCTTCGAAGGTCTCACATAGTGTACCCAGACCCCCTGAGGTCGAAAATGCTTCAAATTCTTGTCCTTCAATAGAAATGTATTCAATTCCTTCAAGCGAAGGCACCATTTTGCGAACACCATTGTGAATGACTTCTGAATCTTTGATGTACTCATTCAAAACTCCATAAGAAGACCATGTAAAGGAATAAGCCAATAGACCATTAGGATAGCGAGGCAAGGCCCCTACTCTGAGTTCAATATCTCTTACCTTATCGTATTCTGTGGTCATATCGAAACCAAGGATTCCAATATATCCTGGCGCCAAACCACATTGTGGAATCATTACCGCATTCGCAGAAGCGGCCAAATCTCTGATGTAATTAGTGGTTTCAACATCTTCGGTTAAATCAAAATAATGCTTGTCTAATGCACAGGCGATACGCGCTACCTCTTTGTTTAAAAAGTAAGGTAAGGCCGAAACTACTGCGTCAAAATTCTTTAAAACACTAGTGAATTCGTCTTCGTTAGAAACATCTAGTGAAATTGTTTCAAAATCTACCTCGTGATCGTAATGGGGTTTGTTCACATCTGCACCAACCACTTCAAATTGATCACTTAAAAGCGTTGCTACTAAGGACCCTACTTTGCCCATCCCCAGAACAAGTATTTTATCAATTTTTAACATTATACTTAATTTTTGTTTTAAATTTAACAAAATTACAATCTAAACCAATGTTAAAAACTAAATATTCTGACGGTTTTTTTTCTATCGATAAAGAACATGGCTTTTTACCTATAGCAGAGCCACTTCGTAAACTTCCAAAGGTATATTCTGACTTACAGGAATTAATAGACAATATGCCCATAGAAAAAGAAGATGGCACTAAAGGTCTTCTGCATACCGAAGGCGCATTTGAACAGGCTGTTTTAGAAATAGAAAATCATTTAGAACAGGTTAAAAAAGAAGAAGATCCTTTTGTCAGAGCAGCACTTTTTAGAGCATATAGTTTTGTGTGCTCTGCCTATACCCTTGCGCCTGCTCACCACCATTTCATCGCTAAAGGGTCTTATGGTAAAGCACATCGAACAGTTCCGAAGAATATCGCGCAACCCTTCGCAGAAGTCGCCGATCAATTGGGGCAGTTTCCCTTCATAGACTACCATTACAGCTACTCCTTAGGTAATTATTACAAAATCAATCCCGAAGGTGGATTCAATTGGGAAAATCTCGGAATGTCAGCCAAATTTTCGGGTATGTCAGATGAACGCGGATTTATCATGCTTCATGTCGATATCAATCAATATTCACCTCAGCTCATTGAAGGCAGCATGGGAATTGTTAACGCCCAAAGCGATGAAGAAATGAACCATAATCTCGAACTTGTTGCTCATGCCCTTAAGCACATGAATGCAAGAAGAAAATTAATGTGGGAAGCCTCACGTTGGAAACACTACAACG
Source organism: Flavobacteriaceae bacterium (assembly GCA_049596955.1). Classification (GTDB taxonomy): domain Bacteria; phylum Bacteroidota; class Bacteroidia; order Flavobacteriales; family Flavobacteriaceae; genus UBA3478. The sequence goes on from JBMYMD010000009.1 coordinate 48,707, forward strand.
ACTTCAGAGTATTCATAATGGGCGTGAAAGGAAATACAGATATTTTTGACGACGGCTTAATTTATGAAGGTGTTTGGGAGGAACCCAAAGCTTTTAGAGGTCAAACTGGCGCTCAAGACAATATTATTCCTACCGCAGATATCATCAGTGGTGTGGTTGATTTTTATCCTGAAAATCAATTGACCCAATATCTTATGGATTTACGCCAATACCGACCGGTATGTGTACAGGATTTTCTCAAAGATTTAAAGCATTATTCTTCAGGTTCGGCTGGTACTATAGCAAGACTAAAGGCAAGCAATAACCAAAAAGGCTTACAGCTACTCTTAAAGATCCTAGAAGAGATCTATTTATTCCGAAATGGCCACTGGCAATTTGTTCAAAAATACATCATGTCGAATACCGCTTATCCCAAAGCAACTGGCGGTACACCGATTACCTCATGGATTCCAAATCAAATCAAGGCAGTCTTAGGTGCAATGACCACGGTAGACCAATTGACTGAGGACGGCGTAAATGGATTTGACAAGAACGAATGGAAAGTCGGATTTGAAAAGAAAGTACAGCTACTCAACAAACAACTCGAAATTGTTCAAGTACCGAGTTTTAATCCTGAGGATGTCTTCAAATTAAATGCAGCTTTAGGTCTAAATGACGCCTAAAATATGAGCTTCAAGTCAAAAAGACGAGAAGCTCATAATCTTTTAAAACGACCTGTAGTCGCCTGTTAAATATTGATTGGCCTCTTCTTCTACAAAAGCAGAATTCTGTTTGTCGTAATTCAAGGTTTGCCCTGGAAATCTTCCAGCAATTACTCCAAGCAATATCGTCTCTGTTAGTCTTGATGCATACTCAAAAGGAGCAGAACAAGTGGATGTCCCTAAACAAGTATCTATAAACTCGTGATAGTGTTTTGGAGATTCTCCTGCATAATCGCGAACAGGCTCCCCTAAGGCATTCTCTTTGTCATACTCGGCAATATCATAGTCGCTGTAAGCACCGTTTTCTATTAATCGAGGCAATTCCATAAAGTGCGGTAATAACAATCTACGACCGTCTTCTCCAATAAACATAGCACCTTGTCCTGGCAATTCGTCTTCATTAGGTAAACTGAGTTCTTCTGTGAGTTCTGGACCTTCTACCCCATCGTACCAAAGCCACTCAAAGGCATCTGTGGTGTAAGCTGTGCCATCAAAAGTATAACGAACTACGTTTCGTTCTGGATAGGCATAACCATTTGGAGGCCTGCAATCATTAGTGATGGTGTTGGGCACGTCGAGTTCTAAGGCGTTGTATGGAGTGTCAAAAATATGAACTCCCATATCACCTAATGTGGCACAACCATAATCCATTAATTTTCTCCAATTTCCTGGATGGTAATATCCTTCTTTATACTCTCGTTCTGCTGAAGTTCCAAGCCACAAATTCCAATCTAAATGAGCAGGTACAGCATCAGCTCCCTGAGGAACTTCCCCATCATAACCCCAGTTTTTATTGGACCAAGCGATGACTTTACTCACTTTACCAATGATTCCTCCTCTGATGAGATAAGTCGCAAGCTTGTAATCGTAAAAAGAATGAACCTGGATTCCCATTTGGGTAACCAATCCTTTTTCGTTAGCTACTCTACGCATTTCTCTAGACTCAGAAACATAGTGTGTAAGCGGCTTTTGACAATAGACGTTTTTATTGTTTTCCATCGCCATTAAGGAAGCAGGCGCATGCGTGTGATCTGGTGTAGAGACAACAACAGCGTCAATTTGATCAGAAATCGAATTGAACAAAACTCTATAATCTTGAAAAATTTCTGCATCTGGAAAAAGTTCATGCGCTGCCTTTAAATTGTTTTCGTCTACATCGCAAAGTGCAGTAACGATGACGTTGGGGTGTGAGGCAATGGCTTTTAAATCTTCAAGCCCCATATTTCCAACTCCGATATGTGCTGTTCTAATCATTCCTTCTGTTGAAGACTCACAAGACAAATTAGGCAAAGGCAAAATCGTTGCTCCTATTGCTAATGAGGTCTTTTTTAAAAATTCTCTTTTGTTCATCTTATAGTTCTTTTATTTTAATGTTTCTAAACCAAAGGGAGCTCCCGTGGTCTTGAAGTCCGATAAAACCCTTTTTAAACTTTCCGTAATCAGGTGCTAACTTCCATTTACCGTTATTTCTTTTAGCCTGCCACTCTTCAGACCAGGGTACAAAATCTAAAAGCAATACTCCGTTCAAGTAATGCTCTACTTTTTCTGGAGTAAAAACAATGGTTGAAGAATTCCATTCTCCTGCAGGGTTAAGTTGTTTTTTTGAAGCGTCTGGAACATGCATGGCATAATCTGCTGCCGTTGACTGTAAAGGCTGTAAATCTTGCGGATTAACCTCGATTCCAATACTCTTGTTGTATTCGGTGATGTCGTGAAAATCAGTATAACCGAGATCATCAATGAGCTGGTATTCTGGAGCAACCTCAGGTATACCACCATAACCCTCAGCAATGTGGTAAAAAATACCGCTATTACCACCTGCAGGAATTTTCCACTCAATGTATAATTCGAAGTTTTCGAATTCTTTTGCGCCGTAAATGATATCTCGACTGCCTTTGTAATCGTAATCTTGTTCCAAAATCATTTCTGTACTGAAGGTCATTACGCTATCTACGATTGCCCATCCAGGAGGAAGAGATTCTCCGTTATACGCTCTCCAACCTTCCATACTTGATCCGTCAAATAAGGTCATCCATTCTGAGGCTTTTTCAGCAGGGTCGGCTTTTTGTTCTTTAACTTCATTACAAGAGCTGACTAGAAAAATCAAAGCCAAGCCAAAAGTCATACGTGATTTCATGCCTATAATTCTTTGAGTTCTATATTTCTCCATTTTACTTTAATTCCACCTCCGGAATGGATTTGAAGGGCTATTCCTCCCTCTCCCTTACCGATTTTTTCATCGTCGAGGTGTATCATTTTATGTCCATTGAGGTAAGTGGTCACTTTATTTCCTTTTACCTTGATTTTCATACTGTTCCAATCACCCATTTTGAGGTGCTTATCTTTCTTTGGGTCGGGCTTGATTAGCCATCCTCTGCCGTATGATTCGTAAACCCCTCCGGTGTGCAAATTTGGAGGAGCAACCTCAACCTGCCATCCACTGACAATTGTTCCGTCGACAGTTGATCTAAAGAAAACTCCACTATTACCATCGGCTTCTTGTTTAAATTCGAGAGTCAATACAAAATCTTTGTAAAATTCATCTGTGCTGAGGTAACCATATTCTTGGTCTGGTCCGCTTTCACAAATCAGTAATCCGTCTTCGACATACCACTTTTCAGTACCGTTTATGGTCCAACCCTCTAGGTTTTCTCCGTTAAAGAGTGATTTTTGACCGTAGGCATTCAGTGCGAAGAGTGCAACATAAGCCCACAAAACATTTTTTTTCATCGGTTTTTGTTTTAATTCTTAGCAGATAAGGACATCTTAAATTTCTACAACAAAGCTTGAGAAATTGGAAAGTCTTCGTTCTATCTGTTTAAATATTGTTAGTTTTAGTGTGCTTAAATTACAAAAAATCAATTGCTCTCTATGGTATTAGGGCGCATTAATTCAAAATATGACTATGAAAAATTTACGCTTAGAGACGCTTGCTAAGCATTGTTTAATCCTTATGGGGCTTATGTTCATTGCTTGTGGGCCAAAATCTACAACAGAATCTACTGATAAATCTTCAGCTTACGACCTAAAAACTTATGTGCAGGACAACAGCGGATATTCCTTTGAAATTTTAGATTCCATTATTGTAGACGGTGCACGTGGCTACCACACCAAAATGATTTCAGGTACTTGGCTCGATGCTCAAACCGTAGATCAGCCAGAATGGTGGCATTATGTAGACATCATCATTCCAGAAGATGTGGCTTTTGACAGTGCTCTTCTCTTCATCGGAGGAGGAACAAATAATGATACTGGTTTTCAGTTACCCGAAGCGGTTTTTGAAAAAGCCATAGCTTCTAAAGCCGTGCTGGCTCAAGTCACGAATATTCCATTTCAACCATTGAAATTTATCGAAGACGAAGAAGAGGTTGATTTTTATGAAGATGCCTTAATTGCTCGAGGATGGAAATACTTTTTAGATAGAGGAGCTAAAGACGAAGACAGTCATTGGTTAGCTCGATATCCTATGACTCGTGCAGTTGCTAGGGCTATGGATGTTGTCGAAGAAGTTGCAGAAGACAAACAAGGATTTGAGGTGAATGATTTTCTTATTTCTGGAGCATCAAAAAGAGGGTGGACCACTTGGACGATAGCCGCTACAGACCAAAGAGTCTCTGCTATTGCACCCCTTGTAATTGATTTGTTGAACATCGTCCCTTCCTTTGAACATCACTATAAAAGTTATGGTGAATGGTCAATTGCAGTTAAAGACTATGTGGACTATGAAATCATGGATTACATGAATTCTCAAGAATTTGATCGTCTGCTGGCTAAAGTTGAGCCCTACTCATACAAAGAAATCTTACAAATGCCTAAACTGATCATCAACGGAAGTATCGATGAATTCTTTGCAGTTGATTCATGGCAGTTTTATTATGACGACCTGGTAGGTGAAAAGCACTTACAATATGTTCCCAACGGAAACCACGGGCTCACAGGAACCTACATTCAAGAAAATATTTTATCTTTTTTCAATCGTCTTAACTCTGAACAGGAAAGGCCAGATTGGTCGTGGTCTGTCAACGAATCTGGCTTTCAAGTGGATATTACAGAGGGAGAGGATTATGAAATTTCATTATACACCAATAACAATCCCCAAGAGCGAGATTTTAGAATTTTTAAGAACGGGAAGAATTGGAAAGAAACACCCTTAGAACCAAACGATAATCACAGCTACTCGATTTCATTGGAAGAGCCTAAAGAAGGATTCACTGCTGCCTTTGTAGAGGTGCGTTTTAAAGGTGAAAACCCTTTGACCCTTACAACTGGAAGTCAAATTATTCCAGACTCTTATAAGCACGAGGCCTATATTAGTGCTGCACCTCTGGGGACGGCGAAGGATTAGACTCCTACAATTGTTCTAATTTGAGCTACGATTTCAGGATTTAGGAGCGTTGAGGTGTCTCCCAAGTTTGAAACGTCTTTTGTGGCGATTTTTCTCAAAATACGACGCATGATTTTACCCGATCTAGTTTTGGGAAGACCAGGAACAAAGACAACACTGTCTAATTTAGCAATGGGTCCTATTTTTTCTGTAATCAGCCTATTGATGTCTTTTTGAAGAAAATCAAGATCAGTATCGTCCTCTTGATTTTTAAGAATTACATAGCCAAATAAGGCATTTCCTTTAATGGAGTGAGGAACGCCAACGATTGCTGATTCCGCCACCTCGTCGTGCTCATTAATAGCATCTTCTATAGGTGCGGTTCCCAGATTATGTCCAGAGACAATAATCACGTCATCTACTCTACCTGTAATTCGATAGTAACCAACCTCATTTCGCGAAGCTCCATCCCCAGTGAAATAACATCCTGGAAAGGCAGTGAAATAGGTTTCCTTGTAGCGCTTATGATCTCCCCAAATGGTTCGTGCTATTGATGGCCAAGGGAATTTAATACAAAGACTTCCTTCTACGCTATTTCCTGAAATTTCATTTGAGTCAGCATCCATAAGTGCAGGTTGAACACCTAAAAAAGGAAGTGTGGCATAGGTAGGGGTAGTAGGCGTCACGTAAGGAATTGGAGAAATCAAGATTCCACCTGTTTCTGTCTGCCACCAGGTGTCGACTATAGGGCTTTTCTTTTTTCCTACTTGTTCATTATACCAATGCCAAGCCTCTTCATTAATAGGTTCTCCTACAGAACCCAAAACTTTTAAACTACTTAAATCTGAAGCGTTTACATGATCTATTGATTCCTTAGCCAAAGCTCTTATCGCTGTTGGCGCTGTATAAAACTGATTCACTTTATGTTTTTCAACAATTTGCCAAAACCTCCCAAAATCGGGGTAAGAAGGAACGCCTTCAAACATTAATGTAGTCGCTCCATTGGCTAAGGGACCATACAGAATATATGAATGACCTGTAATCCACCCGATATCTGCAGTACACCAATACACATCTCCTTGCTGATATTGAAAAATATTTTTAAAGGTATAAGCGGTATACACCATATAACCTCCACAAGAATGCACCATCCCTTTTGGCTTTCCCGTAGATCCCGAGGTATACAGAATAAATAAAGGATCTTCTGCTTGCATACTTTCAGCCTCACAATGTGATGAAGCCTCATCAGTTAGTGGTTTTAAATAGTGATCTCGTCCCTCTTTTAGAGGTGCTCCATTGTGTATGCGCTCTGCGACTAGAACGGTTTCGACCTGAGGACTTTCTTCAAGTGCTTTATCTACAATTGCCTTTAAATCAATGGTTTTTGCTCCTCTAAAAGAACCGTCCGCAGTAACAACGATTTTAGCATCGCAATCGTTAATTCTAGAAGATAATGCAGAGGCGGAGAACCCAGCAAACACAACAGAGTGTATCGCTCCAATACGGGCACAAGCAAGAACGGTATAAGCCAATTCTGGAATCATTGGAAGATAAATACAAACGCGGTCGCCTTTATTCACCCCTTGTGATTTCAATACATTAGCCATCTTATTGACTTCTTCGCTTAGCTGAGCATAGGTAATATGTTGCGCGGGTTCAGCAGGATTGTTAGGTTCAAAAAGGATTGCTGTTTGTTCTGACTTCGTACTTAAATGTCGGTCGATACAATTTTCTGTAATGTTCAATTCAGCACCATCAAACCAACGAATCTCAGGCTTTTCAAAATCCCAAGAAAGCACATTATTCCATGGCTTTTTCCATAAAAAATGCTCTTTGGCTATTGATTCCCAAAATACTTCGGGATGATCTACAGATGCTCTATATGCTTTAAAATAAGACTCTAAATCTTGAATTTGATAGTGATTCATAAATGATGTTTTGAATTTTAATGTGCTTGATGAGCGTCACCAGCTCCTGATGGAATTCTAATATTTTCAACTATTTCTTGCACCTGGTTTGGAGGAGGGGCTGTAAACCTACATACGATATAAGCTACTGCGAAATTGACTAACATCGCAATACTTCCGAATCCTTCAGGCGAAATGCCAAACCACCAATCTGATTGCAATCCTGCAACTGCTGATTTGCCTCCGTCAAAAATTCCAAATTTGAATTTCAACATGTAGAACAACATTAAAAGCAGTCCAACCACCATTCCACTAACAGCACCTTCTTTATTCATTTTTTTGTAGAAAATCCCCAAAACTATAGCAGGGAAAATTGAGGCAGCGGCCAATCCAAAGGCAAGAGCGACCACTGCAGCTACAAATCCTGGAGGATTAATTCCGAAATATCCTGCAATTACAACAGCAACTACTGCAGACAACCTGGCAGCGATCAACTCTTGTTTTTCGGTAATTCTAGGATTGATTACACTTTTTATCACATCATGTGAAATCGAAGAAGAAATAACTAAAAGCAGACCAGCAGCCGTTGAAAGTGCAGCAGCTAAACCTCCTGCGGCCACAAGTGCAATAACCCATGCAGGCAAATTCGCAATTTCAGGATTCGCCAAAACCATGATGTCTCGGTCGACAGTAAGTTCGTTAAGCTGTGCATTAGCCGTGTATTGAATGAGTCCATCTCCATTTTTATCATCAAACCCTAAAAGGCCTGTTTTTTCCCAATTGGTAAACCATTCAGGCATATTGGCATAGGGCTGATTACTAACTGTATTGATTAAATTGGTTCTGGCAAAAACGGCTACAGCGGGTGCAGCTGTGTATAGAATAGCGATGAGTAATAGGGCTAAACCGGCAGACTTTCTCGCGTCTCTTACCTTTTTAACTGTAAAAAACCGAACTATGACATGAGGAAGTCCTGCTGTTCCAACCATCAGGGCGGCTGTTATTGCAAAAATATCTATGGTTGATTTACTTCCTTTTGTGTACTCAGCAAATCCAAGTTCTACCGATAAATTATTCAACTTTTCAAGTAAATAGAGTCCAGAACCGTCGTTGATTTTTGCTCCCATCCCAAGTTGTGGAATTACATTGCCTGTCATTTGAAAGGATATAAATATGGCAGGAACCATAAAGGCAAAGATAAGCACGCAATACTGTGCCACTTGGGTGTAGGTTATTCCTTTCATACCCCCTAACACCGCATAAAATAGTACAATGAGCATCCCAATGATTACTCCGGTATTGATATCAACTTCTAAAAATCTGGAAAATACGACTCCTACCCCTCGCATTTGGCCTGCTACGTAGGTGAATGAAACCAATAGTGCTGCAAAAACTGCAACCAACCTTGCTGATTTAGAATAATAGCGCTCTCCGATAAAATCTGGAACCGTGAATTTTCCGAATTTTCGAAGGTAAGGTGCCAACAAGAGTGCGAGTAAAACGTAACCCCCTGTCCAGCCCATAAGATATACGGCGCCGTCATAACCCATGAATGAAATAAGGCCCGCCATTGAAATAAATGAGGCGGCAGACATCCAATCTGCGGCAGTTGCCATTCCATTAGCCAGCGGAGAAACCCCAGAACCGGCTACATAAAATTCTTTGGTCGACCCTGCTCTAGACCATATGGCAATTCCGATATATAGCGCAAAGGTTAGTCCTACAAAGGTGTAGGTCCAAAGTTGTACACTCATAATTGTTTGATTTAGTTAGTTGTTTAGTCTTCATCAAAGTCATACTCCTTGTCGAGCTTGTTCATCCATCGAACATATACAAATATCAACAGCACAAAAACTACAATGGCGCCTTGCTGGGCAAACCAAAATCCAAGCGGAAATCCAAAGAGTTGTATGTGATCAAGCGTCTCTTTGAAAAGAATCCCAGCTCCAAATGACACTAAAAACCAAATGGATAATAAAATGGCCAAATACCGAAGATTCTGTTTCCAGTACGCCTTGTTTTTGTCATGAGTTTTCATTGATGTCGTCTATTTATTGCTAAAAACTAATGTACAAGATTTTTGTGGGATGAACCTAATCTGCAGTAAATCTGCAGTATTAATTCCAATTCCAAAGTACAACAGCCCAGTGAGATCCCGCGTAATTCAGCTCGCTTACGATTTCAAAGCCTGCTTTTTGATGTGCTTTCAAAGAGGGTTGATTTTCAAAGACAATGTCAGTAATCAAGTAATCAAAGGAGTCGCTGTACCATTTTTTATAAGCTTGGTATAACCCTAAAGAAACGCCAGATTTTCTGAAGTTTTTGTGCACACACAATTGGCCTACCATGATGTAATTGCTTCCTTTCAAGGGTTTATTGCGGTAAGATATCTTATCGATATGCGTGAACAAATTGTCTATTAGGGGATGATTCCCTCTGAATTTTGGAGAAACAGCAAGCGCATATCCCACCAACTGCTCTTGGTGCTTTGCGATAACAGCTGGGGTTAATTTATGCATTTGAGCCAGCTCGTCTAAGGTATATTTAGCGGTGACAAAACCTTCCTTGAGCTCAATGGGTGTTAAGTTTACTTTTAGATTTTGTTCTTGAAGAAGTCTGATGTCTTTTAAGTCGCTTATACTTGCCAAATGATATGAGATACTACTAGAGTTCAAATTGGAGCTGTTAACGGTTGCGCAATTTAGAAGTTGAAAGTTAAGACGAAAACTAAAGGTGTCTTATTTTTAACATAAAATAAACCTCAAGCACACGTAAAGGTTCTATGTTTGCGTGTTATTTGTACGAAATGGAGAATATCTTTTATGTAATGCTCATTGCTTTAGCCATTCTAGCCATGGCCGATTTGGTTGTGGGGGTAAGTAATGATGCGGTTAACTTTTTAAATTCGGCCGTAGGTTCAAAGGCGCTTAGCTTCAATACTATTCTCATTGTGGCTTCAATTGGTATAGCATGCGGGGCTATATTTTCTAGCGGAATGATGGAAGTTGCGCGAAAGGGAATTTTTAATCCTTCACTGTTTTACTTCGACGAAATCATGTTCATTTTTATGGCGGTTATGATTACCGACATTCTATTACTTGATTTTTTTAATACGATAGGTATTCCAACTTCTACCACGGTATCAATCGTTTTTGAATTACTCGGGGCCGCTGTAGCAATGTCTTTGATCAAGATCTATAACGACGACCAAAGTTTAATCGCTCTGTTTGATTACATAAATACCGAAAAAGCGAGCCAAATCATCATGGGCATACTGCTCTCGGTGTTCATTGCCTTTAGCATAGGCGCTCTGATACAATGGTTCACACGATTTTGGTTGTCTTTTGATTTCAAGGCAAAAACTGCCCAAATGAATAGCCTTTTTGGTGCAATTTCCCTTTCTTCGATTACCTATTTTATTGTGATTAAAGGAATTAAAGGAACCTCTTTAATTGATAAAAAATTTGAATTTCTCAACAATACGACTATTGTCGATTTTATTGACAGTAACCTTTTAGTTGCAATTATTTGCTTGTCTGTTTTCTGGTATTTAAGCTGCCTTCTCCTTACAGTACTTCTCAAGGCCGATATTTATAAATTAATCATTGGTGTTGGAACATTTTCTCTAGCCTTAGCCTTCGCTGGAAACGACTTGGTCAACTTTATTGGAGTTCCCATAGCAGCTTATCAATCGTACGAAGCATGGAGTGTTTCTGGTATAGCTGCTTCTGAATTTAGCATGGATGTTTTGGCCTCTAAAGTAGCTGCACCCACACAGTTTTTGCTTGCCTCAGGAATAATCATGATTATTACAATGATTTTTTCAAAAAAGGCGCGTTATGTCTTAGATACGGGTATCAATCTAGCTCGTGAAGGTGAGTCTAAAGAGCGTTTTAAACCTAATAACCTCTCTAGATTTATAGTCAGAATTGGTATTGCCTGTAACACTTATTTTGCTGCTATACTTCCAAAAGAATTGAAGAAAAAAATAAGTTCACAGTTTACCCGAACTGAAGTCAAAAAAATTAAAGACGGCAAACTACCTGCTGCATTTGACTACGTAAGGGCCTCTGTAAATTTGGCAGTTGCAGGAATTTTAATTTCAATTGCAACCTCGCTGAAATTGCCCCTATCAACCACCTATGTAACTTTTATGGTGGCAATGGGAACCTCTCTTGCTGATCGCGCTTGGGGATCAGAGACTGCGGTGTACAGAGTTGCAGGAGTTTTAAATGTCATCGCCGGATGGTTTGGTACGGCTTTGATTGCATTTACTTTTTCGGGGGTTGTTCTCTCGCTCATTTTTATGGGTGAAGAAATTGCTATAGCAGTATTATTACTTTTCGCAAGTATTGTAATCATTCGAAATTACTTGGCTTACCACAAAAGAGCTAAAGCAGAAGCCCTTGAAGAGAAAATTAAAAAGGCCGAAAGCACAACCTTTTTAGGTGTAATCGAGGAGAGTGCTTCAAATATTGCCTACGTAGTAAAAAGAGGTAAAATTATTTACAGCAATAGCATTAGTGGTTTGTCTAAAAATGATTTAGATAGTCTAAAAGGAAATAAGAAGCAGGTGCAGAAAATTTCTAAAGAAGTTGATGAGCTGCGCAATGATATTTACTATTTCATAAAGAATCTTGAAGAATCGAGTGTAAACGTTAGTAATTTTTACATCTCGATGGTCAACGACTTGAACAACATCGCTCAAAGTTTGACCTACACAGCACAAATTTGTTTTGACCATGTCAATAACAATCATTTAAAGCTGAGATACAACCAACTCAAAGAGCTCAAGGAAATCAATGAAAAATTTGAGCAAGGCTTATTCGATCCTACAAGGTCACTATTTCTAGACCAAAAATTTGATGAAATTGCTGGAATTCTAGAGACTAAAGAAGAGTTATTCGACTTCATTAATGAAAAAATTGATGCTCAGGTTAAGCGAATTAGAACTGATGAGGTCAGTCCAAAGAACTCCACATTGTATTTCTCAATTTTGGTTGAGTCAAAAGATTTTCTCAAAGCTTTTGTAGATCTTCTTGAAACCTATTTTGACTGTTATGAAAACAATGTTAGACCCTATCTGAAGTAAATTTAATACATGACCAAACTCACCTTTGTAATCAAATGTCCGGATCAACCTGGTATTATAGCAGGAGTAACTCATTTTATAAAAGAAAAAGGTGGAAACATCGTATATATCGATCAGTATGTAGATCGCGAAAACGAATTGTTTTTCATGAGACTTGAAGCCTCATTTGATAAGTTATCAGACTTGTTTAACAAACAATTTGAATCTAGTATTTCGAAGAAGTTTGAAATGAATTGTGAAATCTTCGAGACAAACCGAACGCCGAGAATGGCAATTTTTGTTTCAAAATACGATCATTGTTTGTACGACCTGCTCAGTCAATATAAATCTGGAGAATTAAAGGTTGATATTCCCTTTGTACTCAGTAATCATTCGGATTTGAAAGGAGCTACTGAGCGTTTTGGAATTCCTTTTTATCACGTTCCATTCACCAAGGATATTCGACAACAAGCTGAAGCTGAGCAGTTAGAATTACTAAAAAAACACCAGGTCGATTTCATTGTCCTCGCTCGTTATATGCAAATCGTATCTTCTAATCTTATTGAGGTCTATCCCAATAAAATTATCAATATTCACCATTCTTTTTTACCTGCTTTTCCTGGAGCAAAACCGTATCATTCTGCCTACGAACGAGGTGTTAAGCTTATTGGTGCCACCTCTCATTACGTAACAGAGAATTTAGATGCGGGACCGATTATCGCTCAAGATGTCACTCAGGTAAGTCACTTGCACAGTGTAAAAGATTTGATCTCTTCTGGTAAAGAACTCGAAAAAGTGGTGCTGTCTAGAGCTGTTAAAAAGCACGTAGCTCGAAAGGTGTTAAGCTATGCCAATCGAACTGTGGTATTTCACTAGTCAAGTTTTTATATCTTTAAAAGAAAAAATGAAAAAGTTCTTGTTCTTTTTGACAGGAGTGTTCTTCTTGCACTCTTGTGGAACTTATAAAAACGCTGCCTACAATTCTGCAAATAATCCAACAGCTCCAAATTATGCCGATTCAAATAGTTGGGCGGTACTTCCTAATAATTATCCCGAAGTGCTTAGTGAACTACTCGGTGAGACGACTGAAAAAAAGGCAGATGTCTTTTTTGTTTATCCAACACTATTTACAGACAAGAAAGACCCTGCATGGAATGCCGATGTATTCTCATCCTCGCACAGAGACCAAGTTTTGAATCAATCGATTTTATTTCAAGCTTCGGCCTGGGGTGCAGCAGCAAATATCTACGCTCCTTATTATCGACAAGCGCATTACAGAATCTTTGTAGAACCATTCACAAGTCAAGGAGAAGAAGCATGGGAACTAGCCTATCAGGACGTCAAAAATGCATTTGAATATTACCTCAAAAACTACAATGAGAACAAGCCTATTATTGTTGCTTCTCACAGTCAAGGATCAATGCATCTCAAACGATTAGTCAAAGAGTATTTTGATGGTACTCAACTTCAATCTCGTCTTATTGGAGCTTACTTGATTGGTACAAAAGTAGAACCTGATTTTTTTAGTAAAATCCCTGAGGCAACCTCATCAAATCAAATTGGAGGTGTAATGAGTTGGAACTCATACAAGAAAAACAAACGCCCCAGTTATTACGAAAAAAGTTACAAAGGAGGTATAACGACAAACCCTATAACCTGGAATGATCAAAGACAAACTAATATTACAGAACACCAAGGCCTATTGTACACAGACCTTGAACTGTATCCAAAAAGTTTGTCACTACAGAAAATTGACGGCATGTTGTGGGTTACTGTGCCAAAAATCCCTAAACGTTTTTTGATGTCCCTAATCAGTAATTATCACTTCGCCGATGTCAATCTATTTTGGAAAGACATAAGCCTTAACGCTTTAGAACGAACGCAAGAGTGGTTAAACTCAAACGAGCAATGAAGCTTTTAACTGCATTAAGTCTTCTCTCTGTAAAGACTTAAATACCACATTTGAATAGCTACGGTACTTTCTTAAAATCGCCTGAGGCGAAGGATGAATAGGTTGGTCATGAGCGGTAAGACCCATATGGAAGCAGTCAATTTGATTTTCAACAAGTTCGTCGATAAATAAAACAGCTGCTCTTTTCAAATATGCTCTTGTAAACACCGCATTACCCCAACTCAAAACCACCTTATTTTTGAGGTTTTTTTTAACTAACTTTTGTCGAACAAATGCTGTGTTCTCATCAAAGAGTTTTGTGTTCACTCTTTTGTGTAGAGCTTTTGGAAACACTGCTCTTTGTGGATATAAATTTAGGATAGACCAAGCCTCTATTCCCCATAAACGAGTCAATTTGTGACAACTTCTAGATGTGGGATCAAACGAATTTGAATCTGCTGTACTCGGGTTCAAACCTATAAAGTAAATGACTTCTTCAGCCCCTATTTCATTAGATAATTCGAAGCGAAATTTAGTATTAGAACTAGGATAAGCTTGAATCAAAATTGTTTTCCAATACTCAAGTGAAGCCTTGCATAAGCAGAATCTCCTGAACCCACACGCCCTGAAAGATAGCGTCCAACACCAATACCTGTTTCAAAGGTCATATTACTCTTATTAACCCATTTCTTACCTACCATAGCTCCTAGAGCTAATCTGTTGAATTTATTGTCTTCGTAGACGGTTGGGTAGCTATAATCGTCATAGTAGTAATAATCATAAGTCTCACCCGAGACAAAAGAAGTGAAAAGTTCTAAAAATATACTCTTCCCGTATAGGTATTCTGTTTCTTTAAAATAAAACCGAACATATGGAGCAACTTCAAAATTCTCATCCCTCACACTATCTTCATTCAGGTTGATAAAAGTATAAACCCCGTAACTGGATTGCGAATTCCAATATTTTTCATAACTCAATCCTAAGGCTGGACCCGAAATTAATTCAAACACATTTAACCTGTACTCTTTATCTGTGAGCTCTTGTGCATTTGAGGTCATTAGGCCACAAATAAGTAGCAATAGGATAAAATAATTCTTCATACTCATTGTTTTGACGGCAAGATAATCAAAAGTTTATTCGACTAACGGCAGCTTTAAGTTTTAGTAAATTGCGTAATATTACAAACCGACTAATACCTAAACAAGTACTTTATCTCTTTTTACGATTCATTTACTTGTCTGCCGAACTCCAACTTTGATGAGCGAAACGCCTTCTATTGTAGCCCTTCAAGAGGAATTAAATAACGAAATCCTCAAGAGAAAGCGAATTGAATTCGAGCTATCTGTACTGAAAAAAAATGCAGGTAATCAGAGTGATCCCAATATTTACAATGATATTGCGAGTAAAATTCTAGGAGTAACCAAATACGAAGAAATTGCTTGGAATGTTCTCAATAGCATAGCCAATTATTTAAAATGCGATGACTGTATTTTTTATTTAGTCGATACCGAACAAGGGGTGCTTACTCAAATTGCCGCTTTTGGAGAGAAGATGTACGATGGAGAGATTGTGAACCTATTGACCATTCCCATAGGAGACGGTATTGTAGGTACTGTGGCTAAAACAGGTGAGCCTGAACTCATTCACGACACTTCTCAAGATGAGCGATACATCTTAGACATCAATCACAATAACTCAGAAATAACTGTACCTGTAATTGTAGAGGGCAGAATTATTGGAATAATTGATTCAGAAGCTCCTCCAAAAAATTATTTTAATCTTGAACAGCTTGAAACACTAAACAATATCGCGCAACTTATAGCCGCGCAACTTGACAACGCTATTTATTTGAGAAAATTGACCTCAGCAGAGCAACAAATGCATGACCTTTACGAAAAATTGGTGCAGCGAAATAAAGAACTTGAACAATATGCTCATGTGGTCTCACACGATTTAAAATCTCCTCTGCGTTCTATGTCAGCTTTGTTTCATTGGATAAAAGAAGACACCAAAGGTGTTCTTAATGAAGAGACAGCCAATCACATTGCACTTATTGAGAACAGCATTGATTATATGGAAAATATGATTTCTAATATTTTAAGTTACTCTAGTATTGATATCAATTTTGTTTCCTTCGATAAATTTACTCTTCAATCAACCATAGACAAGGTGGTTTTAAACAATAGAACACCTGAACATATAACATTAGAATTGGCTATAGAACCTAATTTGGAATTGGTTGGAAACAGGACACATTTTGAGCAATTAATTCAAAACTTATTGTCAAACTCCTTTAAATACGCAGATCCCAAAAAAGGAAAAGTGAAAATAAAAGGGGTTGCCAAAGGGGATAAGGTACTGATTAGTATAGAAGACAATGGCGATGGAATAAATGAGAAATATCAAAAAAAGATTTTTGAAATATTTCAAACCCTAAGACAAGAGCATGACTCAACTGGAGTAGGCTTAGCAATTTGCAAAAAAATAGTTGACTTATATCAGGGAAAAATTTGGATCGACAATAAGTATCAAGAAGGGGCAAGATTCGTTGTTGAGCTCCCAAAACCTTAAAATCAACCACTTGCAAGAGGTCTAACACAACAATAACAAGGGGCTTTTGATGGGGATTTATTATCTTCAAGTGTTTAATAGAAAACGAGCCATCTGTACCTAGTACAGTTTATAAGTAGTCAGGATAAAATGAAAACTCCATTTAGATCAAAAGGTTATACAGAGGAGATTCTCGATGTTGAAAAGGCATACGCTGAGGACCAAAAGAAGCTTCCACTTGATGCTACAAGAATAGGAAGAGACCGAATCAACGATCTTCAAAATTTTAGTTTAGCGCCTTTTACAGGAGAGTTTGATGATGCGGCTAAAAATCATTTGCTCAATAGAACACTTGTAGGAATTTCGCACCAACACATCGATGAGGTAAAAAATAAAAGTCTCTCTGAGATAATTGACCTATTGTTTTCTCCTGAATCTTGGTCGCAACCGGTCAACAACTATTTTCACGAAATAAGTCAGTCCGATTACAACAATTACTTTGAAAGTGAGGACGTGGCTCCAGGCGAACCTTTTATCGAAAGAGCCTATAGCACTTCAAATGGAGAACAATTTGGAGGTGAACGCAACAATGCAATTGAATCTTGGTTTTATGGCCATCTTTATTCGCAAAATACAAGTATACATTGGAAGCTTTGGTTCTTTCTTCATCAACTCGTTCCAACACTACCCGGAGATCCCTTAGGTCATAAAGGAACCTATTCGTATTCCAAGCTCATTTTTGAATCCTGTTTTGGCAGCTATAAACAGTTCATCTACGACATGACACTCGAACCTGCCATGCTGTTCTACTTGAATTTACAGTACAGCGACAAATACACCCCCGATGAAAATTATGCAAGGGAGGTTCAAGAACTTTTTACAGTTGGAAAAAGACCTTTTGCCCAATATACCGAAGAAGATGTGAGGTCTATGGCGCGACTGTTAGTGGGCTGGTATTGTGATTACAATGCGATGGTGTTTGAACCAGGTGCAGATCCTGTGGTTTATTTTAACGCTGGAAATCACGATTTAGGCGATAAACAGTTTTCTGAGTTTTACAACAATACACTTATTCAGGGTAGAAATGGTCAGTTTGGAAAAGAAGAATTAAGCGAGGCTATTGATATGCTTTTTAATACAGAGGAAGCGGCGATATATCTCTGTCGCCGGCTGTATCAATATTTTGTGTACCCTCAAACTACCGAGGCCATTGAAGAACAAATTATTAGACCATTGGCTCAAATCATGAGGGATAATAATTATTCCATTGTAGAGCCACTTAAGGTACTACTGAGCAGTGAACACTTTTTTGATGAGGTATTTAGGGCTTCTATGATTAAGCCTCCTTTAGATTATGTGATGGGAATGCAAAAAGAACTCAACCTTTTTTATGGAGATATGGCGTATTGGGACGGTTCTACAGAAACTCTTTTCTCTGAAAACCCTTCTCACCCTTCATTTGCAAAGTTGCAAACACAACTTTCTCGGTCTTACTATCACTTTCAATATCTAGGTTGGGTTACTGGTAACCAAGGGATGCGAATTAATGATCCACCCAGTGTTTCAGGTTGGCCTGCGTTTTATCAAACTCCAGTCTATGACCGATTTTGGATCAATACCTCGTCACTCATCAGTCGAAAACAATACACTGAAAGTAGGTCGCAATGGGGGCACTATTTGACTGATGGTGTGAATATCAGAACTAATTTAAATTACTATCTAAATACCTTTGAAAACCCAACGGACATCAATGCTCTAGTTGATGAATTTCTGGGGAGAAACTTCACTACAGGTATTGAAATGAGCACAAGGCAGCGCATCATCGATTACACTTTGGAAGGTGCAAGTCCTGAACACTGGCAAGAATACATCGGAGCCTTTTTACAAGATCCAAGTACTTCAAATGAAAATGCCATTAGACAACGAATCAACCGATTGTTGTCTCAACTTTTTGAACTCTCTGAATATCAACTCTATTAGGTCAACTATGGACAGAAGGAACTTTTTACATCAGTTAAGTCACGCCATGGCAATGCCGGCTTTTCTGCCCTCTTTTTTGAGAGACTCTCAACCTTTTGGGGCTCTTGACAGTTGGCTGTCAGACACCTCAAATGAGGGTCGAATATTAATATTGTTGAAAATGAATGGAGGAAACGACGGTCTAAATACCGTTATTCCGCTAGACCAAATGGATGGAATTACTTCGGTTCGTTCTAATATTTATTTGCCTGAAAATAAGGTGATCGATTTGCAGAATCACGATTTAGGTCTGCACACTGCAATGACAGGGTTTAAAGATCTCTTTGATGAGCGCAGATTGAAGATCGTTCAAAATGTTGGTTATCCTAGCCCCGACTTTTCTCATTTTAGATCAATGGATATTTGGGAATCTGCATCAAATTCTGACGAATACTTTACCTCTGGTTGGATGGGAAGATATTTGGAAGAACGCCACCCTCAATATCCTGAACAATACCCCAACGACCAATACCCACACCCACTCTCTATAGAGCTCAGCGGCAGCAACTCTTTACTATTTACAGGAGACAACTCTTTTACGAGTTATATTGCCCAAAATCCTGACGATTTTCAACGACTTTTAGAAGATTTTCAAGATAATTATCCCGAGACCCATACCGGTGATAAATTGAACTATATCGATTTAATCACTCGACAAACCAATGACTATGGTGATGTCGTCAAGAATGCTCATAGTGGAGGATTTACTAGATACGGTTACAACAATAACTATTTAGGAAGGCAATTTGACATTATCACAAAACTGATTGACGGCGGACTCAATACCCGAGTATATCTGGTAAGCTTTGGTGGCTTCGACACTCATGACAATCAGGTTGATGTCAATGACACTACTCAAGGGCAGCACTCTTATTTGCTTGGTGAAATTGACAAGGCGGTTCACACATTCATGCGTAATATGGACTACAGCAACCGTAGCGATGATGTGCTTTTAATGACCTATTCTGAATTTGGAAGAACCATTATTGCCAATGGTGCCAATGGAACCGACCATGGAACTGCCGCCCCTCTCTTTGTTGTCGGTAATAAGGTAAATTCAAATATTTTGGGTAGTAACCCACAAATCGATCCAAATTTCACCTATCAAGATAATCTCCCTGCAGAATTTGATTTTAGGCAAATCTATAAATCGGTTATAAATCAATGGCTTCACGAAGACGATGGTACTGCACAATCCGTTTTAAAAAGAGATTTTGATGAGGTGCCAATCATCAAAACTGAACTTCCTGACAGCGATCAAGATGGGGTTCCAGATGAATTTGATCTTTGCCCAGATACGCCAATCGGAGCAGTCGTAAATATCGACGGCTGTGAAATATTTGGCCTCGCCGTAGACAATTATATCATTGAAACGGTGAGTAATAGTTGTACTGGAAAACAAAATGGCCAAATCAACATCGCTGTGGTTCGAAAAGACCTTAATTACAACCTAAGTATTGCAGAAACAGCACAAAACTATAGCCTAAATGCGGACAATGATCATCAACTTGCCATTAGTCAATTAGGTGTTGGAACCTATACCTTGATGTTCACCGTAGAAGGAGAAGACGACTACAGTCAGAAATTTGAGTTGAATATCGATGAACCTCCGGTATTTACAACCCGTTCTTCGGTTTCAATGAGCGATAGATTATTCACTGCCAATCTCTCAGGGGCAAGCTTCTATTATGTAGAAGTCAACGGAAATCAGTTTACGACAAATGAACAAAAAATAGAACTTCCTTTAGAAACAGGAATGAATAACATACGTATTCACACTCCACAAGATTGTCAAGGCATCTATGAAGAAAGCGTATTTGTCTCTGCAGAAGTTCGATACTATCCAAACCCTGTAGGTCAAGAACTGTTTCTTTACATTCCAGGAGAAGACAGTCAGCTATCCTATAAAATTTTCAACTCTACAGGAATAGGTTTTGTGGAAGAAGGGTTTTTAGAAATCCCGTACAATAGAACCTGTAAACTTTTAATGTCTAATCAAAGTCGTGGTTTGTATTACATACAACTCAAAAGCCAAGAGGTCAATAAAACAATTAAAGTTGTGAAGTCATGAAAACGTCATTAAGGTTATTTACTGTTTTGTTTTTCTTTGGCTTAATTCTAAGCTGTAGCTCTGAAGGTGGAGGAGGTTCTTCTGATACGGAGACATTCAAACTGGTCGTTAATGCTTCAACTGGAGGGACTGTTTCGACCTCTGGAGGAACCTACGAAAAAGGAACCCAGGTTGAAGTAACTGCTACTCCAAATTCCAACTATGGATTTGTGAGTTGGGATGGATTCTCCTCGCAAAGCGAAACCATAAACATTGTAATGTTTAGAGATTACGAAATCACTGCAAACTTTGGAGCCTTACCTCAAGAAGTGAGTCTTGTTTTTCCTGAAAATCAAACCTCTTGTCAAGAAGGAGAGGCTATAGATGAACTCAACAGCAGACTAAGATTTGAATGGGATGCCAATGGTTCTGTGGGTAATTACAATTTAATTATTACCAATGAAGAACAGCAGGAGACTAAAAGTATATATGGAATAAATGCGACACAAACCGAGGTTGATTTAGTCCATGATATTCTTTATTCCTGGTATGTCGAAACGGTTTCCCCTGTAGATGGATTAGTGAAAGCATCAGAGACGTTTTCTTTTTATTTAGAGGGCGATGGGCGAGAAAACCATGTTCCGTTTCCAGCGGTCGCTATTGAGCCTTTAAATGGCGCTGCAGTAGACGTAATTAACGGTCAGGTTCAATTGGAATGGCAATCTACCGATTTAGATGATGACGACTTATTGTACACCCTTTACTTTGGACCAACCAAAGATGATCTCAACGTAGTGAGTGGTTATGGCAGTGTGCCTGAAAATAGAGCTGGTGTCAATGTCGAACCCAATTCGATTTATTATTGGCAAGTGCGCACCTCTGACGGCAACAGCTCTTCTTTTTCTCCTATTTACGGATTTCGTACCCTAAACTAAGCTTAGTCTGGACTGTATATTTTTTTTGCATTGCGATAGACCTCGGCCTTATCTAAAGTCATTTTCTTGGTTTTAAAATCGCGGTACAACTCCATTTGATCGTTGTAGTGCGGAGAATCAGAATGATCACTTGAGCCGTAGGAAATTACAGACTCAATTTCTACGCCCTCTGAAGTAAACTTCACCAATTCTATATACGATTCTCCACTGACAACCTTTCTTCGGCCGTCTTCGAGTTTTACGGAGCCCATTGCAGTAATGACATCTGGCATACCCCAAATGGGTATGTCTTTTTCACCTCTAATTAAACGATGCATATCTCCTAGCTGAATGCGATCTGCACCGAAATAAGTTTGAAGATTTTCTTTAACTTTTTTCAATGCTGTAATGAGTTGTTCTTCGGTTACTTTTTTGTCCTTTGGTAAGCTTGAATAGATTTTCTGTAATTCAAAATATAAAGAAGCAAAGGCTCCTGCCCCATAACTATCGATATCTGCCTTTCTGTCCCAGTTTTGAATTTCGTTGATCAATACAGACAACTCAGGATAATTAACTGCTGAAATGGAGTCTATGGCATTAATGTCAACATAATTAAATTGAAATGGCTTCGGAAACTGCCTGTCGTATTTTATTTTTTTAAATTCCTGATCTCCAATAGTCGAGTATCCATTGATTAACTCATATAGTCGCGTTGAGCGATTATTGTGATAGGTTTCGAAGTTCATGTCTTTACTAAAGCTTTCGGCAGATGGATTGTCACTCTCCGATGACGCGTAAAATGGACTGTGATTTGCATTGTAGATGTATCCGCTTTTGGGTTGTATGACCTGTGGTAATTCTTCAATATCGTAGGTCTCTGTCCAAAGGGTTTTTTTAGTATCTCCCGGAACCACTTCTTTCCAATTATAACCAGGAGCTCTCTTGGGAATGAGTCCGTTTGAAATATAGAAAATGGTATCATTTTTATCGGCATATCCGATATTAAATCCCGGAATGGATTTCATTTTTAAGGCCTCGTAAAACTCTGTAAAATTTTGAGCTTTATTCATGTTCCACCACTGCTGGAGTGCCTGAATATTGTAAAAAGCAGGAGTGCGCATCGCATAATATCCATTGTCATTTTTAAGAGTTGGGCCGAACATACTCTTGTAGTACTTTCTTGAAACCTTAATAGGGATACCTAAAATTCTTATGTACACCTTTGCTTTGTGAACCTCAAGAGGGTAAGCCTTACCGTCTACCCAGTAGGTATGCTTTTTCTTTGGATCCATTTTTAATTTGAAAACATCAAATTTATCTGGATAATTCACAGTGTGGGACCAAGCCAAATGTTCATTGGCTCCAGTTAAAATATTAGGAGATCCAGCAAATAAAGCTCCTAATATATTAGTGCCCTCTTCACTTACCAAATGTGCCTCATACCAAGATGCTGGCCCGTCTAATGGCTGATGCGTATTAATGGCTAAATACGTAGCATCTTCTTTAGTTTTAACACTGTTAAAAGCAAATGTGTTAGAGCCTCTCATTTCTTCAAGCTCCTCTGGGTCATTTAATTGATTACTCAAAATTCTTGACGCCCAATAATCTCCTCTAGAAAAGAAGAAAAGTTGTAATTGCTGATAACGCAGCATTTTTTTGGGGGTAAGGGGAAAAAGCTTTTGGTCGATAACCTCTTTTGGGTTTTTATGAGCATACCTGTTTAAGCCTTCAGCATATGCTTGAGTCAAGGTTTTGTAGGCAGGGCTAATGTCTGATTCATATTTTTCATTTACGATTTCTTCTGAACCTATAAGCTGGGCGACATAATCTGCTACGGCCCCCTTTAAACCTCTTTTTCGACTGAGCAAGGCGTTTCCGGCTAAGTAAGCTTCTTGTATGGTCTTAAAATCATCCTCTGCATGAGCCCAAGCTAAGCCATAAGCGACATCAGCATCAGTCTTTCCAAAAATATGGGGAACGCCCCACTGATCACGAACAATCTCAACCTGATATTTTTTTTGCTGCGCGTTGGAATCTGAGAGAATTCCAAAGACAGCGATACACATTAGTGCGATGAACTTAATATTCTTCATTTTCTGCAATTTTTACTAAAGTTAGTACAAAGCTTATGAAATGTGGTCTATTCAAAAAAAAAGCCTCCCAGTTGGGAGGCTTTTCGCTATGGTTATTATCAATTATTTCTTGGAAATGGTATAAGAACTAACTTCTCCATCGTGTATAATTCTAACGAAGTACAAGCCTTCTTGTAATCCACCTAAGTCGATTTGATCTTTAGATTTTTTATCCATAATTAGTTGTCCTCCAAAGTTGAAGATTTGAACTCTCGCATCTGCTGGCAGATTACTGATATTCAATGTTTCTACAACAGGGTTAGGATATAAAATAATCTCTTCGTCTTCATCTTCATCTTCAACTGTGCTTGAGAAGTTAAAGTCGCTACTTGAATTTTGAATTGGAGCTGCAGTAGAAGGTCCGCATCCGCTGATTTCTACATCATCAATGTAAATCCAATCTGAATTTCCAGAAGCGTCACACCTAAATCTTAAGCGAGTATTGGATGTGAATGTTCCAGCAAATGAAACTTGCTCAAAATACCTTGGTCCATTCACAAATTCGTCTCCTTGATTCCATTCTTCAACGATGCTATAGCTAGAACCTCCATCAGTTGAAATTTCTAAGAAGAAGTCCTCACTTGGATTATCCATACTTCTAGCAACATAGGTAAATGAAACCTGTAACTCCTCAAATCCACTTAGGTCTAAGTTATCGGTGAACATGACCGAAGTAGAGGTGTTGTCTCTTAGACGAACGCTGAATACTCCTGAGTTGGCATACTGACTATCTCTGCTGCTTCTTCGTGCATCAGATCCACCGTCATTCCAAATACCCCATCCAGATTCAAAGTCTTCTGAATCGATAAGTTGTTCTTGGCAATTCTGTGTTTGCGTAGTTGTAAAGCTCGT
>JBMYMD010000010.1:0-41329 GCA_049596955.1 Flavobacteriaceae bacterium
CTTTCCAGGCAGATTAATCACTAGACTTTTACCGCGAATGCCCGCCGTTTGCCTGGATAAAATTGCAGTAGGAACATACTGCAAGCTCACTTGTCTCATCAATTCTCCAAAGCCAGGAAGCATTTTTTCACAAACACTTTCTGTAGCTTCAGGTGTTACATCTCGCAGGGCAGGACCTGTTCCTCCTGTAGTGACAATTAGTGCACAGCTGAACTCATCAGCCATTTGTTTTATGGCGTTTTCAATTGTCTTTTGCGCATCAGGGATGACTTGATAAACAGGTTCCCAATTTGATATAAGATAATCTTTAAAGGTCTCAATAATTGCTGGTCCTGAGAGATCATCATACTCGCCTTTGCTCGCCCGATCTGAAACGGTAATGACGCCAATTTTTATTGGCTTAGTATTATCTGAGTTCATTATAAGCTTAGTTGCGGATTTCTTTCAATACCTCTCCTTCGAATGAAACTTCTAAATAGAGTTTTGAAGAAGAATCCTTTTTAAGAGATACTTTATACCCTTGAAGTTCTTCATTATTTACGGCAACAACTTTTGTTATTTCATAATCTGTATACTGCTTTACAACAGCTATCTCAATATCCTCTGGCATTCTATCTTCATAAGACACGGTGTTCATATGCCTTCTCGCCTCAACGGCATAAGCTTTTTGTTCTATAAATCTATTTGGTTTGCCATTTGATTGTTTAATTAATTGAAATTGATCGTATAGGTCTCCAGTTGCTGTGTAAGACTTATATGTGAGCTTATCGTTATCAACATCAATGAGCTGAACCAATTGTGTGTTTTCAGCTGCCCGTTCTCTTTCTGCATCCCATCCGTCCCAGGCATTAGGCCTCAAATTATACATTTTACCGCCACTAACAGAAACTACATAAACTGTACCTGTATAATCACGCTTGTTTAGTCCATCCAAAATATTTTTTTCACCTGCTGCCAAATAAGGTTCTACTCGACCCCGAGCATAGGCATGGTCATGACCTTGTAAGGCAAGATCTACCTTATACTTGTCGAAAAGTGGTTTCCAAAGCTTTCTCAACTTTACATTATTCCTGCCTGAAGAAGCAGAAAATAAAGGATGATGATAAGTAACTATGGTCCATTTATTTGGATTATTTGAAAGTATTTCTTCAAGCCAATCAGCTTGTTCTTTCAATTTTCTTGAGCTATTCAAAACGACAATACGAGCTCCCTGATGGTCGATAAAATAATTTGTTTCCTCTAGGCCTTTGACACCATTTGTAGGCAAAGTAAATTGAGGCCTCCATTGAAGCGACAACTCTTTTTTGCCTTTTTTGCCAGGTAGATATCCATATTCATGATTTCCAGGAGTAGCGATTGAAGGTAACATGCTATGAATCCAACCACCTGCTGTATACCACTCGTGCCATTGATCTTCGTCATGTGCATCGTTAATTAAATCCCCTGCGTGAATAATAAAGCTAGCATTGGGACCTTTTCGATAGCCTTCTCGAATGAGTCTAGACCATAACTCCAAGATATAATTTTGTGCGTCACCGACATATAAAAATGAGAAAGGAGCTTCTTTTTCTGAAGCCGTTTTAAACTGAATCCATTCACTCCAAATTCGACCATCTCCTACTCTATAGGCATATAAAACATCGGATTCAAGATTGTCAAAAGTAACCGAATGATAATTTGATAAGACATGCCTATCATTTTCATTGAAGTCCAAGGTTTCGGTTTTTGCAGCTATCGTTTTCGCATTTCTCCAAAACTTTGGTGCGGCTGTAGCCACAGCAATCTCAGCATAAGCCTCTTTGACTTCATCAGATGTTCGCCAAGTCACACTAGCAGTCTTCGCTGGATTTTCGCCATAATTAATCGTTATATGGTCTGGATGAATATCTGGCTTACTCCAGTTTTTGTAAAACTCCGGAATTTTGTAGGTCCTTTGCTGCGCAAGTAGACTGCAATTAAAAAAAAGCATTAGGCCAAAGAAAAGTGTAAACCTAGTCGTTTGGAGTTGTGTGAAATTCACATTATTAGCCTTCATAAAATGAGTATTGTTTTTGAATTAGTTGAGGACAATATCTTTCGAGTCAATATATTTCCTTATAAAAATAAACATCTTCGTGTCAAATGCTTATTCATATAAAACATTAAGCGAAGTCTTAATTGAAAGACAATTTTAAATTAACACTATAGTGAAATGTTCGAGCCTTTTTATGATTCGAATCCTTTAGTTGTTTGCTACATGAGCAATACTACATCTAGTTATTCTATTAATACTATTTAATGGCTAAATTGAAATTTAAATACATTTCAATATGCGTACGTTTTTGTTTCTTTTTCTTTTCTTTCCGTTAAGCAGTTATGCGCAAACAGAAAACAATTCGATTTACTACGACAAAAATTTCTTTTTAATCGAAGGAACAATCGTTGCCGATTCGCTTAAAGAAAGTCCTTATGACAGACTTCCATCCTCTTATAAAAGTCGTGTTAGAACCCCTGTTTGGGACATTTCAAAATCTTCAGCGGGTCTCTCGATTCGATTTTTGACAAACACCACCAAACTCAAAGTGAGATGGGAAGTGTTAAACGACTTCTCTATGAATCATATGCCAGATACCGGAATCAAGGGTGTCGATTTGTATTACAAAAACGGTGAACGATGGCAGTACATCAATACCGGTCGACCTCAGGGGAAAATCAGTGAATATACCCTTATCGAAAACATGACCGAAGAAATGAGAGAGTTTAAACTATTTCTTCCGCTTTATGATGGGATAAAAAATATCGAGATTGGTATTGATTCTACAAGCACCATTACTAAAGCACTAAAAAACCCAAAGAAACCTATCGTCTTTTATGGCACAAGTATTACCCAGGGGGGATGTGCGTCACGAACGGGAATGGTTCACACCAGTATAATTTCGAGAGCTCTAGATGTCGATGTTGCCAACTTTGGTTTTAGTGGAAATGGTCGAATGGAACAACCCATCGCTGAACTGATTTCGACGGTAGAACCCTCACTCTATGTCATCGAATGCATGCCGAATATGATAAAGCCCGAATTGATTACAGAACGAACAATTCCACTGGTCAACACCATACGATCAAAAAATCCCAATACCCCTATTGTTTTTATCGATTTGTTCAAGTCTCCTTTGACCTTTTTGAACACTAAAATGAAAAGTGAAAACACCGCTATGGACGATGCCTTGAAAGCAGAATTTGACAAAATGATTGAGGGTGGTTACGAAAATATTTACTTTATAGAAACACCAAAACTCACTGAATCTGATCATGAAGGCACTGTAGACGCCATTCATTTTACAGATCTTGGATTTCAGCGGTATGCAGACTTTTTAATCGCGCAGTTCAAAGCTTTGGGATTACTCGCTCCTTAAATCTAAAATCATGAAGAAAATCTTTTTTCAAATCCTTGTATTGTTTAGTCTGTACTTCAATTCATCCGCCCAGACTATTTTTGAACTAGATGGCCAACAAAGTATGTTGATGACAGGTAAAGGACCCGGTCAAGATGCCACAATTAATCCCTTTGAAGAAGAAGATTGTTATGTGCTTATTCAAAACTTAGGTGCAGAATTGTTTTCAGTGCGTATTCAATATAAAGGCGAAATCGTTGATATAATCAATGTTAATCCCTCACAAACCAAAAAAATTAAACTCTTGATGGGTCAAGAACTTTATTTAGACCCCGAACCAAGAAAAAGGACAAGGGCAAGTGTAGCCTATCAAAAAATAGAATGAGGAGTATTAAATAAACTTTGAATTACTACCGCATTGAACTTAAATTTGCAGGGTGAAAAACTACCTCTTACTTCTATTTATACTTGTCTTGGCTTCATGTCAAGAGCAAGCATCAACATCTGTAAAAGTTACCGGTCAAATGAGAAATGTGATGTGGTTTGGCGACTTAGAAGGGAAAATTGCTACAGATTCACTGAGTGCTAATACTGCATACGGCCTTGGCCCTATTGAATATTTAAAAGGTGAAATACTGCTTTTTGAAGGGCAAACCTATGAATCCAAAGTAATTGACTCATTACAGCACAAGGTTGAACAAACCGAATCTTCACGAGCTCCATTTTTTGTGTATTCCACAGCGAGTGATTTGAGAGAAATAAACATTCCTAAAGACGATTTTAGTCTAAAATCAACTGAGAACTTAATCGATTCGCTGTATAAGAACTACGAACTTCCCTTACTCATTCGCATCGATGGTCTGTTTGACACTATAACAGTTCATAGTGTAAACCTGGCCGAAGGCAGCACAGTGTCTTCACCAGATCAAGCTCATCAGGGTCTTACTAAGTATGACTATGAGAATGTTAGTGGGTCTTTGATTGGCTTTTTTTCAAGAAAACACAAGGCTATTTTTACACACCACGACAGCTTTTTTCATGCCCATTTTATCTCAGATGATAGAGATATTTTAGGACATGCGGATGCGATTGATTTTAACTCAAATAAGGTCAGCTTTAAAGTTTCAAAATAATGGAAACAAGAATCAATAAATACCTCAGTGAAATTGGCTTTTGTTCGCGTAGAGAAGCGGACAAACTTCTCGAAAAAGGAAGGATTACGATAAACGGTAAAATTCCAGAACTGGGTACTAAAGTCAAAACGGGAGATACCGTTGCTGTTGATGGTGAACAAGTGGGTGTTCGTCAAAAAAAACATACCTATATCGCTTTAAATAAACCAAAGGGCATTGTTTGTACGACAGATCGCCGTGTTGAAAAAGACAATATCGTTGATTTCATTGGGCACAAAGAGCGCATTTTTCCAATAGGCAGACTTGATAAGCTTTCTGAAGGCTTAATTTTATTGACCAGTGATGGTGATATAGTGAACAAAATCTTAAGGGCACGAAATAACCATGAAAAAGAATATATAGTTCATGTAAACAAGCCTGTAAATCATGAATTTATATCTCGAATGCGAAATGGTCTACCCATTTTGGGCACAAAAACCAAAAAATGCTTTGTCGAACAAATTGGCCCTCAGGCTTTCAGAATTATTTTGACTCAAGGGCTCAATAGGCAAATTAGACGTATGTGTGAATATTTAGACTACAGAGTTACAAAACTCAAACGCATACGAATTATGAACATACAATTGAATCTCGAGCTTGGTCACTGGCGTGACTTAACTAATGATGAGCTCACTGAACTCATAAAACTCTGTTCGCACAGTTCAAAAACTAAATAGTTGAAATAGCGCTAAACTATAGCGTATTGAAAACCTTGGTCATCTCAATACCTTTTGGCTTGTTTATCCATACAATTTGCTTTAATCTCAATGGGGTTTTTATGTGAATTTAATCCGTTTAATTGCTAATTGCAATTTTATTTATTACTTTAACAACTCATATTTAACTGATAAAACATGAAAAATTTATTTATGCTATTGTTGATTGCAGCTTTTATGAGTTGTGAGATGCCAACAGATCAATCCGTGATCAAAACAGATGATGAACTAACCGCAAATATTGAATTATTGCTTGACAAGTATGTCAATAATGATTTTGATGTCTCTGAATATTATGCAGATGACGTTGTTTGTAAAATCAATAACATTGAATTCAGTGGGTATGACAATCTAATGCCTGGATTTCAAGCACACCACGAAATTTTATACACCGATATATCTATTGAAGATTTATACGTGCATACCAACTACTTTGCAGACGGAGAAGTTTGGTCGAATGCATGGTTTACATGGAAAGGAAAGGGTCAAACCACTGGCGACGATTATTCAAATCGCGGTCATTTCGACTATAGATGGGAAGACGGAAAAATCGTTGAACTCCTAGCCTATTACAGCGAAACTGCTGAAATGACAGAAGCAGCAGCTTATGCGGCGGCTAATGCTGAAGAGTAAATAGAATTTTGTCCCAATACTTACTTTAACTTTCATAATTCAGGGGTACACGATGTGTGCTCCTGATTTTTTTACCCTTTTCTTTGAGCCCCAGAACTTTCGTTAAATGATACTATAAGCTCTTTGGCTCGATCTACGTCACGTTCTAAAACCTGTAATTCAACACTGTTTTGAGGAACAGCGAATCCTGCCAATCGGGCAGATTCATTGGAATCTTTTATTATAGATGAAATTCCATTTTCCTCTAAATAAAGCGCTAGTCCGTGAATAAAAATTGCGCTTTCTCTGTACACCTTAATATGCTTACTCATAAGACTTGAATTCATTGTAAAGCTATATCGAAGCTAAATGATTAAAAAAAATCGGTTAGTTCTAATACCGAAAAATTAACGCTTATACCAAACTAGCTTCGAGCAGAATATCGCATTTTAGCACCCCAGAAATTGGACAATTTTGCTTTGCCTCTTCTGCTAAAGCATTAAACTCATCCTGATTTATTTCGGGTATAGAAGCCTTTAGTTCCATTTCAATTTTTGTGATTACACCCTCTTCGAAAGTAAGAACTGCCTTGGTGTCAAGTTCCGTAGGATGATAATTATTTTCATTTAAAACAAATGCTAATTTCATGTTGAAGCATCCTGCCAAAGCAGAAACTATTAATTCTTCAGGATTCGTCCCCAATGCTCCATCTTCATTTTCAAATCTTGACTTAAATGAATAAGGCATCTGATTTATGGCTTTACTTTGAGTACTCATATGACCCGTGCCATCTGCACCATCACCTTTCCAAATTACGTGAACTCTTCTTTTCATCGCTTGTATATTTTGCTTAATTAATTGTAAAAATTTATGATTTTAATTCCCTTCGACAAGATAAAAAACAAATACTAGTCTTGTGAAATTAAGTCTATTAATATTTCCCTTAGAACTATTTTGAATTTTATAATTGTGATGCTCGTGGTATTTAGTTCAATTCGTTTTCAATTGATACCAATAGAGATTCTAAGGCGCTTTCAACGTTGTTCAATCCAGTTTTATATTGATTGATGTACAAGGTGATTTGATTGTAAAAGTTTAAAACATCCATTGAATCGTAATAATCCTCGCTTATGTAAAAATAATCCACCTCGTGTTCGAATTGAGGGAAATCAGATACTTCGACCTGATTTTGTTCTGCATCTGAAGAAAGAACAACGATTTGACTGGATAGATTTAAATAGGTTTTCCATCGCATTTCATCTAAAACTGGATCTGCAGCCTGTATTCTTTTTAATAGATTTTCATAGAGGTAAACGAGCTCTTTTTTTAGCTTTTCATCTTTTATATTTTCCAATCCATTCGAGCTAAGTAATTGATTGTAAATTCCATACTGAGGAAAAAAAGATAAATTCATAAATCGTAAATCTGAGAATTTTTTAGCCAAGAGCTCTTGGTTTAATTTGTCATCTTTCGATAGAAAATCATCGGTTAAAATTTCTGCAGAATTCAGTGTGAGGTCTAATTTTTTATGCACCTCATTTAATTGAGAGATGTCCTCAGCAATCATTACAGTCAATTGTTTTAAAAGCTTGTCTTTCAATTTAACCTGTAAAATACTCTCTCGATAAGATTCCAAAGCAAATGCTCCTAACACACTAATGAAAATAAAGATGCCTTCTCGAAAATGTTTTTTTGCTGCAATTTTAAGAATATTCATGGTTTGCTCATTGTTGATTCAATTTCAATCAAAGTAAACAAATCTTCACTATAAAATTTGTTTCTGTTTTATATCCTGAAAAGTTTAATTGCGCTCTTGCCGATTGTTAACACAAAAAAATAGCAATTGCTTTACTGTAAAATTCTTTTTTATTTCAATTGTTAATTAAAATCTGGGGTGTAAATTAGTGCAAACACATTCCTAACAATGAAAAAATACATCACATTAATTACCGTAGTGTTGCTCTGTGCTTGTCAACAAAAAGCAAAAGAACAGAATGCCAAAATTAAAATTGTAGACGATGAAATCACCTCTATAATCGATCCATTCTCAGAGATTGAAATACTAGCCGATTCTATAGCATTACCTGAGGGTCCTGTTTGGGATGCCAACACCAACACATTGTTCTTTACAGATGTTATCAATAATAGTGTACACAGTTGGAATGAAAATGAAGGTGTCAAAACACATATATCCCCAAGTGGTAATACGGGTTATGCCGATAATTTAGGCGAAGGAATTCTAGGAGCAAATGGTCTTAAATTAACATCTTCAGGCAGCTTGATATTGTGCCAACATGGAGATCGTAGATTAGCTTTAATTGAAAACATCCCCACTACTAAACCAGAATTTTTAACCCTAGTAGATAATTACAATGGCAAGAGATTGAATAGTCCAAATGATATGAGCATTGGTCAAGACGGTTCTATTTATTTTACAGACCCTCCTTTTGCCTTCTTCGATTTGCAAGCCTTCAGTTTTGTTGAAACCGAAATGAGAGAACTTGATTTTAATGGGGTATTTAAACTTTCGCCCGATGCTCAAAAACTTGAACTCATAACTGATGAAATTGACGTGCCAAATGGCATTGCACTTTCGCCTGATGAAAAAACCTTATATGTCAATAAAATGGGTATGTTAGACGGAAATCCAGAGGTTAAAAAAATCGATTTAGAAACACTAGAAGTTGAAACTCTTTTTTCGGGTAAAGAATTAGCTGCTCAATTTCAAGGGAATTTCGACGGCATGAAAGTACACTCATCAGGAAATATTTTCACATCAGGCCCTGGAGGTTTATTAGTAATCTCACCTGAGGGTGAACTAAAGGCTAGTATTGATTTTGGTCATATCACGAATTGTGCATTCGACGAAGATGAAGAGTACCTTTATGCAACCGGATTTGTGAATAACCCAAAGGTTTTTAGATTAAAACTTCAGTACTAAATCAAGTATTATCTCTCAATTCGTCAAAAACTTGGTCTAAAGTTTCTTCGTATTTTTTGAGTAATTCTTGGTAAAAAACAATTCGTTTCTGTGCATTTGTGAGATAACCTAATGAGGCGTTTTGATAAAAGCTATCGTATATAGTGTA
Source organism: Flavobacteriaceae bacterium (assembly GCA_049596955.1). Taxonomy (GTDB): domain Bacteria; phylum Bacteroidota; class Bacteroidia; order Flavobacteriales; family Flavobacteriaceae; genus UBA3478. The sequence continues at coordinate 8,961 of JBMYMD010000010.1, forward strand.
ATTAGAAATACTCGAGCTTAAATCAACAGAATTGTCGAGTTGATTTAACCTTGTAACGTAATTGATGTGAGGAATAAAGTAATAATCAAACTCTTGACTGAACTCGTCTAGTTTTATATTGATAGAGTTGTTTCTCTCACTCAAATGTTCGTAGTAGTCTGTTAATCCTTTTTTTAGTTCTTCGTTTTCGATAAGTTCAAACGCACTTGAATTGATCAGTTGATTATAAATACTTTTTTGAGGAAAAAAAGAGATGGACATACGGGCTGATACATTTGAAAAATTCAAAGCCACCCTTTTGGAAGTCATATTTCTGCTGCTGTGATTCTCTAGAAGACTGTCAATTGACACTAAACAATTGTCTAGTGCAGATTTTACAACCTCTAGCTGAATACGATCTTCATTTAAAGCAATACTCAATTGATTTAAGAGTAAGTCTTTATTGGCTATGCGCTCATTAACCTTAATTCTATTGTCGATTACAAATGAGAGTAAAATCCCTGAAAACACAACCAAAAACTCAAGCCCATATCGTAAAACTTTTTTTCTCATCTCAATACCACTTTAATTTCAAGAAATCGCTTTTAAACTCATATCCAAAACTCTAGCATCGTAAATTATGCTTCCCATTGAGATAAAGTTAACACCGGTTTGCGCTATTTCTAAAACATTGTTTGTATTTATTCCTCCAGACGCCTCTGTTTGAACTTGATTTGCTATTAAATCAACTGCAGTTTTTAGATCGTCAACCGACATATTATCCAACAGAATACGATCAATGGCGTCACTGTAATTTAAGCAAGCCTTTACTTCATCCATATTTCTAGTCTCAACAACTATCGGAACTTTTACCGTATTGTTTTTCAAATAGGCTAAGGTCTTTTGAATGGCTACATCTATCGATCCACAGTAATCAATATGATTGTCTTTGAGCATAACCATATCGTATAATCCCATTCTGTGATTTGTTCCGCCACCAATTTGTACTGCCCATTTTTCTGCAATTCTAAAATTGGGCGTTGTCTTTCTGGTATCTAACACTTTACAACCGGTATGGCTTATTTTATTTTGAACTTCTGCCGTTAGGGTCGCAATACCACTCATTCGCTGTAGACAATTTAAAACGACTCTTTCCGCTGACAAGATGGAAGATTCAGGACCGTTAATTTTAAAAAGAACCGTTCCAGCAGCTAGATATTGACCATCCTCTACAAAGGAATTGAAATGAATCCGTGAGTCGTGCATTTGAAAAATTAATTTCGCCAATTCAATTCCCGCAATGACCCCATCTTCTTTTAAAAACAATTGTGCTTGGGAGTCTTTATGAGCATCTAAGCAGGCTTTAGCGCTAATATCACCCGTACCGATATCTTCTTCTAGTGCGCTGTGAATAAAGCGCTTCAATTGTGATTGAATTAAATTTGAATTGAGATCAAGCATAGTCTTCGTTGTAATACACCCCTTTGTTTTCTTTAGTTTGTTGAGCTTGTTTGATTATTAGATAACTGACATTCACCAAGTTTCGTAGTTCAAGCAATTGAGGTGTTATTTTATTTTGCTGGTAATATTTTTTGGTAGATTGGTAGTAGTAATCAAGTTCTTGTTCAGCCTCTATTAAACCCTTATTGCTTTTAAATACGCCAACTTTTGAAGACATAATCTGCTGCACTCCTAACTTCAAATTGGAGATTTTTTCTGAATAGCGATCTAAGATTTCCTGTGGGTGACTCCATTGAGGAATTTGATTTAAATAATCTTTTTCAAGCCACTTCTGTTCCAAAGTTGCTTGGGTAGTCTTGACTGCTGTGTGCGCATAAACTAGCGCTTCTAACAATGAGTTTGAAGCGAGACGATTTGCTCCGTGAAGTCCTGTGTGGCTGCATTCTCCTATGGCTAAAAGTCCATCTAAAGAGGTATTAGCATCAATATCTACTGCGATACCTCCACAAAAATAGTGTGCAGCGGGACGAACTGGGATCAAATCTTTATGAAAGAAAAGACCATGTTTTTTACATTCCTTAGAAATGGTTGGAAATGCATTCTCAACTTCCAATTTATCTAAATGTTTGAGGCTTAAAAAAACATGTGGTAATTCTTGTTTTTTAATTTCTTTTTCAATGGCTCTTGATACGATATCGCGAGAAGACAACTCTCCTCTTGAATCGTAATTCAACATAAAACGCTCTTTTTTTTCATTGAGCAAATGCGCTCCAAAACCACGAACGGCCTCAGAAATTAAAAAAGGCGATTTCTGATTTTCAAGGGCTAATGCTGTCGGATGAAATTGAACATAATGCAAATTTTTAACTCGTACCTTGGCTCTGTATGCGGCTGCAATACCATCTCCAGTTGCAGATTCAGGGTTTGTTGTGTACTTGTATACCTGTCCTGCACCTCCGGTTGAAAGTACGGTGATTTGAGCACTTATTTTTACAATACTCAGTGTTTGTAAAGAAATTACATATGCGCCATAACATCGATTTCTGGCGGTCATATTGTGATGATGATCTGTTATTAAATCGACTAATGTGTGATTTTCTAAAAGACTGATGTTTTTGATTTCCTTAAGGCGTTGAACTAACGCTCGTTGTATTTCAAACCCAGATTTATCCTTATGGTGAACTATTCTATTTGCTGTGTGCCCTCCTTCTTTTCCTAAATCGAGACGTGAATTCTGATCTGACACCTGATCAAATTGTGCTCCCCAATTCATCAATCGCTTTAAACGACTTGGACCTTCTTTGACAACCTTTCGAACAACCTGCTGGTCACCTGTAAAATCTCCAGCTAAAAGGGTGTCGTTTACGTGCTTGTCAAATGAATCAGAAACAAAATTTTGAACAACTGCAATACCACCTTGAGCATATTTCGTAGTAGACTCAAAAACTTCTCTTTTTGAAATAATGACAATATTCAAATCTGGCCGCTGTTCCGCTAATTCAATCGCATAAGAGAGACCTGCAATTCCTGAACCGATAACGAGTACGTCAGAATACATTTAAAGCCTCAACATTTTTTCAATTGGCTTCAAGGCCTTTTGCATTAATTTGGAGTCCATTAAAATTTCAGGTTTTTCGTGCTCTATGCACAAGTATAGTTTTTCCAGGGTATTCAATTTCATAAACGCACACTCACTGCAGGCGCAGGTGTCATCTTCGACTGGAGCTGGAATGAAGTTTTTTTGTGGAGCTACTTTTTTCATTTCATGAATGATTCCAGCTTCTGTGCCCACAATGTACGAATCAGCATCATCGTTTTGAACAAAATTTAACAAGCCCGAAGTACTACCGATGTAATGAGCAATGTCTAACACTTGGGATTCACTTTCAGGATGTGCTATAAATTTAGCCTTTGGATGAGCCTTGGCAAGATTTACAATCTTTTCGAAACTAAAAGCCTCATGTACTATGCACGACCCATCCCATAGAATTAAATCGCGACCTGTTTCTTTTATTAAAAAACGCCCAAGATTTTTATCTGGCGCAAAAATAATGGGGGTATCTCTATCAATAGATTCTATGACCTGAACTGCGTTTGAAGAAGTGCATACAATATCTGACAGCGCTTTGATTTCTGCTGAACAATTGATGTATGTAACTACTACTGCCCCGGGATAGTTGGCCTTAAATTCAGCAAACTCTTGGGGTGGGCAGGAATCCGCCAATGAACAACCTGCATTTAAATCTGGTAACAGCACTTTTTTTGAAGGATTGATAATTTTGGCCGTTTCAGCCATAAAATGTACCCCTGCAAAAATGATGATATCTGCATCAACATTTTGTGCTGCTTTAGCCAAATACAAACTATCTCCTAAATAATCTGCAAGCTCTTGAATTTCTTTATTTTGATAATAATGAGCTAATAAAACAGCATTTTTTTCTCTTTTGAGATCAAGAATTGCCTGTTTTAAATCTATCCCTTTAGGAATAGGCAAATCAAGGTATCCTAATTTCGATAAATTGCCTTGAGCTATTGTATCATTCATTCCATCACAATTTTAATAAAGGTAAGAACTAACTTTTAAAATATGTGATTGATAATGACCTGCGATTTTTAATTAATTCCGCCAGTATAGGTTTTAAAAGCTGGATTCATTGGCTGGAGTTTTGCTTTGAATTCATCGCTCACTTCTCCTAGAACAGTAACACCTTCTCTTTTGAATAATTCGTTGAATCTTAAGTTTATTGGAGAACCCAAAACTTTACTTCCTAATTCTTGAAAAGCCTGTGCATTTTCAAATACTTCAATTAATGTGGCCGTACTTTGTTCTTCATTCATAAACCATTCAAATCGAACGATTCCTGAATCTTCAAGCTCAAAAAAGAAAGGAGCGTGTTCATCGGTGATAAAAGTTTTAATTTCTTCGGCACTTAAAGAATACGATACATCGACCATTACAGTTACCTGTTCATTATTTTGATTCAGTTTTTTACTAGTTTCAACTTGAGCTACAGTAGTGCTTTGTTGATTACATGCAAATAGCGAAAAAAGAGCTACAACAAGGGTTAAGTTTTTCATGAGTGTTTGTTTATTGTTATTCGCAATATAATTAAAATTACTCTTTGCTGACGCTTATTCTATTTTATGTATCGCATTCCCTCAACACCTTTGTTTAAAACAACGTTTACCTTCACGGCTTGGTCATTGTCATTTTTGAAGAATGCGACCTCATCTTTACCGATGAATACCTTGATTTTTTGATTAGGCTCTAGTTCTAGTTCATTTAAAATTTGACCTGAAGTCTTACTTTGAATACTTACTATAACCGTAAACTCTGAAACATTGCTCAATTCAGCTGAATAGTTTTTGGTATTCAATTCTCCGAGCACAAAAGTCTGATTCGAAGGAATGCTTAGGCCTGATTTAAAGGACCCGCATGAAACTGAAGCAAAAACAACAAGGCTTATTAAAACTAATTTTTTCATAGGTCTACTTATTTAGTCGTGTTTTAGTTTAATCAACTTTATGACTATTCCTAGTTGCCCTAGATGATATAAATGATGGTGTAGAGCTCCATTGAGTACAAATTCGTATGTAAAAGGTTGTTTAAAATCCTGATCGTAATAGACTTGTTTTAAAAAGGAATCATCTTTTGAATTTAAGATTTTAAGAACCTCATCTAAACTAGATTGATAGTTCTCGCAAATAGTTGACCATCCTTGCTTTTGAAATTCTTCTGTGCTGCTCCAGTTCTCTTTATCAGATTCTAAAAATACTCCTTCGCCTGTATTGAGTTTTGTGATTAAATCCCGATTCCAAAAGCTCAGGTGCGCGATGATTTGGGCAACTGAATTTAGGTTCTGTAAGGGACGAATAAATGCTTGCTCATCTGAAAGGCTATTCAATTTTTTTTCAAAATTATCTCCCATCCACAGCTTGTTCTTTTGAATGTCATTTAATTGCTTGACGAGGTTTTCTATGAGGATGTTTTTTTTCTCTTCCATATAAAATTTCAGTTCAATTGCATTACATTTAGAAGATAATCAATGCGCATGAAACATTTTATTCTATTACTGTTTACAGGACTGCCTTTAATGCTATTTGCTCAAAGCCAATACAAGATTAGTTCATACCAAGATGAGGGTAATAGAGCGCCTAATACTCACTACATCGGAGACGCTTATCTGAATCGACTCCTCGATTCTGATAGAGAATTACCCTATAATATCACCAAAGCTACCTTCAAAGCTAATTCTACGCTAGATTGGCATTATCACATGTCCACGCAGGTTCTTATCGTAGTTGAAGGCGAGGGATACTATCAAGAAAGAGGAAAAGACCCTATACTTATGAAAACTGGTGATGTTATCAGATGCCCAAGACAGACAGAACACTGGCATTCCTCTTCGAAAAATAGCGATGTGACTTATTTAGCGCTTTATGGCGGAACTACCCCTACTACTTGGACTGAGGTTTTGACTCAAGAGTACTACGATGAAGTGGCCGGTAAATTGTAAGTGCTTTCTTAGCATTCTTTCAAATAAATCTCTTATCATTCTAAAAGAACTTGCTGAATCAAACCCTTCAAAACTAAATATCCCTCATCATTGAGGTGTAATCCATCCTGAAGTAAAACATCTTTTCGAAGGTTTTGGTTTAGGTCTAATAAGGCCTCATAAAGTCTAACTTGAGTTAGGTAAGTACATTCTTTTGTCAGATTACACATAGCATTATTAATCGCTTGAATTGAATGTAGATGTTCTTGTCGCTCTAAGGAAGGTTTAATTGAAATGTGATAAATTTTAGTTTGAGGAAATCTTTGGTGTATAGCTTCTATAAGTGCTTTGCTTTGCGCTATAATTTCATCGGTTGAAAGGTCGAGATTGAGATCATTTCCGCCCAGGTATAAAAAGATAGCTTTTGGAATTAATCCTGTAAAGAGTGTTTCAAAATGCGAAACCATTGAGTGAATAAATGCCCCACCAAATCCTAGATTTAAGACATTGTGTTTCGGAAAATCGCGCTCAAGAGTCGACCAGAGTCGAATGGTTGAACTTCCGTAAAAAACAATGAGATCTTTTTGGTTTTGTTTAGCCTGACTTTTTTGTTTTAATAACTCGATTTCAACTTTAAAGTCTTTATCGTCAATACTTAAATCGTCAACCCATGTTTTATATGAAGTATTGAGTGTTTCAGCAACTTCAATAATTTTAGGGTCTTTAGATGAAGTGATGCCGTAATCAGACATTTTGAAAGGAGGCATCACCTGCAGTTTATAAGTGGTTTCTTGTGGAAGCCTATCGAAATTTACCAAGACTAGAGGTACGATTTTAGGCTGAGGTTTCAAACTACTGGCTAGAGAAAAAACTCCTTTTTTAAATGGTCCGGGAGAGTCTTGAGTTGCAAAAGAATTTCCCTCGGGACTGCAAATCAAGCCATGGCCATCATCTAAAACCGCTTTGGCCTGCTGATAAAAAGATTTGTTGGCTTCTCTGATTCGGAATTTATCTACTCCTTGCGGGATGAAATTATCCGAATAAACACGTATATAATTTAAACGGTCGTAGTATTTTTTGTGGTAAATCTCCTCGGCTAATGCGTGCCGCGTTACTCTAATTCCAGGGTCGCCGTAATACGAATACAATACACTACTAATGAAGTGGCTATCCAGGGTGATTTGAAAATTTTCTGCTACGTAAAAATTTTGATGATTGTGCAAGTGATTGTAAATGAAAATACTATTTCGCTCGTAGGGAAGATGCTCAGAACCCTTGATTTCAATATCAAGCGAATTAAACAGGTCTTTCACTTGTTGGGCATTTCTAATTCGAATCTGCTGGGAGGTTTCTGTTGTAGGTGCCTCAACTACATCCTTATAAATTTTTTTGAGTTCACCTAAAAAATCCATTGTTTAGCCTTCAACCTTTACGCAGTTCATGGCCTGTATTAAGGCCTTTACTTGAGATACGTTTTCAAGGTAATAGGAAGCAATTGTCGGTTTTCTTCCTACTTTGATACTTATGGCATGAGACGGTAAGGCTGCAAACATGTTTTCATCTGTAACATCATCTCCAATGCAAAGAATAAAATCATAATTCTTCTGTCGAATAATTTCTGCAACTGCTGTTCCCTTGTCTGTTCTTTGGTCCACGACTTCCAAGGCTTTGTCCATATCCATAATAGACAGACGATTCGATATAAGACTTGACAGAACCGTCTTAAGTTCAGTCACTCGCTGATCGGCGAGTTCAGGGTCTGTTTTTCTGTAATGCCAAACGAGACTGTTTTTCTTTTCTTCTATAAAAGTTCCTGGGGTTCGATCTGTAAAGGATTCAAAGATTGGGACTATATTTTGCATCCAATCCTTATTTTTAACGGCAGCACCTTTCCATTCACCGCCGTTGCGCTTCATAAAATGCCCGTGTTCAGCGGCTAGGGTTAGCTCAAGATCTTTGAAATGATAATTCAAAAACTTTTGGTCACGTCCACTAATAATCGAAATGCTCGTATGTGGCTGCTCGCTGAGATATTTAAGATTTTGTAAGAGCTCTTTGTCAGGAACAGCCCTGTCAGGATTGTCGTGAAATTCTACGAGTGTTCCGTCGTAATCGAGTAATATAGCCTTGTTTTTAGCATTGTGAAATGCTTCTATAATTTCATCTTGTACTTTAGAGCTTAGTTTGGGTGTATTTTCTTCAAATTGAAGCAGCTGCGTGGTTTGAAGTGATTTCATGAATTCTTGAGCCCAATGTTCCACAGAATAACGCTTAAGCCTTTTTTGCATGCTTAAATTTCTTCGCTTTTGCTCATTCAATGGCATGCGAATGGCTTCTAGCAAAGAATCTGCCATGGCGTTCAAATCAAAGGGATTGACCAAAACAGCTTCAAAAAGTTCTTTGGAAGCTCCAGCCATTTCGCTTAGTATAAGCACTCCATCACCCTCGACGCGAGTAGCAACAAATTCTTTAGCCACTAAATTCATCCCATCACGCACCGGTGTAATCATCGCGATATCAGAGGTCATATACAAATCAATGAGATCGTCAAAATCCATGGCTCTGTAATAGTACCAAATAGGAGTCCAATTGACTGTGGCGTATTTACCATTTATTCTACCCACAAGTTCATCTGTCTCTTTTTTTAATCTCATGTATTCGGGCACATCGGAACGAGAAGGAACTGTCAGCATCACCAATCTCACTTTTTCGCAATACTCCGGGTATTTGGTCAGAAATAAATCAAATGCATTAATGCGGTTCACTACGCCTTTGGTGTAATCTAAACGATCAATAGAAAGAATTAACTTACCAGATTCTGAGGCTTTCTTGTGTAATTCTAATTGCCTTTTTAATTCTGATTTTTCTGCTTCTTTTTGCAGGTTATGATTTCTTGCAGCCTCTTGAAATTTTTTGAAATCAATTCCCATGGGGAAAGTATTTACTACTATTTCTCGCTGGTTTTGTAAAATGCGGTTAAAGCGCACATCTAATTTTGCAATTCGCTTGACCGAACTCAAGAAATGTCGCTGATAGTCGAAAGTATGAAACCCAATAAGGTCAGCTCCGAGCATGCCTTCTAACAATTTTTCACGCCACGGAAATATTCTGAATATCTCAAAAGACGGAAAGGGTATGTGCAGAAAAAAGCCTATTTGAACATCTGGACAAACATCTTTAATCATTTTTGGACAAAGCAATAATTGATAATCGTGAATCCAAACGGTATCTCCAGGTTCGATTTGCTCGATAACCTTATCTGCAAACTTTTGATTGGCCTCGATATAAGAAGACCACTGCCCTTCATTAAAAACAGAGTACTCAATGAAGTAGTGAAAAAGAGGCCATAAACACTTGTTCGGCAGACCGTAATAAAAGTTGTCTAATTCGTTTTGTGTTAAATGAACAGCAAGAAAATTTTTAGCCCTCAAATCAGCATCTATAGAAGGGAGTAGATCCTCCTCTATCTCATCTACGCCTATACCAGGCCAACCAATCCACAAGGCGTTTTTATCTTGGTGAATTGATTTTACTCCAGTGGCCAAACCTCCAGAGGTAGGTGTAAATTTAAATGAATTTTCTACCTTCGTAATGCGAATGGGTAAGCGATTTGAAACAATAATATTCTTAGCCATAACGTGTTTAACGGAGTCCCAATTTATAGCATAATATGTAATTTGAAGAACAAGAATAGTCTTAATTTAGGTATAATAGGAAATTGCAAATCTGCAGCACTTATAAATGAGGATTCCTCAATAGATTGGTGCTGTTTACCACAATTTGATTCCCCGTCTGTCTTCGGGAAAATCATTGACGAAAAGATTGGAGGGAGTTTTAAGATCGAATGTGACCCTTCTTATCAAATCAAACAATCCTACATCGAAAACACCAACATTCTACGCACTCGATTTTCACAAGGTGAAAACATCTTTGAACTTCTTGATTTCATGCCCCGATATCAAAAAGAAGACGGTCTTTATTACGCGCCTCCAGAACTCACACGTGTATTTAAGTATATCAGCGGCAGCCCAAAGCTTAAGATCATTTATAACCCAAGATTGGAGTATGCCATCGGAGAGACCAATAATTATATCAAAGAGGATTTTATTGTCAGCGTTGTGGACGACAAGCATTACGACACCCTTTTCTTGTATACAGATTTCGATAAAGAAAGCGTGCTGTCAAGTGAAGAATTTACCTTAGAAAAAGATCAGTTTACAACCGTTTCTTACAACGAAAAGATAAACGTTCCTACCCTTGAAAATACGCTTCTTGAATATGAACGCACCAAGGTGTACTGGCTTAATTGGTGTCATAAAACGCCCACCTTTAAAAATTACAATCAGGAGATTTTGAGAAGTGCAATGACCTTAAAGCAATTGACTTTTGAAAAGACTGGGGCAGTTTTGGCAGCGGCAACAACATCTCTTCCAGAAACCGTTGGTGAAGTTCGCAATTGGGATTATCGTTTTTGTTGGATTAGAGACGCCTCAATGGTTATAAAAGTCATCGCCAAACTTGGACATACCCAGATTGTAAAAAACTTCATTCGCTATATCATTGATTTGATTCCAGATAAAAACGAAAAGTTACAAATCATGTACGGCATTAATGGAGAAAAAACACTTACCGAAGAAATCCTTGAACATTTAGATGGCTACAAAGGATCTCGCCCAGTCAGAATAGGTAATGCCGCTTTCTCTCAAAAGCAAAATGACATTTATGGTATTCTAATGGATGTAATCCATTATCAAATTGAAAACTATAAGGAGGATGATGACAAACACGAAGAACTTTGGACTATTGTAAAATCAGTCGTTTATGTGGTCAAAAACAATTGGCGTTCGGCAGACAAGGGAATTTGGGAATTCAGACAAGAAGATCGTCATTTTACATTTTCAAAATTACTGTGTTGGGTTGCGGTAGATCGCGCCATAAAGATTTCAAATTTGATTCAAGGAGGCAAGTCTGTTCAAAAATGGAGCACACTGCGGGACGAAATTCGCGAAGACATTATGGTCAATGCATGGAATGAAGAAAAACAGGCCTTTACACAATCCTATCAATCAGAACACTTAGACGCCTCTGTATTACTCATGGAATATTACGGATTCATCGAAGGAAAAGATCCAAAATATATCAAAACAGTTAAGGCGATTGAAAAGGACCTTATGCACGACGGTTTACTCTTTAGATATAAGAATGAAGATGATTTTGGGTTGCCTAGTTCTTCTTTTACCGTTTGCACCTTCTGGTTTATCAATAGTTTGTTTCAAATTGGAGAACGCGAAAAATCTAAACAACTCTTTGATGAACTCTTATCGTATAGCAACCATTTGGGGCTCTTCAGTGAAGATTTAGATTTCAAGACCAAAGAGTTATTAGGAAACTTTCCTCAGGCCTACTCGCATCTCGCATTGATTGATAATGCCTTAAATTTTAATCCCTAAAAGCTGCGTTTTTTTAAAACGTAACGTTGAGAGCTATTTTGCAGGTGGATATTAGCTCAGTTTTTTGTTTTAACTTGATGTGCAATCTAAAACCTGTACTAAACATGAAAGCACTTTTTAAAACATCCGTTAAAAACCTCATCTATGCAGCTCTATTTATCACTTGTTCTTTAAGCTATGGTCAACAATGGTCAACACCTGTCATAGATGGTTATGGCGGAATTGTGTACGATCCCACAACAAGTGTTCAACCTCGGAAAAATTTTGAATATAAGCTCTTGTATAAAATCACAGATGATGAAAAAAGAAACGGGGTAAATCGAGGCCTTAACGGTATAGCGCATGCCTTAAATATGTTTGGCGTGTCTGGTGTTGATTTAAAAGATGTTCGCATAGTGGCTTCTGTGTCTGGCAAGGCCACCTTCGATTTGCTAAGTGATGAAGCCTACATGAAAAAATACGGGACTAAAAATCCAAATACTGAGCTCATTCAACTCCTTACTGAAAACAACGTAAAGCTTTACGTATGTTCTCAAGCCTTATACCCTCGAGATCTAGAAAGAGATGAGATTAACGAGCACATTGTTTTTGCACTATCGGCCTCAAGTGTAATGTCAAATTATTTGATGAACGGTTATGTTCGCATGTAACCTGAGCGAGAAACGTTAATTTACTTTCCTTTTTTAAAGGATATCTTCTTCATGGAACCTAAACCAACTTTAGTTCGTAAAATGGGTTTAATCACCGTCATGGCTACGGGAGTCTCGTCTATGGTGGGTGCATCAATCAATGTGGTTCCCTTTATGATTCACAGAAGTGTTCCTGATATTGGACCTTATGTGCTTTGGGCCTTTGCCTTTGCAGCGATTCCAGCCTTGTTTGCGGGTTTAGCCTATGCCATACTTTCTTCAGCCATGCCCAGAGCGGGAGGCAGCTACCTCTATGTGAGTAGAGGTCTGAATCCTTATCTCGGTTTTGTTGCAAGTTTTTCGCAGTGGTTTGGGTTATCGATTGTCATAGGCGTCATCGCCTACATCGTAGTTCCTTTTTTTAGAGATATCGCCCATAGTTATGGGATGGTCAATCTTTCTAAAATTTTAGAAATTTCTTGGATTCGCGTCGGCCTTGCCTTGAGTTTTATCTGGGGCTTTGTATACTTGAACATACGAGGTGTCAAATCTTATGCAAGATTATTGATTCCCATGGTCATTGTGATTTTTTGTTTGGGAAGTATCGTCATTCTTTCAGGACTGTTTTTTGATCAATCGGATTTTCTTTCGGCCATCGCCACAAAAGAAGGAGTCCAACATAAAATTCCTCCTGCTCCCAATTTTCATTGGGCTACATTTCTCTCGGCAGCGGCAGTTCTTTTTTCGAGTTTTATTGGTTTTGATGCCATCGCCCAAACGGGTAGCGAGGCTATAAATCCAAAAAGAAATCTACCCTTGGCTATTCTCGTGGCTATTTTAGGCGTAGGGCTTTTTTACTTTCTTTTTGCCGGATCGGTATATCATATTATTCCATGGAGTTATGTGGCTGAACAAGCCCAGACAAAAGATATTACAGCTCCTGGGCTTTTGAGTTATGTCTTGCCAAGTGGTTTAGATACGTTGATTATTCTAGGTGCAGCCATTGCACTGATCAATGACCTTCCTGCCATGTTACTGTCCGTTTCGAGACTGATGTTTGCCTGGGCCAAAGATCACATCATGCCTCAAAGTATCGCCTACATCCATCCCAAGAGAAAAACACCTGTTACCGCCTTAATCGTTGCAGGAATTTGCGCTAGTATCGGAGTTTTAGGCTCTCATTTTGCTGGAGATTTTTTCTTAGGTATAGACATAATGGTAACCTCTATGCTGGTCAACTTTCTGCTGATGTGCATTACGGTAATCCGTATCAAAAAATACAATGCGCATTTGTACCAACAAATCGAAGTCTTTAAAAAAAGAAGCTTACAAGGTTTTGTAGGCTGGGGAGGTATAATCTTTCTAACCCTCTTTTTAGGAATCCATACCTATAAAGATTTGAGTGCAACTGCTGTAAGTGCTTGGTACTTTCATTCTACCTATGTTTGGCTTCTTGTTATGGGATTAGCCAGTATAATATTTGCACTGAGGTGGATTGCGCTAAAACGAAACAAAACAATCTCTAAGGACCATTTTAAATCCTTATCAAACGAATAAATTCAAGGCAATGCGACAAAAAATAGTTTTATTTCTTTTCTCGATCACAATCTTATCGTGTACTGATGATAAGAGTGCTCAAAATATCGATACCTCAATCAGTTTAGAAGAACTCTTCAATGACTGGAGAGCCTTTGAAATACCTCCACTCAGAAATGGAGTGCCAGATTATACACAAGAAACTTTTGATCGCCGCGCTGACGACTTTCAAAAACTGCGAAACACCTTAGAGGCATTAGTTAAAGATGAGTGGCCTATTGAAGATCAAATTGACTGGCATATTCTTTGGGCTGAGATGAATGGATATGAATTCAACACCAAAGTGCTAAAGTCTTGGCAAAGAGATCCTGCCTTTTACAAGGTGATATGGACGGCTAAAAGTGATGTTCCTGCTCATGAAGGTCCAACTCCACATTTTGTCATTGAACTCTGGCAGTATGACTTTCCGTTAAATGCAGAACAGAGGGCTAAATTCACAAAAGACATAGGACTTATTTCCAATTTCTATGAGCAAGCTAAAGAGAACTTAACAGGAAATGCTAGAGATTTATGGATTGCAGGAATACGCGATATTGAAACGCAAGTAAAGGTGCTCCAATCTATTTTAGAAAAACCTGGAGTAGCCGATAATGAGGAATTGGTAGCCGCTATTGACAAGGCTCAAAAAGCAACAATAGCATTGGCGGATTGGTTAAAAGAGCAAGCGCCATCCAAAAATGGACCTTCTGGCATAGGTAAAGACCATTACACCTGGTATCAGCAAAATGTACACTTGGTTCCACTCACTTGGGAAGATGAAGTCTTTTTATTGAAAAGAGAATTGGCGCGCTCCTGGTCTTCTCTTAAGCTCGAAGAACATAAAAACAGAGCCTTAGAAGAACTCTCTGCCGCAGATTCCCCCGAAGCCTATGATGAGTTGGCTCGAAAAGCCGCTAAAGATTTGCTCGATTTTCTAGACAAGAATGATATTGTCACTGTAGCCGATTATTTTGAAGGGGCCTTAAATGCGCATTTGGGTGGTTTTGTTCCAGAAGAAACCAGAAACTTTTTCTGGATTACAGCGCATCTAGACCCTAAGCCATTGTTTTCGCATTTTTACCATTGGTTTGAATTGGCGCGAATGCAAGAGGACCCCAACCCAAGACCCATTCGAAAACAAGCACTTTTGTACAACATCTTTGATTCTAGAAATGAAGGTCTTGCCACAGCTGTTGAAGAAATGTTCATGCAAGCCGGATTGTACAGTTCAAACCCAAGAGCTCGAGAAATCGTTTATATTTTGATATCCCAGAGGGCTGCAAGAGGATTGGGTTCCTTATACGCTCACGCTAATATGATGCCTATGGAAGAGGCTGGGAAAATACACGCAGAGTACACCCCAAGAGGTTGGATGAAAACAGAAAAAGAATTGCTTCTATTCGAACAGCATTTATACTTAAGACAACCCGGATACGGCACGAGTTATATTACAGGTAAATACCTCATCGAAGAAATGATGATGGAAGTCGCCAAAAAAGATGAGGCTCAATTTGAACTTAAAAACTTTTTTGATAGCCTGAATCGCATCGGTAATATTCCTGTTTCACTCGGAAGATGGGAAATGACTGGAGACCCTTCACAGTTGAACGAGATAATAGCGAACTACAAGCCCTTATAGCTGTACTGCCCTATTTTCTTTAAAGGATTGTTTGACGGCTAGTGCAATTTTTAAAGCATTCAATCCGTCATTTGCGGTAACTGTGGGTGCACTTCCTCGGTCTAGGTGATTTACAAAATCAATCATGATATTTCTGTAAGACTCTTCGTAGCGCTCAATAAAAAAGTGTCTGGCTTTTGCGGTATGATATCCGTCTTTATCTGCAATAAGCACCTCATTTTCTTTTAAATTCTGGGTGGATATGCTCCCCTTTTCTCCGAAATATTCGATGCGCTGATCATAGCCGTACGAATTGTATCGACTGTTGTCGATTTGAACCATACAACCATTTTCAAAAATTAAAGTGATTACGGCCGTGTCAATATCATCGTAATCTTGCAAAGGCAAATCTCCAAATACTGCTCCATGAGCGATGACTTCTTTCACCTCGCTACCCACCAAATAACGAGACATGTCGAAATCGTGAATACTCATGTCTAAAAACAACCCCCCTGAGTGCTTAACAAATTCCAAAGGAGGTGGAGCAGGATCTCTACTGCTGATTTTTAACAGGCGTGCAGCACCTGCCTTACCGGCCTCAATCGATGCTTTGAGTTTCATGACATGAGGGTCAAACCTTCTGTTAAAGCCCACCATAAATTTGATGTCGCTGGCTTCAACAATCGATACAATTTCATTGACCTTTTCAAAGTTAAGATCTATAGGTTTCTCACAAAAGATATGTTTTTTGGCCCTTGCCGCTTTAACGATATGTTCAAAGTGAAAAGCGGTTGGTGAGGCAATAATGACAGCATCTATATCGGAGAGCTCCAACATCTCATCAAAAGAATCATACTGCTCTGTAACACCCTGACTTTGAATAAACCTGAGATGCTTTGAACTAACTGGACAAGCAGCAACGATTTGGGCGTTGTCACAATAGCGTTGCACATTTAAGAGGTGTACCTTACCAATTCTTCCTAAGCCGACAATTCCAAATTTGATCATCTAAAACCGAAGTGTTTCAGGAAGATACTTGGCGATTAAATCCTCATAATAGGGCTTTAATTCTTTTACGTTTGGAGGTTCTGGCGCCTTGGAATATAAATCATAAGGATTGAAAGCCTTTACCCATTTGAAATATTCTCGATCTTCATCGTTTAACAGAAAATCATAAGCTCCTTCTCTATGCTGGGCATAGAAAGAGTGATAACGAATCATATAAAGAGCAGGCTTGGGTAAATAATCTTTGACAATTTGATAAAGGTATTCGTCATGGCCCCAGCTCATTTTGACCTGATCTAATCCACAATGCTCTTGATAGACCCCGAGCTTAGTGCTGTAGATTTCATGAGTTGAATCCGGGTTACTGCTAAAAAAATCAGGATAGACTATTTTATCAGAAAATTGACATCCTACCGGAAAGGTATCTCCAACTACCGCCCACTGTGGTTCACCGAACAGGCAAAGTACCTTACCTAAATCGTGTAAAAATCCAGTTAAAACAAACCAATCAGGGTGACCGTCTTTTCGAATGGCCTCAGAGGTTTGCATCAGATGCTGCAATTGATCCAGGTCAATATCTGGGTCACTGTCATCTACAAGGGTGTTTAAAAATTCGAGGGCATCCCATATCGACATCTCTCTTTTGTTGAAGGCCAAGAATTCTTTCTCTTTTTCACAGACAAAATCATAGGTTTGAAACTTGTGATTTAATTGATAAAATTCGCGTACAGTAGCGTCTCGATCTGAATCTACGTAATTTCTAAATTCACTTTTCTCTTTCAAAGTCTTTGGATCTGGGTAGCGCTCTAACAAGTCGTCTTCCCAATGATCCATACTTTTTAGTGGATTCGCTTTTGGTTTTTCCATATCTAATATTTGCTGAGTATTAAGAAGCTATGCTAAAAACACAAACCTCGTTCTACACCAATTAGCCTTATGAATTTATTTAATTTTTTGAATAAAGCCCTCAATATTCTGTATATTTTCATGGCATGGATAAGAGCGCAGCGGCATATTCTAAAGAAATCGCAAGTCACTACAAGGCGTATCGCCCTGAGCTGCATTCGATTTTACTTAAAAAATGTTTACAAGCGGATTCATTTCAACGCGGTTTAGATGTAGGAAGCGGTGTTGGGCATTCAAGTATTGCCCTGACCTCCTACTGCAAAGAGGTCATTGGACTCGAACCTAGTGCATTTATGTTGCAGCAAGCTCATCAACATCCACAGATACGCTATGAATCGTTCTATACCCAGGTTTCAAAACCCTATGACTTACTGTGTTTTTTTGGTGTACTCTTTTACATCAATGACAAGGAACTAAATCAATACCTCCTTGGTTTATCACAAACAGGCAGGGTCATAGTAGCTGATTTTAAAATAGATTATTCATACGCCATTGATTTACTACAATTAAATGTTCAAAAATTGAATTATGAACATATTTCAGATAAAAATCGATTCAATCAAGAATTTAGTCTGCTTAAATCTGATGTGTTCCTTACCCCTTTTCAATGCACGATCTTGGAGTTACTTCATTTGATGATTACCGAACCCCACATAAATACTGCGTTAATTCAAAGATTCAACACCACAGAATTTAGTCAACTTAGGGCTGAGCTGTCAAAAATTATGGCAGACGAACTAATTGAACTGAAGGCAGAATTAAATTATTTGTATTTCGAAAGGCATTAAACACGTTCAAAACTTGCGAACTTTTTAAAAAGACTTGATCATCGGTCAAAATATCTCACTGATACTGTCTTTTACATAGAAAAACCTTTAACCTGTTATACAATAGATAATAAAGCAATAAAATCGATGAAATGCATATTTTATCGATAAAGTGTAATTTTTATACATAAAACCATCTTAGGTTTGTGCAACCAAATCTTACCATTTTGATGTTTGTTTTGACCACATAAATCGCATTAGAAAAGTTAAACACTCATCGGTATAATTTAATAAAAATCAATTATGAAACAATTAGCATTACCAGTATTTTCAGGCATTATCCTCGGTTATTTGGCTGCCTATTTTATTTTGGATTACTTTTTCTTAAGTACTTAAAAAGCCTTATCTAATGTCTTTAACCACAGTAATTATCACAGTTTTAGTTGGCCGATTTATTTCAGCCCTTTTGCTTAGTCCCAAAGCATAATTTGTCCCAAATTTTACCATTATAAATTGAACGCATGAAAATCAAAAACAGAAACGAAGCTATAGCTGTCTCTTTAGCTCTTAATGTATCTTATAAGAAATCTGAATTAGGCGAATATCAAGAAGAATTTTCCTTTAGAGTGATAAGACACAACCTTCATGAGAGTGAATGCATAGAAGAGCGTGACAATTATCAAGACGCCTTAGTGCTGGCCAAAAAAGAAGCCGATAAACACGAGGTTCAACTTTTTGTTCAAAATGCGATCAGTAAATTAAAACCAAGCTCGGTTACCTTATTCGCGTAAATCTCAATATTTAGTATTCATTTTTAGTAGTAATTAGTTCAGAAGTCTTCACTAGTCGTGAAGACTTCCTTTGTTTAAAGTAAATCGATTGTTTAAATACATTTTTTCGTTAACCTGAACTTTATTAAATTGTGTTTTAAAATAAAACCATTACCAATGAAAAAAACAATCCTTTTTAGCCTTTGCTTATTTGTCTTTACAAGTATTGCAGTTGCCCAAAATCAAGAACGACTCAGTGTTCATTATTTCGATGTTCCTGATCAATTAGTTGAAGAATTTTTAGCCTTTAACAAAACCAGAAATCAAATGTTAGAAGATGCTGGCTTTGGTAAAGATTTTTACAAATTATACCGCGTTAATGCGAGTGACGAGGCCAGCCAATACCGATACTTTATGATCAGCCAATACACCAGTGACAAGCATTATGAAATGACCCATAATGTCAGTGAGGCCTATCAAAAACTGAACGATTCATTTTGGGATTCTGCACTTGGAAAAATTTTTACGATGGACGACAAAGGTCACATCTATCGAAAGGTGTACCGTATCGAAGACTAGTAATCTAAACTATCAGACTACTCAAAACCGTCTTCCCAAGCACCGTATATTAAGTTGGGTAATAATATAAATTTTTGTCCCAAATCTGACTTTTTTTCTTCGAGTGCTTGGTTTCGTTCACTATTGGTGTCTTTGTCAAAAACACTGTCAAAATCAGAGAGATTATCTCCTAAAAATAAGACCACATCGAAGTCAGTGAGCTGATTTCTTCTCTCTTCTTTGCTGCTTGTCTGATCTCTTAACAGCATTATGGTGTCTTCATCAAAAGGAAAACCAAGGGCGATCAAATTTGACTTTGTAGGAGCATAATTCTCCACTCTTCTGTTCGAAATATAAATCACCTCTACTCCCATACGCTCAGCGTAGGCATAAAACTCTAATGCTCCTGGAATTGCTGTGGCTATTTCTTTGTTTACCCATTCAGACCAAGTGGTTTGAGAGAAACTCAAGTCTTTTTCGATAAGCATTTCATTGTAGGGCAGGTTGTTGAGCACGGTTTCATCTATATCAGCCACAACAGCAATTGGTTTTTCGTGTTGCAAGGCTAATACCCTATCGAGTTCTAATTTGGCCGAATTGTATGCTTGTATGCAAAGCGCCTTATACTCAGAGGCATTTTTTTGCCAATATATGGAATGGTCTTTTCGCGAAAATTGAGGTTTACAAGTACTTAAAGTGACCAAGGCTATCAAAGAGAAGACTACTATTCTCATGTTATTTATCATTTAGATCTTTTCAAAAATACACCAAAGACTCTTGTAGAACTTACTACTGTCTAGAGTTTAAAATCTGTCCTAAGGCAGACGACATAAACGCAAGAGAAGCGAGTATATAAAAGGCCGCTGCTATATAATTGTCCGTTACGTTTTCATCGGGATATAAGGCCCCTACTAACATGCAAGCCCCACCGAGCATTAAAAAAAGATTCGAGTTTTTAATTAGAAAGCGTTTCATAGTAGCGCACTGCTATTTTTAGCTGCAGCGTACTTTAAAAGTACGAAATCACAAAATTTAAAATCCTAGATTTTTGAGTATATTGGAAATCAATGACCTAGAATGGCTTTTTAATCCATTTAAAACCTAACCAACAACATATGCAAACGCTCATTACTTTTTTAGGCTTCATTTTTTTTGTTGCATTTTACTCCTGGTATAAATTGAGACATGAAAACTTGAACTCCAAGGAGGGTTACTTTTTGGGCGGAAGAAGTCTTACTGGCGTGGTTATCGCAGGCTCAATGATTTTAACCAATATTTCAACAGAGCATTTAATTGGCATGAACGGCTCTTCATATAAGAATGGGTTTATAATCATTGCTTGGGAAGTCACTTCAGCCCTCGCACTAGTATTGGCTGCAATTTATTTTGTGCCACGCTATTTGAAAATGGGCCTTACCACCATACCAGAATTCCTTGAGCATCGATTCGATGAGTTTACCAGATCACTGGTCGCATTTTTCTTGATGATTTCTTTTGTTGTGACCCTTCTACCCATCGTCTTATATACCGGTGCAATTAACTTGGAAAGTATTTTTTCAATCTCAGAAAATCTCGGTGTTTCTCCTCAAAAAGGATTATGGATTACCGTTCTGGGAATAGGAATTGTGGGTTCTATTTACGCGATTTTCGGTGGACTAAAAGCAGTTGCTGTATCTGACACCATCAATGGTTACGGATTGCTTATTGGAGGAACACTCATCCCTATTATCGCCCTTTATCAAATTGGAGATGGCGGCATTTTAAATGGATTACAGAAGGTCTATGATTTTGCTCCAGAAAAATTTAACGTCATTGGGGCCAAAGATTCCATTATGCCCTTTGAAGTATTGTTTACGGGTTTGATGATTAACCAAATCTACTTTTGGAGTATGAATCAAACTATAATTCAAAGAGCATTAGGTGCAAAGAATCTGGTTGAAGCTCAAAAAGGTTTGCTCTACACTGGGATATTGAAATTAATAGTTCCTGTCATTATCATTCTTCCCGGGGTCATAGGATTTTACTACTTCGGAGAGATGCTTTACGACAATCAAGATTTGATCTACCCTGAACTGATTAAAAAAGTACTTCCTAAAAGTGCCACCGGATTATTTGCAGCCATTGTCATGGGCGCAGTGCTCAGCACCTTTAACAGCGTTCTGAATAGCGCTTCGACCATCTTTAGTTTTGATATCTATAAAAAGCACATTCGACCAGAAGTTAAAGACGCTCAGCTCGTTCGAGTTGGAAAAACAGTCTCTACGCTTTTAGCACTTTTCTCTATTGTTGTTGCTCCCTTAGTAGTCAACGCTCCTGATGGATTGTATCAACTCCTTCAGCAGTTAAATGGAATCTTCTTTATTCCAATAGCCTCAATCATGTTAGCTGGTTTTTTCACCAAAAATATAACCGCATTGGCTGCAAAATCGGCTTTAATCTTTGGCTTGGTCTTTTACGTGTTTTTCACTTTTATCTATAAGATCGACCTGCACTTTGTTCATTTATGGGGGATTGAATTTGTGCTCAACATGGGAATTATGATTTTCATCTCAAAGATGAAACCTCATGACAAGAATTTTGAAATCATTGACAAGCAGGTTGTTCCAATGCGATCCTGGAAATACACCAACCAACTCTCGGCCGCACTTTGCTTAATAACGCTCTTGATTTATATTATGCTCGGCCGTTTTTAATGTTAGAATAAAGAAGGTTTGAGCCTAATGATAAAAGCGATTAAGGCCCACCTTTTGGTGATATAAACCTTTTTTTTCTTCTTACGAATGGCGGCATAAATTTGTTTGGCTGCCTTATCTACTGGTGCAATCCAGAATAATCCATTACCCTTTAGAATTGCGGTATCGACAAAACCAGGTCGAATATCTGTAAGATAAATTCGGAGTTTTAATTTCTTAACTTTTTTTCTCAATCCATTGAAATAATTGATTTGATAGGCCTTGGTTGCATTGTAAGAAGGAGCAATTCCGTTGCCTAACAAGCCTGCGATAGAACTTATGTTTGCCAAGTGACCAGAGCCCTGCTTTTGAAAATAATTCATAGACCAATTGGCCGCACAAGTAAAACCACTCACATTGGTTTTTACAACATCATGACTGATATCGAAATCTAGTTCCTTATTCAGGTGACCTATTCCAGCTGAAATGATCATCAAATCAAGCCCTCCGATGGCAGTGCTTAAATCCGCACAAATTTGTTCGATTTTGTCGGTTTGCTGAACATCCATCACCTTATAAAAAACCCGATCTGGAAACCTTTTTTGAATCGCCACAAGTAGCTCTTCACGCCTTGCCGTAATTCCGACTACGTAACCGTCGTTTACCAAAAAATCAACTAAGGCTTCTCCAATCCCAGATGAAGCCCCGATTATAATCGCCTTTTTCATAAAAGATTAGACTTTTCGTTTCCAAACTTGAGAACGACCAATAAAAGAGAATCCCAAGTAACCTCTTACATTTAAGGTGTTTGAATCGTCCAATTTGATGGTGCAATCATAAGATTTTCCATTGGCAGGATCTAGAATTTTTCCATCAGTCCATACCTCGCCATCTTTGGATAAACCTTTCACAATAATCAATCCTTCAATAGGTTGATTTTTTTCTTTACCCTTACACTTTTCGCACACCTTTCCTTGATCTTCAGGCAGCAATAATCGCTCGATTTTGCCGTAGAGTTTTCCGTTTTCTACATAGAGGGTAATCTCTGATTTTTCGACTCCAGTTTCATCATCAATATTCACCCAAGTTCCTTGAACAGTACTGGTTTGAAAGGATAGTAAAGCAGCTAAAATGATTGCGTACATATATTTAATTTTTAAAGCAGTAGAAGTTAGTGATTATTTAATTTCAGTTTCAATTTGGTCGAGGATATTTCTGTCTTGAAGTAAACGCTGTTGCACTAAACTGATGTACTGCTTGTCGATATTTGTCTTCAATCGAATGTCGTATAAGAAGCTATCGGGTAATCGCAAATCTCCGGTATATCGCGACCTAACAGGTAAATAAAATTCCGTGGACTCTTTGCTTAAAATGAGCATGTTTAACCTGGCAAAGCCCTGCAGATTTTGCATGAACATTTCATTGTTGTAATCCTCTATTTTTTTAATAAAATTATGAACGGTGTATTTGTTTTGAAGGCCCTTGACCAAATCTTCATTTGCGATAAGCTCAATTAGACCTGAGTTCTGAAGGCTTCTGTATTCTTCTTGATTGTCGACCAAGACAGTTCCCATATTTGAGACGACCATCACGTGATATCCAATAGAATCTCGCATTTGCTCATTAAATTCCTGATGATGATCAAAAATCCATTCGGCAGAGCGAATAGACATTTCATGTATTCGAATATTTAATTCAAAATCTGGAATGTCGTTGCTGCTGATATTTTCATAAATTCTGCTGAGCGACTGCTCTTTTAGTTGCTCCTTATATTGTTTTTCACGTCGATATTCCATAAAAAAAGACAGGGTGACTCCTAGGGTAATGACCAAGAATTCGAGCGCGTATCTGATGTAGTACTTTTTCATTTTAAAATGACTTTGAGAAGATTATATTTATTCCAATTCCAATTGAATTTCTTTAATCAACAATTGATCTCCTAATATGAGTTCATCTACTCTTTTGAGGTATAATTGGTGCCACCACCTCTTTTCATGAAGGGCTTGAACAACTTCAAGAGGTATTTCTGCGGGGCCGGTATAAGTAGCATCTATGGGATAACCTCTTACGTTAGTTTTCTCACTATTGATATGTATGTTTTTGTGTCTGTAAGACTTTAGACGTTCTACAAAACCATCTATTTCATCTTCAAGATGCTTCATGTATTCGTGGGTCACATATTTGTTTTGAAGCCCAATCACAATTTCTTCGTCTTCTATAAACTCAATAAGACCTGAGTTTTGGAGGCTTCGGTATTCCTCTTGATTATCGTAAAAAGTAGTGCTTGTAAAGGCTGCTATTTGAATGTAATATCCTGTGGTATCTGGATGAAAATTGCTGGCGTTTTGATGATTTTGATCTATCCATCGAATGGCATTTAAGGCGTCAAGATGTGCAGCCTTATTAAATCCGTAATCTTCGTTGTCGATTTCTAAGTTTTGTAAAACTCGACTGAGCGACTGCTCTTTTAGTTGCTCCTTATATTGTTTTTCACGTCGATATTCCATAAAAAAAGACAAGGTGACTCCTAGGGTAATGACCAAGAATTCGAGCGCGTATCTGATGTAGTATTTTTTCATTGGTTGCGGTCTGTTTTGAATTACAATATAACCAAAGTTGTTGAAGTGTTTTTTATGGATTGTTCTCATCCCTTTAACAAGGAGTATTAAACTGAAAAACAAATAATTACTTGTTAATTCGTCTGCGGACCTATCTCTATTTGCAAAATGAATTTGTTTGTTGAAGCTTATAACTTATAACGAGTTTATCACCTCTTTTGCAAAGGGTTATAGATTATAGCATACGGAGAAATACCCAATAAAAGAGAGTCGATATAATGCTAAACAAAGTTTTGATTATGAAGGGTTTATACTTAGACTTATAGTGTGAACCAGATTCTAATCCGAGAACTTTGTTCATTTTTCATTAAAACTGTTAGAGGCACGGCGTAAACCGTGCTTCTTTTTTTGTTGACGAGTTCTACTTATTTTGCTTAAAAGTTAAAAGACCTTGTAATGCAACTCACTTCTGAAAACTTCAATAAAGCCAGAGATTTTATACTTGTTAACGCGCGGATGATTGAGCGGCGACTGTTTCATTTTTACTTTGAGCAAGGTTCTGTAGAGGGTGTATATCACGCTTTATATGCATATCGCAATGAAGATGGCGGCTTCGGACATGGCATGGAACCAGATACCGCATCTCCAGAAAGTCAACCCTTATTTAGCGTTATGGCTTTAGAAACTTTAGATGAAGTAGGCTATCTGAACAAAGAAATCATTTTAGAAGATTTCATGCCTTATTTTGAAAAAATCACCACTGAAAAGGGTGGAATTCCTTGGATGTTCAGACCTCTTTCTAATTATCCCTGCCAAGATCATTTTAAAACGGTTAAGGAATGGGCAGCTTTGAGCACTACCTCATCGCTGTTAGGGCTTTTAGAAAAATATAAGATCAATCACCCGTGGATGGCTGATGCAGAAGAATTTGTGTGGTCTGAATTTGATCGAATACAAGACAGACATAGTTTTTGTTACCTCTGCGTCCCTCGTTGGCTCTGCTTCTTGACGCATACTAAAAACCGCATAAAAGCTGAAAAACAACTTAATTACTTGAAGAAAAGTATACTGCTTAAAAACTATAGATGCGCAGACTACAGTGATGAAGGTTGGGGCTTATACGGTAAACCTCACAGTCTTGATTACGCTCCATCCCCAACGGACATTTTAGCTACACTTTATGACCAAGAACTCATCAATGCCGATTTAGACGAATTGATTCGGCGCCAAAAACAAGACGGCCGCTGGGATACTTGGTACGGCTTAAGTGATGGCACTCGTTTAGAATGGGCAGGAATGCAAACCCTCTACACCTTAAAAATTTTAAAAAATTACGATAGAATTGACTTTTAAGTAAGGGTTATTCTCAATTAAAATAATTAATTATATTGCAGAATACAACTTAACTAATTATTCTATGGAAACTTCAGATTTAATTTTTACCATTTCTGGTACATTAGCTGTTTTACTATGTGCATTCGGTGCGCTCAAACAAAACAGAAACAACTTCTTACTTGGTATTGTGCTATTTAGCTTATTGCCCATTATTGGTGAGTATATGGCCTATTCGGCTACAAACAATTGGGGCAATTTAATTACAATGATCACCTTTGTCGGTATTGCCATCGTCGCTTTACCCAATAAAGCAAGCTATGGCGCAGATAATCTTGCGGCCACTGCAATTGCCCGTAAAATCGGATTGATGATTTTAATCATCAACCTATTTCAAGCCTATATCATTCTTCAGATTAGAGAAGATGTAGCCGCACATTACGGATATATGCATGTAGCTATAGCAGTAATCATGATTTATGTAATTATCCGCTCAAAAACGAGCTCAGATTTCTCTTGGAAATAATTTGAGCTTAGCAGTACGAGTTTAGCATTGCATCATTTGTTCGTCTTCAACTGAACAGGTGATGCAATTTTTTTGTGTGTGTTTCGAGGGTTGGCTATTGACAATTGGTCTTTATATTTAAGGCTATGAATTGCTCGAAATGCAGCAACTCGATACAGAAAAAATGCTGTATACCTATCAAAAATCTAGCACTTTAAATGAATAGACGAATTCTGACACTGTTTTAAAAGTAATTCTGTGATAGTTTCGTTGTAGTGGTTCTGTATAGGTAATTGTCAATTATTGGTGATATATCTTTTTCTGTATGGGTTTTATACCCAATGTTTTTAGGTAAGCTCAGAAATTAAAAAGATCTTGGAGAACTAACTAAACGCTATACATGTTCGATTCTGCCCTTGGGAGAAATACCCTCCTGAAGCTTCCTATACTTCTCGCTTTTTGTTTGACTTCATTTATAAAAGCTCAAGTGGGTCAAACCCTTTGGGAAGAAAATTTCAACAGCTTTGATACTGCAATTTGGAATGTCGACCTCGGCGATGGATGTCCTGATTTATGCGGTTGGGGAAATGACGAATTGCAAACCTACCAAAACGAAAATGTTAGCATAGAAGAAATTCCAGGTGAACCCGGCAATTTTGCCTTGGTGCTCGAGGCCAAAAAAGACAATCAAAACAATTTTACCTCAGGCCGGGTAACAACTAAAAATAATTTGGGCGTCAAATACGGAATGATTGAAACCCGTATAAAAGTTCCCGATAATTTATCGAAAGGTTTATGGCCTGCGGCTTGGCTGCTCGGCACCAACATAGATTCAGACGGCTGGCCGTTCAGCGGAGAAATGGATATGATGGAAATGGGTCATAATTCTGCCTTTAGAGCTGAACAAGAATTTGGTTTTGCCAATGAAAACAATTTGGTCGGTGCCAATCTAATTTTTTACGATACAGAAGCTTGTTCAGATCAAAATCCAACATGTGCCGCCAGTATCGCTTTTGATAAATACTACAACGAACCCTATTACAACCCTTCTAATCTTACCGATCGTTTTTTGACTTATCGCCTTTACTGGGACGAAAACTACATCCGATTCACGGTTGAAGATCGAGGTATTGTTCAAAATCTCTACACCGGTCCCTTTCCGATTGGGGATCGTTCTTCAGCATTTACTAAGCCCTTTTACCTACTGCTGAACTTAGCTGTTGGAGGAACCTTTACAGATGCTTTAAACGCTTCTCAGGTTACTGCTGATTTTCCAGCTAAAATGTATGTCGATTACATTAAAATCAAAAAATGGAACGGCCGAGGTGAGGTCTTTACACCAGAGAAAATCATGGCCAATGCCGGGGCGAACAAACAAATAGCGGTTGGAGAAAGTATTCAACTGAACGCCTCTGGAAGTTACGGACCTATTAGCAGCTATCAGTGGAGCTACAAGGGTGGTGAAGTCTTGGCGAATAGTTCATCACATCAATTGACCCTTTCAGAAGGTACGTATGAATTTGAACTAAAAATTACAGACGATGAGGGAAATACCGATTCAGACACGGTCAAAATCACAGTGGGTAATAGCGAAATCGGAGCGGTCATTTGGGAGGACAATTTCGATTCTTTTGACGAGAATAATTGGAATGTATCAATCGGCGATGGATGCGATGAAGGCATCTGCGGCTGGGGTAATGAAGAATTACAATCCTACCAAGAAGAGAATGTTTACATCGAAGAAATCGATGGTGAACCCGGGAATTTTGCACTTGTTCTTGAGGCAAAGAATGAAAGTGTAGGTGATTTAAATTTCACCTCTGGAAAGGTGACCACAGAAAATAAAGTCGCCATTCAACAAGGAGTGGTTGAGGTGCGAATGAAAGCACCAGATGTTCAAGATGGTTTATGGCCTGCTGCCTGGCTACTAGGAATCAACCATAGACAAGTCGATTGGCCCTATTGTGGTGAAATCGATATGATGGAGATGGGTCATGCACAAAGTACCCGTCAGGCTGATGATTATTTCGGCCCTGCGAACAACTTTGTAGGAGCCAATCTCATTTGGTACGCCAGTGGAG
Source organism: Flavobacteriaceae bacterium (assembly GCA_049596955.1). Taxonomy (GTDB): domain Bacteria; phylum Bacteroidota; class Bacteroidia; order Flavobacteriales; family Flavobacteriaceae; genus UBA3478. The sequence goes on from JBMYMD010000010.1 coordinate 37,323, forward strand.
CCTGTGGGCCAGATAATCCAAGTTGTGCAGCCAGTATTGCTTTTGACAAAAATTATTCAACCCCTTATACCAGTTCTTCGCCCCTGAACAATCGCTTTGTGACCTACCGCATGTATTGGAGTGATGAACAAATTCGTCTAACGGTGGTTGATGGTTCAGCTGAATACGACTTATACACTAACCCCTTTCCGATCAGTCCAAATGAAGACGCCTTTAAAAAGCCGTTTTACTTTATTTTGAATTTGGCCGTTGGTGGAAATTTCACTGGAAAATTAACAGATAACGACATTAGTGCACCGCTTCCGGGTAAATTACTTATCGATTATGTACGCGTAAAAAAATGGAAAGGCCAAGGAGAAGTTTCTTTTTCACAGGGTCCTTTACTGGCCAATGCAGGAGATGAGATTATCCTTGAAGATTTAGACAAAAATGGCGTTGAAAGCGTTACGCTTGATGCTTCTTCAAGTTATGGACCTATTGCCTCTTACGAGTGGAGCGAAAACAATGTGGTGCTCTCACAAGAGCAGACTGCAAACGTCGATTTAAGCTCTGGAATACACAATATCAAACTCCTTATTCGAGATGAATTTGGCAATGAATCTGAAGATTTTGTGAAGGTAGACGTTCGTGAAATTCTATGGGAAGAAAACTTCAACGAATTCAATACCGATGTTTGGGAGGCAGAAATCGGCGATGGATGTGATCAAGGCCTTTGTGGCTGGGGTAACGATGAATTGCAATCCTACAAACAAGAAAATGTTTACATCGAAGCTATTCCTGGGGAAGCTGAAAATAATGCCTTAGTCATCGAAGCAAAAGTCGAAAATGACAATCAATCTGCATTCACCTCAGCGAGAGTCAAAAGCCAAGACCAGCTCACGCTTAAATACGGTTTGGTCGAAACGCGTATCAAGGTTCCAGACGATCTATCAACAGGGCTTTGGCCTGCTTTTTGGCTGCTTGGAAACAATATTTCTGAGGTAGGTTGGCCGAGATCTGGTGAAATCGACATGATGGAGATGGGGTACAAACAACAATCACTTCAGGATGAAGGTTTTGAAAATGTAACCGAAAATGAAGTCGTTGGCGGAAACATCATCTTTTATTCAGATGAGGCGTGTGCTCCAGATAATCCAGACTGCGCTGCCAGTATTTCTTTTGATAAATACTACTCTAGGCCGTATCGCAGTTCCTCAAATACCTTAACCGATCGCTTTTTAACCTATCGTATGTATTGGGACCCCAATGAAATTAAACTTACCGTCGTTGATAACGGCCAGGAGTTTGAATTCTATACAGGCCCGTTTCCTTTAGGTGCAGATGCAGAAGAATTTCATTTACCCTTCTTTTTTGTGATCAACTTGGCCGTTGGTGGAAACTTTACAGATGCGCTTAGCAATAACCAAGTAACGGCTGATTTTCCGGCAAAAATGTTGGTGGATTACATTCGCGTATACAAATGGAATGGCTATGGAGAAGTGGCTACTCAAACGGGGATAATTGCCAATGCTGGACCAGATATTGTCAAAAAAGACGAAAATGGTGATGGTGTAGAGACCGTTTATCTCGATGGAACTTCAAGTACACATCACTCTGGAGAAATCACCTCATACAGCTGGACTATTGACGGTGAGGAAGTGGCAAGCTCAGCCTCGAGCCAGCTCGAACTTCCTCGTGGAACCTATACCGCTATTTTGACCGTTGCAGATCAGAACGGAAATCAAGCAAGTGACGAGCTTTTAATTACTATAAGTAGTGGAGGTTTAGGCCCTGTTGCTAACGCAGGAGAGGATCAGCAAATTGAAGACGATAACGAAGACGATCTAGTCACTGTTACTTTAGACGGATCAGCCTCTGAAGCAGTTGCTGCACCATTATCTGCCTATGAATGGTTTGAAAATGAAGTGCTCATAGCAAGTGGAGTTAACCCCACAATAGAACTTTCTACAGGAATACACATCATTACATTACAAGTCACCGACGAGGATGAGATGTCAGCAACAGACGAAGTAGTCATCACTGCGATAGATCCTGATAACGAAGCACCCACTGCAGTTGCGGGAGAAGATCGCAGCATCAACGATGAAGATGGCGACGACCTTGTTGAAGTTAGCTTCGATGGTTCTGCAAGTTTTGATAACGATGGAACCATAGTGTCCTACTCTTGGCGCATAGATGAAACTCTGGTCTCTGAAGAAGTCTCTTTCGTTTCAACGCTTAGCACTGGGGTTTACACTGTCGAATTAGTGGTCACCGATAATGACGGAGCTGAAGGATCAAGCAGCTTTACCTTAAGTCTTGTAGACCCGGATAATTCGGCACCAATAGCTCGCGCCGGAGATGACCAATTGGTTATCGACACCAATTTAGACGAGCTTGAACTGGTCGTACTAGACGCTTCTCTCAGTTCAGATGAAGACGGAAGTATTGAGATCTATCGCTGGACTGAAAATGATGAAGTACTAGGTACAGAGGCTAACATAGAAATTGAACTGAATTTGGGTGAACATATTATAACCCTTGAGGTTGAAGACGACGATGGTGTTAGTTCTACTGATCAAATCAGTGTCATTGTGAACCAACGCCCTATAAGTGAAGCCGGAGATGAACAAATCGTGATCGATACCGATGGAGATGCGCAAGAAACGGTTACCCTCGACGGATCGCAGAGTTATGATTTAGACGGTTCAATCACCGCTTATCAATGGCAATACAACAATCAAACTATTGGAAGTGAGCAGCAGCTCGACTATGACTTTGCCATAGGAGCTCATGAAGTGACTTTAGCAGTTACAGATAACTTTGGAACTACAGCTGAAGATTCAGTCACTGTATTTGTTTCAAGAAATTCAAATAATGCTCCAACAGCAAATGCCGGTGATGATTTTGAAGTATATGCAGATCGAAACAGCAATGAGATTAGCTTAACACTTGATGGGTCTCAGAGTAGCGATTCGGACGGTTCTATTTACCGCTATGAATGGATTAAAGACAATACCTCTATTGCCTCTACAGCGTCAACTCCTGTTACCCTAGGAATAGGAACCCATCAAATCGAACTAAAGGTTACTGATAATGAAGGTGCCTCGGCAAGCGATATACTTACGATAACCGTATTATCTAAAACGAATCTCGCACTTAATAAATCAGTGACTACCAGTAGTCAAGAAGGAGCCTTTGGCGGAGACCTTGCAGTCGATGGAGACGATCAAACGCGATGGTCTAGTCTATTTTCAGATCCTCAATTTATCAGTGTAGATTTAGAAAACATTTACCAAATCAATGAAGTTGTACTGTTGTGGGAAGTTGCCTCAGCGAAAAGCTATGAAATTCAAACCTCAATCGACAATAATTCATGGGTGACCATTTACAGCACCGCCAATGCAAATGGCGGAACTGAGGCCATAAATCTAAATGGCCAAGGGAGATTTATCCGATTGAATTTATTGAGCAGAAATACAGAATACGGGTACAGCTTATTTGAATTTGAAGTTTATGGAGAACTTTCAACGGATCAAGACGAAAATCCACCAACAAATTTAAGTGCTAGTGTTGCTGATGTAGGTGCTACTAATGTCAGTTTCAACCTTTCGGCATCTGATGATTCGGGTTCAGTAGTCTACAGCGTAGTGCAAAACGGACAAGAACAACTATTCAGTGGAACCTCGTCTCAACAAATTAATGCCACTTACACAGGTTTAAATCCTGAAACCACCTATAACTTCAGCATCAGCGTTAGCGATGTCTACGGAAACACCTCAAGTGAAGTAGTCAACCTCAGCGCGACAACCACTAAGAATCAAAACAACTCATGTGCCGGCCAATCTGACGTTGCGAGTCAAGGCAATTTTGAAATTGGATATACCTACAGTTTTGTCACCGAAGGAAATGATGTCAAGGTCGAATTTGAGTTACTAGACAGCAAAACAGATCTCATTGCTTATTTATGGAGAGAGACTCCTTTTAGCGAAAGTCCGATGACAGCCCTTGGAGGTCAAAAATTTACC
>JBMYMD010000010.1:41428-45507 GCA_049596955.1 Flavobacteriaceae bacterium
GAAGTATCAGGACCATCTTCTTATCAAGTTGAACTCAATGGCGAGAAGTTTACCTCCTTTGACACTCGACTCAGCCTTAAACTAAACAAAGGATTAAATCGAATAAAAATTTACACCGACCTGGATTGTCAGGGTGTTTACTACGAGGAATTGTTTGTTTCTGAAAAAGTAGTGCTATTCCCAAATCCAGCAACAGAAGAGGTAAATGTTTTTGTAGCAGGATCAGACCAAGAGGTTAAGGTCAGAATTAATTCAATCGTTGGGCAAAGTTTGTACGACCAAACGAAAAAAGTGCCTTTCAACCGTGTTATCAATTTGAATTTGGGATTATTCAAAGAAGGAATTTATTTGATTCGAATTTCAGGAGAAACGGTAGAGCAAACGCAGAAGCTCATCATTAAATAGTGGAGTAAAAAACACAATTGTTTTTGTTGCAAATTAAAATTATTACATTTAATTACAATAATAAACATGCCTATGCGATTCTTTAGTTTACTAGCTTTTGCCTTGTTCAGTTGTCTTTGCAGCGCTCAAGATTTATCCCAAGACAAGATTGACGCCATGATGCAAAAGTATAGCGACGCCTGGTCTGATGCCGACGCTACATTAATTAGCAATTCGATTTACAGTACGCCTTTCTCGATTTACACCGATCACAAAACAGTACTTAACACCAAAGACGAGGTCTATCAATGGTTGGTCAACGCCTTTGAACAATTAGAAGAAAACAAGTACTCCCATTCTAAGGTGATTGAAGTAACAACCTTAGAAAACGATCAGTCCAAAGCCATAATTAAAATGAGCTTTACTCGATACCTGAAGTCAGGAGCTGTAATGGGAGCTAACGAGCGACATGCGTATTACATCATAACTGCAGTAGATGGAAAACCAATGATCTCTGCCCTATTAGGATTTACTCCTATATCGGAATAAAAACTTTATAGCCCCCAGTTTTTTAATCGGTGATTTCTTGGAGCAGTTGATTTTAGCCTTTTTTGAATCTTTTCGAGATACATGGTATTGTAGCGTAGTCTAGAGATGTGATTGGGATTTTCTTGATCTCCATTCCAGCAGTGCTCAGCCATATCTCCGTAATCAACCTCTCCGTTGTAGTAAGGGTCAGTAGTGCTTTCTAAAAACTCCTCGGTCAATACTACTGCATTGTTGAGGTAGTAATTGTCCATATCACCGCAGTACAAATGCACTTTCCCTTCGAGATCTTCTCCAATAGAAGCCCAGTCTCTTTTCATGATGTGGCTCAAATCGTAATTCTCTCTCCAATATTCAGCAACTTCTCTATCAATCTCTCCGGTTTCTTTGTCCCAAATAGGCTTAGGGTATCCGTCTTCTCCTGCAGGAGAGTATACGGCTTGCCAAATGTCCCATTGATCTCCTGAGCGTCCCTTGCTACCCAAGGCCATTTCTCTTCGATTCATCTGTCTAAGCGAAGATTGAATGAGCCCTTTTCCGTCTCGTCTACCAGGACGAAGTGTTTTTTTGAATGCACCTTCACTGTAGTAGGCATTTTCATCTTCGTATAAATTGACCACAGTATAGGCTCTAAAATCAATAGGATCTGGACAGGCCGCAAAGCATCCATTGTATTCTTTGGGATAAAATACTTGAACGGCTAAGGCTTCCCATCCACCCGTAGAACCACCGTATAGGAATCGACCCCAACCTTCTCCAACTCCGTTAAACATGGCCTCAACATGAGGGATTAATTCATAGGTTATCGCATCGCCATAAGGGCCCAGATTTGCTGAATTAACGGCATAAGAATCGTCGTAATACGGATTTTGGTGCTGAATTTCTATGGCAATAAATCTCGGAAAATCGTCAGAAACCCATTGCTGATAAAAGTCATGTGCTTCTTTTTGTTGAATATATTCATAACCTGTTATACCAAACCTGGCATTATAAACATCGTCATTTTCTGGAGCTGTTGGGGGCTCTGGTCTAAACCCTCCAAAAGTCTTTGGAAAATGTCCGTGAAAGACCATTAAAGGGTACTGGGTTGCTTCGTCTTTATCGAATCCATGAGGCACAAGAACATTGGCCTGTAAGTACATAGGTCTACCCCAAAAGGCAGTTAACATTTCACTTTGAATGCGAATGTGCTTGATGTATTCTGAGTCTGCAACCGGTGTTATTGGGGGAATTTCTTCTGAAAGATGCAATTGTACTTTTTTGGTATTTGCTGTGATTTCTATCCACTGAGGTGCGCTGTAAATATTTTTGGGGCTCGTGTTCCAATGCTGCCCTTCACCCTGATCCATGGGTAATTGAACACTGTGTCCATTGGCCAATTCAAATGTGTCGTACTTGTGCAGTAAGGCTTGGATGTAATACCTTCCCGCCTTTAGTTCTTTTAAATTTTCTAATGGATAAATGGCCTGATTTCCTCCAACCAATTCAGGAGTTTCTGCCTCCCAGTTGGATACATCTTTACCAATCACAATTCCAGTATCGTCATTGTCATTGATTTGAAATCGAGGTTCGCTTCGGTCTGAAGAACTGATTAAAACAAGTAGTCTCCCATCAAAAGTAGACGAAGCTAGACTTGAGTCATAAGTCACTTCAAATTGAAGTTCATTTGAAGTAGAACATGAGGCAAAAATTAAAAAAAGAAACAAGGAAGTGGTAAGGCGAATACAATTGTTCATGACCGTTTATATTTAATATCTTCATTTTAAAAATAACACATAAATTTTTGGCACTTGATGATTCGGAAGGCAGAAGTATCTGATGCGGCAGAAATCGCTTCGATTTATAATTACTATATCTTAAACTCCAGCTTTACTTTCGAAGAAGTTGGTCTTAGCGCTGAAGAAATGGCTCAGCGCATTAATATTCATCCCAAAATGACTTGGTGGGTGTATGAAGAAAACCAAAAGATACTCGCTTATGCCTTTGCTGCCCCATGGAAACCGCGATCAGCCTATAAAAACACTATTGAAGTAAGCATATACGTAGATAAAGACCAGCATTCTAAAGGAATTGGCTTTGCTCTCTACAGCCATCTTCTCGAAGCTGTTCGACAAGAAAAGTTTCATGCTGTATTGGCTGGTATCGCACTACCCAATGAACAAAGCGTCAAGTTTCACCAAAAATTGGGATTCAAAAAAGTGGGGCAACTTCGAGAAGTCGGATTCAAATTCAACCGTTGGATTGATGTGAGTTATTGGGAACTGCTTTTTTGACCTTCCTTAGAATTCTCTTCTTTAGTGAAGACATTAAAGAGCTCTTCTAGTTCTGTCTCTTCATCTGAGGCTATTATTTCTTCTACAAAATTTTGCCAATCTTGGGTGTACATTGATTTTCTTTGATTCCACCAATAATAAAAGCCCGGCTGTTGCAGACCGCTGTATACGGCCATTGAAATGGTCTTTCTTAAATTCTCATCTAACACACCCTGACGCTCTAAATAAAGTGCATTTTGCAAATGCAAATTGAGCGAATGTAAGCGCATGATGGCTTGAAATTTTTCAGTTTGACTTACCGATTCTGGATCGGCTAAAAACGTCAAAAAAGATTCGGTTTCTTCAGTGTTTTCAAAAAAGGAGTTGTACCAATCGGCTATATTGGCATTCACTGAATTAGCGGTCGAGGTCTTTAGGGCAAGGGAGTTGTTTTTATATTGAACTGAAACTAAAAACAAACTGATGACAATTCCTAAGGAACCTACAATTTCTGCAACTTTAGATAAACGATCTAAAAATTTCATTGGAGTACTGTTTTTGATTTGGTACTAAATTAAAACTTCCGATGAACAACTGACAAAGCATCAGTTTATACGATAAAACTGACTGGCAAACGTCTGATTTACACGATTATTTATCCTTTAAAACTGTAATCCTCGATTTACACCGACTGATTGAGGCGAGCTGTTTGAAACGCTAGTTTTAATTTTCTTCAGCGGAGGCATCAAAAAGCTCTTCTAGCTCTGTATGTTTCTGAGAAGCTATAATTTCTTCTACAAAAATTTGCCATTCCTCAGTGTACATCGATTTTCTTTGATCCCAAAAAAAGTAAAATCCAGGCTGTTTTAATCCACTGTATACAGCCATTGAAATGGT
>JBMYMD010000010.1:45604-50820 GCA_049596955.1 Flavobacteriaceae bacterium
CCCAAAAAAAGTAAAATCCAGGCTGTTTTAATCCACTGTATACAGCCATTGAAATGGTCTTTCTTAGATTTTCATCTAAGACACCCTGCCGCTCCAGGTAAAGCGCATTTTGCAGATGAAGATTGAGCGAATGCAAACGCATGATAGATTGAAATTTTTCAGTTTGACTCACTGAATCTGGATCGGCTAAAAACTTTAAAAATGATTCGGTTTCTTGAGTGTTTTCAAAAAAGGAGTTGTACCAATCGGCAATATTGGCGTTTACCGAATTAGCCGTTGAAGTCTCTAGAGCCAGAGAATTGTTTTTGTATTGAACTGAAACCAAAAATAAACTGATCACAATCCCTAAGGAGCCTACAATTTCCGCAACTTTAGATAAGCGATCTAAAAAATTCATAGGGGCGCTGTTTTGACTTGTTATTGGTTAAATTTAAAACATCCTATGCACAAACAAAAAACCATCAGCTTATAAGATAAAACTGATGGTTCGATATGCTTGTAGTCTAAAATTTACATCATTGTTTTTCCTGTAAATACATTGACACCTTGTGGCAGTGGATTACCACTTGCACGCCTTAGCATCACAACTTGACCAGTATGCCATAAGGCATCTGAAAGAGGTCCGTTAATTGCATGCCAAAATGGAAAGACCATGTCTTGTCCATTGTAATTGAATTTAATCGGCATAGTTGCAAAGTCAGGGTTTTCTGCTAACATTTCTTGCATTTTTTTCAGATTCATGAGTGTACCGCTTCGAAGTTCTTCGAAAGTCATAGGGTCCTGTGAGAAATCGTATTGCTTACCTTCAAAAGCGTGAATAACCATTTCAGTTAATCCGTAGATGTGCTCAATAGTGTGCATTGAAGACCTTCCGGATTCACTTGGCTTATAACTCAGGTCATTTTCTGTCAAAGATTCTGTGGCCCAGTAAAATCGATATCCCAAGCCTTCTACCATTCTAGTAAGTACAGTATGTGCAGTGAATTCATCCTGATAAGGACCTATTTCTGCGTATGGAAGCTCTTGTTGTGCATTCATAGTCATTGTGATTAGCCCAAAAAGGAGTATGTATACATTTTTCATATTAGTTGTTTTTTTAAGGTTTTTCAATTTAAAAATAAAATAATAATCTGTTTTACAGCCTAAGTCCACTTAAAAGAAGCATTAAATTTTGAGTTTAATGTAACAATTCGTCTGTGAAGAGGTCTTAACTTTGATGCTTTTGATTTTGCGGAAATGAGTGAAAAATTTTTCTGGCTTTTACTTTTTATGGTCAGCTATGCCTGGGGACAACAGGAGCTTTATGACCAAAAAACCTATAACACCCTGCAAATTCAAAATGCTGATTCGCCAAAAATCGATGGAAAACTCGAGGAGCCCGTTTGGGAGTTAGTCGAATGGTCAGGTCATTTTATCGAACGCACACCTGATGAAAATTCACTCCCCTCTCAACCTACTGCATTTAAAATAGTATACGATCAAAAATTCCTTTACGTCGCGATTAAAGCCTATGATAGTGTTCCTGAATTAATTGAACAGCGCATGTCTCGACGTGACGGTTTCGAAGGTGACTTCGTAGAGGTGGTTTTTGCGAGCATAGGCGATAAAAGAACTGCATACAGCTTTACGACCACTGCTGCAGGTGTCAAAGGAGATGAATTTATCACCTTTGGCGATGGAGATGAAAGTTGGAACCCGATTTGGTATACCGCAAGTAGCATTGAAGATGACGGCTATATGGTTGAATCTAAAATTCCATTTTCACAGTTAAAATTTGGCGATGACCTTGAGCAATCTTGGGGTTTGCAGGTCAATCGAAGAATTTTTAGAGAAGACGAGGTCTCTGTTTGGGATCGAGTTCCTTTAGATGTAGGTGCTCCCATCGCAGAAATCGGCACCTTAAAAGGTCTTAAAAATATCATTCCGCAAAAGCAGTTGGAAATACAACCCTTTGTGGTCGCACAAAATGATCGTTATCCAAGAGAAGAAGGAAATCCCTTTAAAACAGGTAATGATCAGATTACCAAATTCGGACTTGATGCGAAAATCGGTGTAACCAATGATTTAACCCTCGATCTTACTATTAATCCTGATTTTGGTCAAGTCGAAGCTGACCCTGGAGCGATTGCATTAGATGGTTTTCAGATTTTCTTTAGAGAACAGCGTCCTTTCTTTATCGAAAACAACAATATTTTTGATTACGGTTTTGCCGACGGCAACGACAATCTCTTTTACTCAAGACGCATCGGACGAAGCCCTCAGGGATTTGTATCTAGACCTCCCGGAGCATACGTGAACACGCCCAACAACACGACTATTTTAGGTGCTGCTAAATTCTCAGGAAAAACCAAAGACGGCTTATCTATAGGAATCATTAATGCACTTACTGCAGAGATGAGTGCAGAAATTAGAACTGAAGACGAGCGAAGTTCTCAAGTGGTAGAACCACTCACCAACTATTCTGTGGTGCGTTTACAACAAGATTTGAACGAGCGACAATCTTTTGTTGGACTCATGTTAACCGGAACAAATCGTCAACTTCCAGAAAACTTGAATTATCTACACAAAAGCGCCTATTCCTATGGGGTTGATTTTGCCCACAGTTGGGATGACTTTAGCAAGTACCTGGTTGGAACCTTTGTGGGCAGTACAGTTAATGGAACTCCAGAGGCCATAACAAGAACACAGCGCAGTATTGTTCACTTATTTCAACGCAGCGATGCCTCACATGTTGAGGTCGATACTACCCTGACGAGACTTTCTGGTACTGGAGGACGCTTGGAGTTCGGCAAACAAGGCGGGAGTGCATGGACGTATCAAATGGGAACACGTTGGAGGTCTCCAGGCCTAGAAACCAATGACATTGGATTTTTGAGACAGGCAGATGACATTCGGCAGTACAACCGACTTAATTATAGAACCTTAAGGGCCAAAGATTGGTATAGAAACATCAATCTCAATTTTTCACAATTTACCGCCTTTGACTTTGAAGGCAATTTCAATCGGATACAATTTGACACCAGAACCTCTATTAATTTTAAAAATTTCTGGAGTGTGTCCTCAGGACTGTTTTACAAACCTCGAATCTTTACCAACACCCATTTAAGAGGAGGGCCTCGTTGGCGATTTAATCGAGAGATGGGAGGTTATCTGTTTTTTGAATCTGACTCAAGAAAACGCTTTAGAATGGGAGGTGGATACATTCGTTCTGTGGCCACAGAAAATCAATTCTCCTTCTTGAGATATCAATTAGGCTTTTCTTATCAGCCCACTGACAGACTCAATTTAGAACTAGAGGTGGAATACAACGAAAGACCGAGTCAAACCCAGTATCTAACGGCTTTTAATTTTAATGAAAACGACAATTACCTACTAGCAGACATCAATAACAATCAACTCTCGACTGTATTGAGACTCAATTACAGTATTACGCCAAATATGAGTTTACAATTCTACGGTGAACCATTTATAACCTCAGTAGATTACAAAAGATTTAATACAGTCAATAATCCTATCGCAAAGTCTTTAGATGATCGTATCAGCTATTTGTCAGATACACAGGTGAACTTTGAAAATAATCGCTATTTAGTAGATTTCAATCAAGATCAAAATGTAGATTTGAGCTTTCAAAATCCAGACTTTACCTACTTTCAGTTTAGATCAAATTTGGTTTTTCGATGGGAATATATACCCGGCTCAGAACTCTTTTTGGTGTGGAATCGCGGAATTAGCAATTATGGAAGTCTTGCTCCTTCTCTGGGGGATGCTTATTTTGACCAGCTCTCTGGAGAAAATGTCAATAACACTTTCTTAATCAAAGCCACCTATAGATTTATTCGTTAAAATTTTAGGGGATTTTTCTTTACAGGTGTTTAACTACAAAACAGTACCCAATGAAGACCAAATACCTATTCATCATTCTCGCCGCGCTCAGCCTCGGAAGTTGTCAAAAATCACCCATAACACCTTATAATTTAAAAGCTATTGAAGGACAATGGATTTTGAATAATGTGGTATGCGAGTGCCAATTTGAAGACTATCCTTTCGAGACCAATCAACTCTGGATTTTTGCCGATCAAAACCTGATATGGAGCAAGAGCTCATATGAGCTACCTCTAGGAATTAGCGATGCTGAACTACCAGAAAGCATTCGAGTTAAAGAGGATTTGATTGTGCTTTCTGATCAAAAAAAATACCGCATCGAAGTTCTTGATGACAATCAATTGGTCCTGCATTATGTGGATGTTCCAGAAATCGCAGACGACGAAATCTCCTATTACTTTACAAAAGGTTCGACTCCCTTAGATTGTATAGATCCACTTAATCCTTTCTTGAAGATTGCCTGTACCGAGGAATACCAACCCGTTTGCGGATGTGATGGGCTCACCTACCCCAATTCTTGTTATGCCACCTATCAAGGAGGTGTGACTTCGTTTACCGAAGGTGCTTGCCCGCAGTAAACAGCTCAAGGTTATTTAGCTTCTTTTACATTTAATTTTTTAAATTGTAAAGAACTAACTAAGACCTAATTATGCGCGGTTTTCAAATTTTTATAGCCGTTCTTTCTGTCATCTTTTTCAATGCATGCAGCTTTGAGGAAGAACGTGCTCCCAATATTTTATTCATTATGTCCGACGATCACACCTCACAAGCTTGGGGTATTTACGGAGGACTATTAGCCCCCTATGTAAAAAATGACGGCATCAAAACATTGGCTGAACAAGGGGTTACTCTCGAGAATATGTTCACCACCAATTCTATTTGTGTGCCCTCCAGAGCTGCACTATTAACTGGAGTAATGAGTCATAAAAATGGCGTCTACACTTTAGGGGATGCCCTTTCTACAGACAGTTTGACCATTGCAGGATTGCTCTCTGATGCAGGATATTCAACAGCGATCATAGGAAAATGGCATTTAAAAGAAGAACCTACTGGCTTTGACTATTACAAGGTATTGCCCGGTCAGGGGAGGTATTTCGATCCCTTACTCAAGACAAAAGAAAACTGGGAATACGGAGGAAAAGGCGGAACAGTGCACCAAGGCTTTTCTTCAGATATTATTGGAGACGAATCTATTGAATGGCTTAAAGCTCAAGACCAGAATCAACCTTTTTTCTTGATGACGCATTTCAAGGCCACGCATGAACCCTTTCACTACCCAGAGCGTCACGCCGATCTGTTGGCTGATGTTGAAATTCCTGAACCTGAGTCGCTTT
>JBMYMD010000010.1:50830-71636 GCA_049596955.1 Flavobacteriaceae bacterium
TAGAACCCTATCCTCATCCTACCGGAAGAACATTTAAGGGGCAATTGTTAGATAATTTGACTAAAAGATGGCTGCGCTACCAAGAAAATCCTGATGAATTTTGGACCGATTATCCCGGTATGCCTTTCGATATTTCAGGCCTAGACAGTATACAAATTCGAAAAAAATCCTATCAAAAATTCGTTAAAGATTTTATTCGCTGTGGAGCTGCCATTGACGATAATATTGAAAAGATTTTAGCTGCGCTTAAAGAAAGTGGACAACTTGAAAACACCATTGTCATTTACACCTCTGATCAGGGGTACTTTTTAGGAGAACACGGCTTCTTTGACAAGCGTATGATGTTAGAAGAATCCGCTCGAATGCCTTTTGTAATTCGTTATCCCAAAAAATTACCTCAAGGGAAAAGACATGACGCCTTACTAATGAATATCGATATTCCCGCTCTTATTTTAGATTACGCGCAGGTGCCTATTCCAGAGCAGATGCAAGGTCAATCATTTCGAGCATTGCTCGAAGGCAGTGCTCAAAAAGAACGCGAATACACCTACTATCGCTATTGGGAACACAGTCCAAATCGTCCAGCACATTTTGGAATAAGAAGCAAAGACTACAAATTGATTTATTACTACGGCGAGGCTCTTGATATGCGCAATGCAACCAAGCAAAATACAACTCCTGCATGGGAATTCTATGATTTGAACGCAGATCCAAAAGAACGTATCAATGCATTTTCAAATCCTGAATACCAAGAAGAAATTATGGTAATGCACGAGGCCTTAAAAAAACAAAAGGCCTACTACCAAGACCACCTTACAGAAGTGCCCGAACTGGAATTAAAAAACTAAATGAAAGCCTTTTATAAATACAGTCTTTACTTTTTTGTTCCCTTAATTTTAATATGGGGTGGAAGTTATTTTTTTTCAGGTCCAAAAGAAGTTGTTCAAACTGATGTAGAATTGAGTATCCCACAAGTGATCAGCTATAATTTTGATGTCAAACCTATTTTGTCTGATAAATGCTATGCCTGTCACGGCCCTGATGCAGAGGCCCGACAAGCCGAGCTCAGGTTAGATCTTGAAGAAGGAGCATTTAAAACAGCTAAATACCTTAGTAATACGCCTATTATCGCCAAAGGTGACCCCGAAGGCAGTGCACTTATTCATCATATTCGCAGTACAGATGCCGAGCGTCAGATGCCCCCACCTTCATCGAATCTCCTCTTGTCAGAACGACAAAAAGAACTGTTGTCTAAGTGGATAGAACAGGGTGCTTTATGGGAAGAACACTGGGCTTACCAAACCCCTGTAAAATCTTCACCTCCCTCTACAGCCTATGATTCATGGGCCATTAACGAAATAGATCTTTTCATTGCAAAGCGACTTGAAGCGCAAAATATGCAGCCCTCAGACCGAGCTTCAAAAGAAATTATATTGAGGCGTTTGGCTTTTGATCTTACGGGATTGCCGCCATCTATCGAACTCATGGATCAATTTTTAAAGGATACTTCTGATGAGGCCTATGAAAAAATGGTAGACCACTTCATGAGTTTGCCTCAATTTGGTGAACATATGGCTTCTTCATGGCTCGATGTAGCTCGATATGCAGATACACATGGTTATCAAGACGATCTCGAGCGGGTGATGTGGCCTTGGCGAGATTGGGTTATACACGCCTTCAATAAAAACCTTCCTTATGACGAATTCATCAGCTGGCAACTGGCCGGAGACTTGTACGAGAATCCCAGTTTAGAAATGTTAGTGGCAACGGGATTCAATCGAAATCATAAGATTACCCAAGAAGGAGGTGTTATCGATGAAGAATACCGTGTTGAATATGTCGCCGACCGCACCATTACTACCTCTAAAGCGCTAATGGGATTAACTGTGGAATGTGCGCGATGTCACGACCACAAATACGATGCAGTCTCACAAAAAGAGTTTTTTAGTCTGTACAGCTTTTTCGACAGAGTAAATGAAAAAGGTAGGATCGAATACGGAGAGACTCCAGCTCCTTTTATTGTGCTCGATAAAGAAATTGTAGCCGACGAATTGACCTTTATGCACCTTCCAGATAGCATTGAGAAGGTAGAACTCATGGTCATGAAAGAAGAGCCCAATATTCGCTCTACATATACCCTAAAAAGAGGAGTGTATGATGCTCCTGATCAAGAAGTTTTTCCCGCTACTCCTGAGAGCGTTTTAGCATTTGACGCTGGCTATGTTCCAAACCGAAAAGGTTTAGCCAACTGGTTTTTTGACGCCAATAATCCACTCACCTCGAGAGTAGTTGTCAACCGCTACTGGCAACAGTTTTTTGGAAGAGGTATCGTAAGTACTCCTGACGACTTTGGCAATCAAGGCGCTCGACCCACTCATCCTAAACTCTTGGATTGGTTGGCCCATACCTTTAGAACGACAGATCAATGGGATAGCAAACAATTCATTAAACGTCTTGTGATGTCGGCAACTTATAGACAATCCAGCAAGAGAATTACTGATTATGAGTTAAGGGATCCAGAAAATAAGTATTTGTCTTATTACCCCAGGCAAAAGCTGACCGCTGAAATGGTTAGAGACAACGCACTGGCCACAAGCGGCTTGCTGAACAAAACTATAGGAGGCCCCAGTGTCAAACCCCATCAACCCGAAGGGCTTTGGGAAGAGACCACCTCGGGACAAGGCTTGACCCGATATACTCCAGATACAGGTTCTAATCTGTACAGGCGAAGTTTGTACACCTTTTGGAAGCGTACCGTTCCTCCTCCAAATATGATGACCTTTGATGCTTCATCTCGGGATTTTTGCAGTGTAGAGCGCCAAAAAACCAGCACCCCCTTGCAGTCATTAGTTTTGATGAACGATCCTCAATTTTACAAGGCCGCTCAGCATATTTCAAAGCGCATCGAAAAGCTTAGCCTTAGTAATCAAGAGAAAATTGTTTCGCTTTTTAGACAAATTACACTGAGAAAACCCTTGACTGAGGAGGTTGAAATGTTAAAACGGTATTTTGACGAATTGACTCTTGAAAAAGACACCGATCAAGCCTTAACCGATTTAGCGGTCTTGATTTACAATTTAGACGAAACCACACAAAAAAGCTAGACCCATGGATCCGTTACACAAACATCTACTGAACGAAAACAGAAGGCATTTTTTGAAAAAAGTTGGTCTTGGAATTGGTGGAATTGCTTTGGGAAGTTTATTGGATCCGTTTTCATTACAATCCAAAACAAATCCAGCTGATTTGCTGCAAACAGGTTCATTACCCCTACCTCATTTCGCTCCAAAGGCCAAACGCATCATTTATTTGTTTCAAAGTGGGGGTCCATCACAATTAGATCTATTTGACTACAAACCGCTTTTGAGCAAGATGAGGGGGCAAGACTTACCCGATTCGATTCGAAAGGGTCAACGTCTCACCGGTATGACTTCTGGACAGGATCGATTTCCACTAACGGGTAGTGTTTTTAATTTCAAACAATACGGAGAATCAAGGGCATGGGTCAGTGAGGTCATGCCTTATACTGCAAAAATTGCAGATGAATTATGCTTTGTAAAATCGATGCATACAGAGGCGATCAATCACGATCCCGCTATTACGTTTTTTCAAACGGGATCACAACAATCAGGTAGACCGAGTTTTGGTTCTTGGATGAGTTATGGATTGGGAAGCCTTAACAACAACTTGCCCTCCTTTATTGTAATGCTCTCAAGGGGAACTGGGCGACCAAACGGTCAACCTTTGTATTCTCGACTGTGGGGAAATGGTTTTTTGAGCTCACTGCACCAAGGAGTTCAATTTAGGTCAGGTAAAGACCCCGTGCTCTATCTTAAAAACCCAGAAGGTGTGTCGAGAAAAGAGCGAAGGGCGATGCTCGACTATTTAGCTGAAATGAATGAAATCCAAGAAAATACCTTTGGTGATCCTGAGGTGATCAACAGAATTTCTCAATACGAAATGGCCTTTAGAATGCAAACTTCAGTTACTGATGTGATGAATCTCGATGATGAACCCGATCATGTTTTTCAAATGTATGGTGCCGACGCTTTGACTCCTGGAACATTTGCTGCGAATTGTTTGCTAGCTCGAAGACTTATTGAAAAAGATGTGCGGTTTGTGCAATTGTATCATATGGGATGGGATCAACACGACAATCTCCCTACCCAAATTGCCAAGCAGGCTAAAGATGTAGATCAGGCCTCAGCTGCACTAATCATGGACCTCAAGCAAAGAGGTCTACTTGAAGACACCCTTGTCATTTGGGGCGGAGAATTCGGCCGTACAAATTACAGTCAAGGTATTTTAACTGAAACCTCTTATGGACGAGATCACCATCCGAGATCCTTTACCATTTTTATGGCTGGAGGAGGTATCAAACCTGGATTTACTTATGGAGAAACGGACGAATTTGGATACAATGTCGTCAAAGACCCTGTTCACGTTCACGATCTTCAAGCGACTATTTTAAATCAATTTGGTATTGATCACACGCAAATGACCTATAAATATCAAGGCAGAAGATTTCGACTCACCGACGTCTCTGGCAATGTAATTCATTCCCTATTAACTTAAGTTCAGTGTCGGTATATTTAGAGTACATAGGTAAATTTCATCCGGTCGTTCTGCATCTACCGATAGGGGCCTTTATCTACACCTTTGTGCTGGCCTTACTAGGCCATAACAATCTTGAACCCTATAAAAAAGCGATAAAAGTAGGAATGCTCATCAGTTTTATAGGGGCACTGCTCTCGAGTATTTTGGGTTACCTGTTGTACACCTTTGGAGATTACGCTCAAGAAGCTGTGCAGAACCACCTCTATTTGGGATGGTCAACTACCCTTATTTTGGGTATCATGTTCTTTAAGCTTGAAAAAATATGCATTGAAAAACGTTTTAGCTATATCTTACTATTAGGCGTTATACTCATAACGACCACTGCACATTTTGGAGGGCAACTCACCCATGGTGAAGGCTATTTAGACATACCAAAAACCCCAGAGACGGTTCATTACAAAAAATCCGACTCGATAAGACTTTACGAGCAGGTAGTCTCAAAAATCTTTGATCAGAAGTGTGTCAGTTGTCACAACAATGCAAAAAAGAAAGGAATGCTTGCCTTAGATCGTCCTGAGCACATCACTAAAGGAGGTGAAAAAGGAGCAGCTTTAATACCCTTTAGGCCAAGTGAGAGTCGAATGATTAACTATGCGCAGCTTCCCCTTGAAGACGAATTACGCATGCCCCCTGAAGGCAAATTACAGCTCAGCAGTGAAGAAATTCAATTGATTTCCTACTGGATAGAAAAAGGAGCTAGCTACACCAATACCGTAGGTTTAAACAGTCTTCCTGATCAGCTTCGAACTTCAGCACTCGCCTACTTACCAGATGAATTGCCAGTGCTCAAAGCGTTGAGTAAAAAACAGATTGAGCAATTGCAACAACAAAACTTTCGAGTAGAATTCTACGCCCCTGAAAACAGTTTGCTTGAGCTAAAATATATGGCTGATGCATTAGACGCCAAAGCAGTGAGGCAAATGTCAAAAATTGCTGAACATATAATTCATTTAGACTTAGATAAGGTTGCAATTCACGAGAGCTTTTGGACTGAGCTTCACAGATTCAAGTACCTCAAAAAACTAAGAATCAGTAATTCTAATGTCCAAAACAGTGCCATTTCTAAACTTTTAGAACTCGACTACTTACAATCATTAAACCTTACTTCAACTGAAATCAATGCAGAGGGCATAAGACCTTTACTCCAAAAAAAGAGCCTTGAACAAATATACCTTTGGAATAGTGCTGTTCCTAAGGCACAACAAGAAGAACTACAAGGGGAGAGTTCAATAGATTTAGATTTTGGAATTTTTGAGGGCTTTTTTGCTCCGCAACAATTGAAATCACCCGAGTTAATTACAGAAAATACATTCTTTAGCGATGCGCTAAAATTGGAATTCTACAACCCTATCAAAGGAATTGAGATAAGATATACCTTAGACGGTAGCGAGCCCGATTCGAGCTCTGTAATTTACCGTGAGCCTTTTCTTATTGATCAGACAACAACCCTAAAGGCGAAGAGCTTTAAAAAAGGATGGATTGCGAGTGAAGCCATTGAGATTGATTTATTTAAGGTGGGTAAGAAGATAGAAAATTACGTCTTGAGGCATAAACCTTCCGATCGTTATAATGGAGTCTCCAAACTCTTTGACTTTCAAGAAGGCTCCATCAATTTTTCGGACGGAAATTGGTTAGGCTTTTCTGGAAAAAACTTGGAGTTTACTACTAAGCTTGACCAAAAAGATGATTTTAAGCATATCAGTATAAGTTGTATGGAATCATCAGCTGCCTGGATTCTTTATCCAAAATCTATTCGAGTGATGGGTAAAAAGCTAAACTCAAATTCCTTTGAATTGATTTCTAAATTAAATTATACTCCCCCAAAAATCCCCACTGAGGTCAGCAAAAAAAGCTTTACACTTGAGGTTGATGTGCAAGCGTTTGACGAACTTAAAGTCATTGTAGAAAACGCACAAAAATTACCAAAGTGGCATCCTTCAGCAGGCGAAGACGCTTGGCTATTTGTAGACGAAGTGCTATTTTGGTAAGCACACTTAAAGGCATCTTATGAAAAACAGACTGATTTCATTGCTTCTACTGATCTTTTTAGGATTAGGGCAAAACGCATGTGATTCTCAAGAAACAAGCACTTATTATCTGATTCGACACGCTGAAAAAGACCGAACAGATTCTACCAATAAAAATCCACATCTCACAGAAGCAGGACATGAGCGGGCCCTTAAGTGGAAAAACGTGTTGAGCTCAATTGAATTCGACCACATCTACTCTACCGATTATCACAGAACGATTGAAACGGTCACCCCAATTGCAGAGGCACAAAATTTGGATATTGAGTTTTACAATCCCTCAGATATGTTTGACGAGAATTTTAAAGCCCAAACCAAAGGCAAGGTTACACTTATATCAGGTCATAGTAATACTACTCCTTTTTTTGCCAATCGCATTCTTGAAGAAGAGCGCTATGAGCAAATAGACGACAGCAATAACGCCAATTTATACATTGTTGAAGTTCGAGGCGAACACAGAAGCGCGCAACTTCTTCATATCGAATAAGTCTTCTAGTGCTTGTCGTATTTTTTAAGCAAGGCAGGCAGAAAAAGTAAGTCCATAAGCAAAGCGGCACAGACTGCTATAGCGCACAATATTCCAAAAACCTTAACTGCAGGAACCGCGCTTGATGCGATAACCAAAAAGCCCGCTATCAAGGCTAGTGAAGATGCAAAAAGTGCCGGCGCCGTATAAATGATGGCTTGGTTCATGGCATCCACTGTCGACATAGACATCGCTTTATACCTTTTGTAATTGTACATCAGGTGAATGGTGTCGTCCATTGCGATTCCTATCATTATCGGAGTGATCATTGCCGTAGTAACGCCTAAGGGAATATCCCAAAGTACCATCACAAGAACTAATAAAGCCAATGGAATCAAGTTTGGCAATAAGACCAAGAGTGCAATTCTTGAGCGTTTTACAAAAAGAAATAAGCACAGAAAAGCCGCAAAAAAGGCCGCCAAAAATGAGTTTAATTGAGTGTTTACAATGAACCTATTTAACTGCGTGTAAACTGCAGCAAAACCATTTACTTTTAGGGTATAGGTATTTAAGTCAAAGTGCTCGGCAAAACGCTGATCTATAAAGGCCACGACAGCTTCGAGTTCTACGGTACTCATTTGTGGTAAACTCAAGGTCATAATCGCACTTTTTTGATCATCGGTGAAAAATCTAAAAAATCCTGATGGCTCTGAAGTATTTATGACCTCTAGGTTCTGACTTGTAAGGTCTGAAGCCCGCAATAGTGGGTTTCTTTTTTGGAGTATGTTTTTAATGTTAACCAGTGAAATCGGATTATTGATTTTTCGATGCTGTTTCAGCGTATTTTGAAAGTCTTCTAACTCTTTAATTCCTTTGGTGTTTAAAAGAACGGTGTTGGATTTTGGTGAAACGATCAGTTGTAATCGAGAAGTGCCCTGTAGACGTTGTTCTACCCGCTGTAGCTTTTCTTTATCTGCTCCATCAGCCAATAAATCAAGAGAGTCGGTATTGATCTCAACCCTCGAAATCAAGAGTACTCCAAGGAATAAAATCATTGAAAAAACAATAATTATTTTACGGGGATGCGTAGAACTCCAAATAGCAATTCTGTGGGCAAGCTGCGTTTGTTGCAGCGCTAAATCTTTTGGTGATTTCGAGCTTGTACTCCTAGAGATGAAACTAAATCCAATTGCGCAAACAACATAAACGAAAACAAAACACAGCAAAAGTCCAAGACTACTTACTAGACCCATATTTTTAAAAGCTGGAAGCGGAGAGACATAGAGTGCTAAGTAACTCAGTAAAGTGGTTAAGGTAGTAAACAAGCAAGGAACAAAACTTTTCTTAAAACTGGAGTAAATCAATTCGAGTTTACTCAGTGCCGGATGTGCTTCGCGCTCTTTGTGGAATATATTTATAATGTGAATGGCATCACATACACTGTAGACCATAAGAATGGTGGGGATGAGCATTGAAATCATATTCAAACTAAATCCAAGCGCAGTGACCCATCCAAAGAGTAAAACAAGGGGGACACCGACTGAAGAGAGGGCAATTAAGACATATTTCTTATCGGGTAAGAGCAAAAGTAAAATGACTAAAATGACAAGTATAGTCAATACACCAAAGGAGATGCTTTCTTTGAATATCCCCTTATTGTAGGCGTCGTTTAGCACAGGTGGACCAGAGAGCGCAAATTGTTCATAATGCCCGCTTATCAGCTCATCTAACTCACTTACAATTGCAGCTCGATTTTCTTCAATATCTGGAGTGGGTTTAAGCTGAATGTAGCAGAAATAGCCTTGTGCATCATCTGTGATCAATTGATTTGAAATGGCGGGCATTTGTGCGAGTAAGCGCTCTTGACTTTGCAGACTGCGATCGGGAGAATAAAGCGGCTCAAAGCTCAATTGCGACCTTGAAAAATTGGGGTATTTCGCGTTGGAAAAATTGAAAACAAGCTCGACAAAGTCTAAACCTTCAAGGGCAGCAGAAAGTGCTTTTAATTGCTCAACAGCGCTCGAATCCAATGCGTTTTCAACCTCTAATAAAGCAATTATTATTTCATCTGACCCGTACTCTTCTTGATAATCCAGGTAATCCTTGTATCTGCTGTTGTCTTCTAAAAACCAAATGGACAACGAATTATCTATGGCTAATTTTTGGACCGTAGAAAACATTGACGCAATAATAAGCGCTGCTAACACCAGCATTACTGAGAATCTATTTTTGATTATAAATTGTATTAGGTTTTTCATTGCCCTAATTGATGTAATTTGTAGGTTTAAATGTCTTTTATGAATCTAAAACATATATTTCAATACGCCTTTGTACTCTGCTTGTCTTTTGGATTTAGTACAGCACAAAATTCTTCAGAACAGGTCAATTTCACAAGTGCCAATCCATTTTCATTTAGTGATATCATTCAAAGCTTAGCCCAACAGGAAGCTCAAGAAGTATTTGGGCAACTGAAATTTCCCGAAAATGAACAGGTCCTTGGGCAAAAATATCCCCTGATTATCGGGGTTGCAGGAAGCTTGGGATGGAGAGATCACCATTACGATTATCTCCAAATGTACAGAGAACTTGGCTTCGCCACCTTCGAACTCAATAGTTTCAAAAGTCGTGGAATAACATCAACCGTTGGCTCTCAAGACGAAGTAACCATTGCTGCCATTGTTTTAGATGCCTTCAGCGCAATGGATGAATTGGCAAAACACCCTAATATCGACTCTACACAAATTTCAATTACAGGTTGGAGCTTAGGTGGAGGAGTTGCTTTATTTACAGCATGGGAACCCCTTGTTGATGTGCTAGGAAAAACCAATCAATTTTCTTCACATTTGGCTTTTTACCCTCCTTGTTTTATTGAACCTGAAAGCCTGAATTTTGTAAAAGCCCCCATTAAGATTATGATTGGAGAAATCGATGATTGGACACCCGCTGCCCCTTGTAGAGATTTGGTTGATGTGCTCTCAAAACAGACCGACATCACCTTAGAAGTATTTGAAGATGCACATCACGGTTTTGACAGTAAAGAGGAAGTGGTCTTCAATGAAAAAGGGTACAGTTTTAAAAATTGTCTTTTTGAACTCACCCAGGGAGGAGACATTTTGATGAATTATCTCAAACTGCCCATGTCCAGTCCTTTAATGCAAAAACTTGGGTTTCTTTTCTGTGTAAAACGAGGGGTGCATATTGGAGGTAATCCAATTGCAAGAGAACAGGCGATGAAATCAGCACGTGCATTTATGCGTGCTCAACTAAAAGCTGAAGAGGTCTATGAATGATTTAAATTGGGCCATTATTGCCCCAGAAGCAGAAGTTTTAAAATGGACAAAAGCCTTTAAGGAAATTGCACCGCACATCAATCTTCGAAACGGGCTAAGTGTAAGTGATCCCGAAAAAGTCGATGTCCTTTTACTGTGGAATCATCCCAAAGGAGCATTAAAACCTTTTACAAACATTAAATTGTATTACTCTCTAGGAGCTGGAGTGGATCACCTTTTAAAAGATGACAGCCTGAATCCAAGTATACCTATCTGTCGTATTGTAGACCCATTACTCTCCTTTTCGATGAGTAATTATATCGTCTTTGCCGTTTTATATCATCAGCGCAAATGGGATAAATACAGCAGTCATAAACATCAAAAGATATGGGATCACGATTCTTCTTCTGAAGAACAAATAAATATAGGTGTATTAGGCTTGGGTACCTTGGGTCAAGATGCTGCCATAAAACTGGCTCATCTGGGTTTTGAAGTTTCAGGATACAGCCCTTCTCCCAAACAAATTGAAGGAATAATTACCTACAGCGGCGATCAATTGAAAGCCTTCCTTAAATCGTGTAATGTATTGGTATGTACTGTACCCTACACTCCACAAACGCATCAATTGCTCAGTATGTCCTTTTTTGAACAACTCAATCATCCTACTTTTCTGATAAACGTTGCCAGAGGTAAGGTTCAAAATGAACAAGATATTCTCAAAGCCCTTGAATTGGGCTATTTAAGTGGTGCTTTTTTAGATGTCTTTGAAACCGAACCATTACCTAAAGTAAGCCCCCTTTGGACACATCCACAAATACAAATTACACCTCATATTGCCAGCATCACAAACCCTAATGCTGGGGTCAAGCAAATCGTTGAAAATAGTATTCGGCTTCAAAAAAGTGAGAATTTACTGCACTTGGTTAATCTTAAAAAAGGTTATTAAAACTGAATTAGGGAGAAAAAGACTCCATTTTAATTTAAGGTTAGGAAAATGTTAACTACTTTTGTTTAAGCAATATAGCTAAATAAAACCCCTTAAATTATGGAAACCAAAATTAAATATTCAAAAAAAGCGTGCGCCTGCGCAGTTTCTCTAGATTTATTAGGAGATCGTTGGACTCTAATTATCATAAGAGATTTGTTTAACGGAAAGTGCACTTTTTCTGAATTTTTAAATAATTCTTCCGAAGGAATAGCCACAAACATTCTTACAAACCGCCTTAAAAAATTACTTTACCTCAACATTATTGATTTCAAAAGAAAAGCTTCAGATCGAAAAGTCAAAGAATACTTTTTAACAAACAAAGGTATCGACTTATATCCCGTTATTTTCGAACTTCAGTCATGGAGTTTGAAGCACGTTGAATTTGAGCAACGTGAGCGAACTCAACGATTTGTGCGTCTAAATAAAAATGAAACTAGTGACAAGGTGAAGTCAATCTACATTGACAATTATAAAAATTTGCGCTTAAAAAAGTTCGGTTTTTAAGAATTTAAAAGTTCTGCTTCCAACAGTCTCATTATATCCACGGATTTAATGAGGTTTTTTTTGCTCTTATTTTTGGAAGTAAAGTACGTCAGTTCCCAAATAGCGATCGTCATTGTTCATATACCATGCGCGAACTTTTGGCATTTTAATCCCTTGAACGACCTCTTCTTCTGAAAGAAGAATATACTCGCCATCATTTTTTGACAAGTCGTGGTAAAATTGATAATGACGTAATCTAAAATCTTTGGTATCGAAGTAGAAATACCAAACATCTTTTCCCACCTCTTCTTCGTAATCTACCCTGAGCTTGTAAAACTCTTCACCCTGAAAGCTTGTTTTTTCAACCTTTTCATCGAGAATAGTACCTGGATCTTTTATTTTCATGGGTAAACCATATAAATAGGTGTAGTAGTCTTTCATTTTAGTTGTTCGATCACAGTTTAAACGATGTTTCTCTGCTTCTTTTGTGGTAAAGCGCTCACTGTCGTTTAGTTTATGTGAACAATTGCCCTTATTCCAAATACCTTCAATTGTATTATCCCCTTGTTCAACAACGTATTTAAAATAGCTTTTGTTGAAATCTAAATATATCAGAGAGGTTCTGAGCGGCCTTGAAGGAGTTTCCATTTTAACAGTGAAGGTGCCTTTGAATCCTTGCCAATTATTATTGGGATCGTGATAGGCAATACTGCGGTCTAATACCTCTTGTGCCGAAGGCAATTGAGCGTTTATAAGATGACACCCCAAAAAAACAGTCAGCATCAATGATGATATGTAACTTATGCTTTTCATATTTCTAGTTCTTGTGTAACTTGAAATTACTAAAAGTATTTTTCTTAGTGGAATCGGTTAAAATTATACCCTATACATCCCAACATCAACCAGAATTTGAACGCTTAAATCGAACCTGGATTGAGAAGTATTTCAACATGGAGCCGCTTGATGAGCAAATACTAAAATTGCCTGATAAATACATCATTGACACTGGTGGATTTATTTTGTTTGCAGAATTAAATGGTAAAATAGTGGGCACAGTGGCCCTAAAGAAGATAACTTCTGACTGCTATGAATTTACCAAAATGGGGGTGGATTTCAATTTTTTAAGAAGAGGTATTGCAGAGAAACTCAGTAAAAAAGCCATCGCCTTAGCTCGAGAAAAGGGGGGCAAAAAATTAATTCTATTTACCAATAGTGCACTTACTCCAGCGATTAGTTTATATGAAAAAGTTGGCTTTGAGCATGTTGCTTTGGTCGATACTGATTACCTCAGGGCGGATGTAAAAATGGTTCTAAACCTCTAAGGATTAGTAAAAGGATGGAACTTTTTTGTCTGAAGTGATTCGACCTTCGATGCTACCTTCATATCCAGATTCTTCTTTGATAATCTCCACTAAACTGAGATTTGCAGTTATACCGTACTGCAGATAACCCACATAACTCAAGTGCTCTTGTCGTTTAGAACGCAGAAAATAAATCACTTCATTGGAGAGTTGAAAATCTCCCAGGTAAAGTGCGTCAATCAAAAAACCAGAATAGGTGCTATTTAACTTTTCGATTTCATCTGTGCGAAGCTCAACTAAAGAAGAAGTATGTGCCTCTAGCTTATCTCTGTACAACTCAATTTGACGTTCTTGTTCTTTCAGCCAATTGTTATACACGTATTTAGCTTGCAAGCCGATGGCGAGATTTTCATTTTCAATCAATTCTAAAAGACCTGAACTTTGAAGACTTCTGTACTCTTCTTGATTATCGACAAAAGTGGTGACAATCGTGGTTGCTATTTGCAAGTGAAAACCAATACTGTCTCTAGAGAAGTCCTTTAAATTTTTATGATTCTTTAAAATCCAATCTGAAGACTTAATCGCCAATTTATGAGCCTCTAAGTTAAATTCAAAATCACCTAAATCTTGGGTGATATTGCCTAATATTCGAACTAGTGCCTGTTCTTTGAGTTGCTCTTTGTAGGAGCGTTCTCTTTTGTATTCTACGAAGAAAGAAAGCGAAAGACCAAGGGTAATCACTAAAAACTCAAGTCCGTATTTGATGATGTGTTTTTTCATGGGTTAATTATTGGTCGCTATTTTTCTTAAACCTTCGATTTCATTTTGGAATTCCAAACTAAAACGCTGCTTGTAATTTTTCCACATCTCCTTAACATACTTATTGTTTTGCAGGTCGTCTTTAATAACTCTACGATAGGCTAACCAAGCGTTTTCATCGAATAAACCCATTCGATATTGATAAAAAGAATTATCGAAATCCCTGTAATTAAACGATTGGTATTCAATCATCATATATTCTTCGAAATCAGTTAGTTCTTGATTTCTGGCTAACTTATATCTCGCTTGAACGATTACTTCTTGGTCAAGGTGCATTTTTCCAACCTCCATATCTGTTTCATTTAGTGATTGCCTGATTGATGCCTTTGAAAGTTTGTTATAGGTGTTGACCTCTAATCCTAAAAAAACCAAAGACAAAACGATGGAAATTGCACTTATGACTTCAATGTAGATTCTAAATTTGGCTCGCATTGTTTGTGATTAGTATTGGCGAATAAGTTAATGAATCAGACTGAATATCAAACTACTATTAGCTAAAAAGCACATGGCACAAGACTAAACTCAGGGCCAAGAGTAAAGCCCAAACTGTAATTTTTGAATCTGCAGGCTGAAATAAGTCTTTGACAGGGTTCATTCGAAACTTTGAACCTAAAACCCCAATGGTAAATCCAATAAAAATGACCCAAAATGCGCGTAAAAAGTAATTGAGGTCTGGAAACATGAATTTGATCAAAAGATTGAGTGGAACGGTCAAGATAAAAGCCGTTAAAATCACCTTGTGTTTTGGCTTTAATAGTAAAATCGCGCTGAGAATCAGAACCACTATTCCACAATTGATAAAATACCTCAATTCATTTAGGGTATGTGTAAAGGCACTTGTTGGATTTTCAAATTTCAAATACAGCAGCACAAATCCCATTAGTAAAGCAGTACATAAACTCATTAGAATGGCATTTCGACCTGCTTGAATTTTCGCTGCATCATCAGCCTTTTTATTGATATAAGAGCTGTATATATCCACTGACCATAAGGTTGCAATTGAGTTAAAGGTAGAATCGACTGTACTCATCAAAGAAGCGAACAAACTGCAGAGAATAATTCCCTGCACTCCTACTGGTAAGTAAGTCTTAACCAAATAAGGAAAAGCTAAATCAGGCTCGCCTAAACCATCACCCAAGATTCCGTAGAGCGCAATTCCTGGAATGACAATAACAACTGCCATAAGGTATTTGATGGTTCCACCGATCATAAATCCTGCCTGAGCATGTTTGAGGCTTTTTGCCGCCAATGCGCGTTGAATGATGGTTTGATTGGCACACCAATAATTGATATTTAAAAAAAACAATCCCAGCATATGCGTCCAGGGAAGCGTCGGATGCGAGGCGTCCAAATGCAAATGCATTTTTTCAGGTGTCTTGATGTAGAGCTGTTGCCATCCGCCCAATTCTTGTACGGCTACAACGCAGACTATAATTCCTCCTGTGAGCAAAATTGAAAATTGTAAAATATCAGTTCGAACCACAGCGCTCAATCCTCCTAAATAGGTATAAAAGGCAGAAAACAAGCCTAAAAACAAGATTAAAACGCCTATTCGATAAATGCGATTATCACTGATAAAAGATAACTGCTCCCCAAAGACGACATCAGCGGCATAGGCCCCCCAAAAAAGAGCTGCTCCAAGTGTCACAGTGGCGAAAAGACCAATATTGGCCAATGAATAAAACAAGGCTATTTTCTTTCCTAATTTGATTTGTATAAATTCAGTAATAGTGGTGATCTTCTCTTTGAGGTAAAAAGGAATGAAGATTAAAGCACCGAGGAGAATTCCCTGTATGGCATTGATTTCTAAACTGGCTTGAGCCAAACCGTATAAGTAGGCCGAGCCCATCATCCCCAAAAACTGATAACCATTGATGTTTGTGGCAACCGTTGACAAGGCAATAGAGTACCATTTAAGATTTCTGTTGCTGAGAAAATAAGCTTCTGAGCTCTGCACTTTCCCGCTAGAAGAGCGCAGTGCCAGCATCAAAATCAGTCCGAAATAACAAAGTACAATGATTAAATCAAGCATGGTTTACAAGCGTTTTGCGCTGCCTAAGGGCGTTTGAGGAAGCACTTTGGGTTTTCTGTTCATTTCTTCATTTAATGCACAGGTTTGAAAGCGTGGTAGCACGTATTTTGCAAATAAATCACACTCGTCATAATGCGGATAACCAGATAGAATAAAGGCGTCAAAGCCCATTTCTACATAGCCTTTTAACTTCTCATAGACCTGATCGGGGTTTCCGACAATAGCAGCTCCGCATCCAGAACGCGCCAGTCCTATACCTGTCCAAAGGTGGTCTTCAACGAAATAATCTGATGAAGACTTTTCTCGAAGTTCTTTTTGTTTAGATACTCCATATGATTTTGAATCCAAGGCTCGATCTCTGATTTTCGCTCCTTCATCTAAATCTAATTTTGACAACAATTTTCTAGAATAGGCAATAGCTTCTTCTTCTGTCTCACGAACAATAACATGAATGCGAAGACCAAATCGAATAGATCTTTTATAAACCGCACTTCTACGTCTCAATTTTTCTATTTGCTTTTTTAGACCTTCTTCTTGATCAGGCCACATCAAATAAACATCGCAAAATTCAGCGCAGAGTTCAACTCCAGCATCTGAATAACCCCCAAAATACAAAAGCGGCCCTCCGTTTTGTTGATAAGGTTTTACAGGGGCTGTGTCTAATTCCAATTGGTAAAAATCACCTTTGAATGATAGGTGTTCTTGGCTCCATGACTGTTTGAGAATCTGAATAACCTCTCTGGATTTAGCATAGCGCTTTTCAGAGGCCAATTGGGTTCCTGGAAGGTCTGAAGAAATAATATTAATGGTTAAGCGCCCCTTTAAAATATGGTCAAGTGTTGCAATAGCCCTCGCTAACATCGGAGGATGAACTTCACCGCATCTCACAGCAGCCAAAAAATTGATTTGATCGGTTAAAGGAGCCATTGCCGAAACAAAAGATAGGGTGTCCTGACCGACCTGATACGATGATGGACAAAGTATATTTCGATAGCCTCGCTTATCTGCCAAGGCAGCTATTCTCGAAGTGTTTTCCCAAGTACTCTTGTATAAATCGTTGCGATTGCCCAGTAAATCATCATCTCCATTACAAAGTGGGGCGAACCAAGCAATTTCAACTTTCTTATCTGCCATATCCGGCAAATTATTAAAAATCTAGGAGCTATTAATGGATAAACTTTAAAATGACCTGCACTGCGTTTTTGTGAATTTTGTTATCTTAAAACAAAAAATTGAAAGAGAAACACGTTTGCATTATAGGTGCAGGACCTTCTGGTATTACCGCTTTAAAAAATATTTTAGACGAGAATCTCAAAGCCACTTGTTTTGATTTTAATAGCGATGTAGGTGGTAACTGGATTTACAGTGAAAAAGAAGGGCACTCGAGTGTTTTTGAAACTACCCATATCATCAGTTCTAAAAGCTTATCTCAGTATGAGGATTTTCCATTTGATGAGCATGTTTCAGACTACCCCTCTCACGATGAGTTAAGGGTGTATTTTCAAAAATATGCCAAGCACTTTGATCTTTATCCACACATTAAATTCAATACCCTAGTCGTCTCTTGCGAATTGAACAATGAAAAGCATTGGGAGGTTGTGACTGAGCAAAACGGTGTCAAAAAAACCCATTGTTTTACAGATTTAATTGTGTGTAATGGTCATCACTGGAAACCAAAATACCCTAATTATCCCGGAGAATTTAAAGGAAAACTGCTGCATTCGCATCAATTTAAAAAAGCGGCTCCGTTTAGAGATCAAAAAGTCTTGGTGATTGGCGGAGGTAATTCTGCCTGCGATGTCGCAGTTGAAACCAGCCGAGTGAGCACAAAAACAGCCATCAGTTGGAGGCGTGGATATCGAATATTACCCAAGTTTATTATGGGTAAACCCTCAGATGTTGTGGCATCTTCAATGACCGCTTTACCTATTGCCTTTCGAAATTTTGTCGCAGGTATACTTGTGCGTCTTGCTATAGGACCCAATAGTTGGTACGGACTACCAAAGATCACTCACAAGTTTGGAGCAACGCATCCTACCATCAACAGTGAATTGTTGTACAAGATAAGACACGGAAAAGTTCAACCCCGAGGTGATATCGATCGATTTGAGGGGCAATACGTTGTTTTTAAAAATGGGGTGAAAGAAATGTACGATGCTGTAATCGCGTGTACAGGTTATATTCTCTCACATCCCTTCTTCGACAAAAACTTTATCGATTACAGTAAAGGCGAGGTTCCACTCTATTTAAAAATGTTCCATCCAGAGATTAGAAACATCTATTTTGTAGGGATGTTTCAGCCCTTAGGTTGTATTTGGCCAGGTGCAGAGCAACAAAGTAAATTAGCTGCAGCTGCGATTACAGGAAAATGGAAAATTCCGAAGAATATCAAATCACTTTGTGAAAAAGAAGTCCAAAACCCGCATATGAAACAAATTCAAACCTCAAGACATACCATTACGGTTGATTTTCATAAGTTTCTCAGGGCCTTAAAAAAACAACTGAAAACCGTATCATGAAAATAGACCACGCCATTATATTTGGAGCTACTGGACTCATCGGTTCCCATCTGATAGCGCTTTTGGCTCAAGACGAAGAAGTCTCCAAAATCACGGCTATTACCCGAAGAGAAGTGCACAGTACTGATCCAAAAGTCAGATATAAAAAAATAGACTTTTCAAATATTGATGAACTTCATGCTTCCATTATTGAAGGCTCCCATGTGTTCTCGGCCATAGGAACAACTCAGGCACAAGTAAAAGGTAATAAAGATTTGTACCGAAGTATCGATTTTGATATTACCTATGAGGTGGCCAAAGCCTGTGTGAGCAATTCGGCAGAATTGTTCCAATTTGTCTCTTCGAGTGGTGCAGATGCAAACAGTACAAACTTCTATCTTAAATTAAAAGGAGAAATTGAAGATGCCGTTATACAAACAGGACTAAAGTCTTTAAGAATATACCGACCAGGTCTTCTTATGGGGCAAAGAAAAGAATACCGTTTCGGTGAAACAATAGCACAGTTTTTAATGCCTAAACTTACATGGCTCTTGCCTGCTGCTTATAGACCTGTTGAAGCCTTTAGTGTGGCAGCTCAAATGTTAGCGCTGGCTAAATCAAATACCACAGGCAAAAAAATCATTGAAAACGAAGAAATTTTAAACTTTGAAGCGCAACAACAGTTATGATTTCTCTTTTTAAAAAATTATTTTTTTACTTCTTGTTATTCACAGGAGTCATTCTTTCTACCTCGCATCTGGGAAATGATTTTATGGGAATATCAGACGAAGAAGGCTACCTATTTACCATAGGATTTTGTTGCTTGGTCGCTTTTGTATTAGAATACCTCTTACCCAAATTGAAAAATTAAAAATGATCAACAGGAGCTTACCTCTAGACGAGAAATGCAATGTGATTACGCACGGTCTTGGTGCAATCATAAGCGCGATTCTAGTAGTTTACTATTATCTACATTTAAATTTCACTGACTCTTCTGTTTATCTGGCTTATTTGATTTACGGTTTTTCGCTGGTGTTTTTGTTTTCTGCATCAGCCCTATATCACAGTGTGGAAGATGCCCGTAAAACGACATGGCAAAAAATTGATCACATCGCTATATACCTATTGATTGCAGGAACTTACACACCCGTGAGCATGAGTTTACTTCAAGAAACCTCTGGAAAATTACTACTCATTTTGGTATGGAGTCTAGCGCTAATAGGTATTATCTACAAGCTTTTTTTTATTGGAAGATTTAAGCGTTTATCTCTATTTCTATACCTGGCTATGGGATGGCTTGTCGTTTTTGATTTTAATAATGTACTACAAGTCTTTCCTGAGACCGCATTACACTACCTCATATTAGGCGGTGTTTTCTATAGTGTAGGCACCATTTTTTACAGTTGGGCAAGCTGGTACTATCACCATGTGGTATGGCACTTATGGGTACTTGCCGGTGCTTTTGCCCACTTTCAAATGGTGCGTATTATTCTAGAAAACGGGGCTTAACTTATTTTTTCATAGAGGCCATCCACTGCATTAAAGTTACCGGCACTCCTTTAACTTTTACTACTGACCCGTCAACATCTCTCTGACTCTTATTAGCATGGGAATAGATCCAAGACCAGTGTCCCGGATAGTGGAAATTTTCTCCCCCCAAAAGATTCGAGATATCTGTTACGTTGTCATAAAGCGAAAGGTGAACGTTTTTGGCCTTGGCATCCATTAACTTTTGATGAACTGGAATGACCGTTTTATCGGCTTGGGTAACAGGGTCGTCTTTTGAATGCACAAACCACATTGGAACATTTCTAATAGATTTTGCCTGTTTCTCAGATAAAAACTCTCCGTAATAAGCCAAGGCGCTGATATAACCTGCAGCGAAATACTTTGGATATTCTAAAATAAGTTTTAGACTCATGTAGCCGCCATTACTGCATCCTCCAACATAAATTCGATCGGTATCAATATCGGGATGCTTTGAGACGTAGTCATCAAAAAGTTCCTTTAAAGCCTCATAATAGATATCGTCAACCTGACCGCGAGTTGAGCCATTTCCACTATCCATCCAGCGTGTTGGACTTTGAGGAACCAGTACATGGGCACCTTCAAAATAATCTTGAATGTCGGCAGAGGCGTAATTTGCGGCTCTATTGGCTAAAAGCGGAATTGTTGGATCTGTTCCACCTTCACCCCCGCCGTGTAACCAAATGATTAAAGGGTGCTTATCTCTTTGAACTCGTGGGGCAAAACTCGCGTAAGACATCGTGACTGCTCCATGAGAAAAAGATCCGCTTAAATCAAAC
>JBMYMD010000011.1:0-71187 GCA_049596955.1 Flavobacteriaceae bacterium
AACCACAGTAAGCTTTTGATTTACATCATTGTACTTGCAGGAGGCTTCTATGTTTTTCAACATTTTAGTCAGCGTGGATTTGAGCTGAATCTAAATCTGATGATTTTCATCTTTTTGATGATAGGGCTCATTTTACATCGCACTCCTTTTGCCTATGGTAAAGCCGTGCAAAAAGGGAGCAGTAATGTGGCGGCAATATTATTTCCGTTTTATGCAGGTATTATGGGAATCATGATTCACACTGGGTTGGCCAATTATTTAGCCGAAGTGCTTATAGAAATTGCAGAGGTCGAAACCCTACCGAGTTTAGCCTTTATCATCGGAGGTATTGTAAATTTTGCCATTCCATCGGGTGGAGGTGAATTTGCCGTAATCGGACCCAGTATTTTGGAAGCTACCCTTAGTTTAGCACAAGATTACGACCCTGAATTTCAACAAGCGCTCATTTCAAAAACAATCCTAGCCATAACCTATGGAGAGAGTTTGACCAATCTTTTACAGCCCTTTTTCATTTTGATGGTACTCCCTGTTATGTCCGAAGGCACAAATCTTCAGGCTCGCGATGTCATGGGGTATTTAGTCATTCCTTTTATACTTTGTTTTACGGGTCAACTGCTTTTAATTAATTTAGTTGGGGTATAACCAAAGTCATTACAAATCATGTCAACTCACATTCATAAATTTCAAAGCTTTCTTTTTCTTTTTCTGCTAAGCGCATTAGTTCAAGGACAGGTTAAAGCCTTGGTTGGAGGTACAGCCATTGATGGTTATGGAAACGCTCCTATTCCAGACAGCGTAATTTTAATCGAAGGTGATGTCATCACAGCAGTGGGCACGCAAGCAGAAATTAGTATTCCTGAAAATGCAGAGATTATTTCTACAGAAGGAATGAGTGTTTTACCAGGGCTTTGGGATATGCATGTACACTTAATGATCAACGGACATGCCGATTACAGTTATTGGGATGAAACCTATCCTCCATTGTTTAAAGACGTCATTATGCCTTCATCTGCGCATCAACTCTTAATGGCTGGAGTGACTAGTGCAAGAGATTTAGGCGGTCCCTTAGAAGAGAGTTTAGAGGTTAGAGACGCTATAAATCGAGGGGATATACCTGGTCCAACCATGTATATGAGCGGACCTTTTATTCAAAAAAAGCCCTATCCGGGTACAGAAGCCTTTAGATGGGGTGTCAACGGAGAAAAAGACGCCAGAGCCAAGGTGAGAAAACTGGCTAAAGCCGGAGTAGACTGTATTAAACTCATAGACCAGGATCAAATGACTTGGGAGGAGCTCTCAGCAGTGGTTGACGAGGCACACAAACACAAGCTCAAAGTCGTTGCACATTCGCATCGTCCCGAAGAAATTAGATTAGGCTTGAAAGCAGGCATTGATAATTTCGAACATACAGGGCTCTCATCTGCACCAGCCTATCCCGACGATGTCTTTGATTTGATTACCGAACGAACGGCTCAAATGAATAAAGGACCTCTTTATTGGACTCCAACTATAGAAGGTCTTTACAACTTTGACTACCTGGTCAGCAATCCTGAAAAAATTGACAATGACTCCTGGCATTTGGGTCTTCCTGATACCGTGATCACCGACATTAAAAACTCCATTCAAAAACCTGGAGAACTTCCTTATTTTCAGTTGACTCCAATTCGAAAACCAACCTTAAAAACAAAATTCAATCAACTTCGAAAATCAGGAGTGGTCATGCTCATTGGCACAGACAGTGGAATTCCTGCAAAATTTCATTCACAAAGCACTTGGAATGAACTAGACATTTGGGTGAGAGTGATGGGAGTTCCTGCCTTAGACGCGATTAAATCAGCAACCTACTGGCCTTCTCACTTTATGGGTGTTTCAGATAAAGTGGGCACCTTAAGTGCTGGTAAAAAGGCTGATATTATTGCCGTTAAAGGAGATGTACTGCGTTACATCAATCTTTTACAGCATGTCAACTTTATAATGAAAAATGGCATGGTCGTTAAAGATGAATAAACCTTTTTATAAAGGGATTGTAATGTTTGATTTAACGTAATCGATACTCGTTTTTACACTTTGCATTGAATTAACGGCAAAATTTCCACCTTGTTCAATGTAGAAATATTCTAATCCTGAATCACTAGCACTGGGTAACATGGTGGTATAGTCAATAGATCCCTGACCCATTTCTGTATAATCTCGAGAAACTTTGTGCATGTCTTTAATATGCCAAAGCGGTGTTCTATGCATGGCTTTTGCGATGAATTCTTTGGGCGTAATTACACCAGCGTGCATTACCCAATAAAAATCAACTTCTAATTTAACCCAGTTGGGATTGGTTTCTTGAATGATCCAATCAATACCCATTTTATCTCCATATTGCACAAAATCACCTCCAAAATTGTGGTAGGCAAATCCCAATCCAGCTTCATGAATTCGTCGACCGATTTGATTCAATTTTTGAACCAGTAACTGATATCCTTCTAAACTGTGATATATCTGAGCGAGTGAGGGGTATACTATATAACGGTCTCCCAGCTCAAGGGCTCCTTCAATACAGCTATCGACATATGCATTTAGTTCATCTTCTGAGACTTCCATCAATCCGTTTACCCCATAATGTCCACTCGAAGTAGAAAGGTTTAAATCATCTAATACCGTTTTGAATTCTTTGGGACTAAACCCGTAGTACAACTTATTTTTAGCATCGTATCCATAGGACTCAAAGTCTTCATACCCCATTTGTTTTAATGCTTTTAAAGTCGCTAGAGGATCTTTTTCCATTGCATCTCGTACGGTAAACAATTGCAAACCCATTTTATAATTGGGTTTGTGCTCTGCTTCACAGCTCATTACACCCAAAAGTGGTAGTGCTAATGAAACTTGTGCAGACTGTTGTATAAAACTTCTTCTTTTCATGGGATTATAATTTAAAGACTAAAGTATTTAATAATGGTGTTGGCCAGCCAAACTCCACCACCTAAAATACAAGGATAGAGCACAAATAGCCATAAATAATCAACAAATCGTGTTTTTCGCATACTGTTCTCTGATAAGAATTCATACCATCCTTTAAGGCCAATTACGTCTACCAATGCATTAGCGGCAATGGCAACAATTAAGATGATCCATCCTTGAATAATAAATTTAATCACTTGAAAGCGGTTTTAGTTGTAACGAAAATTGTTTTGCAGTTCCCATAGGTATAGATTCGAAACCAAGATGTAAGTCAGTTTGCTTTACCGCGTAGGGATAAAAGGTAATCGGTTCAATACAAAGCATATTATTTACCTCTGTCCAGCACATGAAGTGATTAAATCCTTCTGTGGTCAATTGTAACTTTTTCTCATCACTCAAAACAACCCTATTGGTATTTTCAATCAAATAAGCTCTTGAACCAACTTCTAAGATTTCATTCAGAGATACCTCTACATCTTTTGAATAAACTACCGCAGAAGTACTGCGCAGTTTAAATGCGGGATGATATCCTAACATAAAGGGCATATTGGCTTCAGCAATAATTTCAAAATCTATTCGCAATGACGATTTAGAAAAACTAAACTTCTTCAAAAACCGAAAGTCATAAGGCCATTTTTGAACGGTTTCTGGTGAATTTTCAGGATATTTTGAATTGCTGAGTTCAGTATAGGCTCTGTAGTCCTTGATGTAAACTAAAGATTTGGAGGTATTTGAAACTAAGTCATATTCGAATTCTCTCAATAAACCGTGTTGATCTAAGACCGCTTCATCTTTAGGCGTTTTAATCCTGTAATTGGCCTCCTTTAAAGGGCCGATGGTTGGAAACATTTCTGTATCTGCATTTTTCCAGCCTGGACTTCCTTTTTGATGCATGTATTCAAAACCATCCACCGTAAACGAAATCAATTCTCCTCGGTCAGATTTCATTTCAAAATGCCGATCTCCATAAACATGTCTTAAAACCTGTACACTCATTAATACTTAATTAAATTTCATCACTTTAGAAGGAACAATATTTGAAATAGCCACAGAAGGAATAATTAGCATGAGAATACAAGAAATAATTACACCTACATTCACAGCAAGCAAATGACTCCATTCAAGATGCAGCGGTATAACTTCAACATAGTATTGCTCAGGGTTGGGAAACTTTAAAAAGCCCCATTGTTTTTGAGCGAAATACAAGCTCAGAAAAGTAGCATTACCAATTAGAACTCCTTTGACAATCAAATTCAGGGCTTTGATCAAAAATAACTTTCGAATTGCACTACTCCTTGCACCGAGGGCCTTGAGTAAACCAATAGATTGGGTTCTCTCGATAATCAAAACCAACAAGGCCGTAATCATATTAATACCGCCTACTAAGAGCATGATTATAATGATGATTATAACATTGAAATCAAACAATTTAATCCATTCAAATACCGTGTAATACGATTGCTTAATGGTTGCAACATCAATAGTCGAAGGGGTTTCTCCATAAATCGTTTCAGTGTAAGCATCTATTTCATCAAAATCAGAAATAAATAATTCGTAATGTCCAAATTCCTCCTCGCTCCATCTATTGATCATTTGTAAATGACGTTGATCAACAAACACGAATAACTCGTCAAACTCATCAAAGCCACTGTTATAAATTCCAGCAACTTCAAATTTTCGAGTATTTGGTATTCCTGAAGGATCATTTTCTTTGAGAAAGTAAGCATTGAAAGAGTCACCTATTTTTAGGTTTAACAATTTTGCCTTTTGAGCGGATATAAGAACCTCTTTTGAAGGTTTGTCAGTCTGATAATTCGGTATTCGACCCGACCTTATGAATTCTTCAAATGCACTAAAATTGTATTCACTATCAACACCTTTGGCAATTATTCCCTCAAAAGTTATCGGCGTTCTTATAATGCCTGCCTTTTGAATTACAGGGTGATACCTTTCAAGAGTAGGAACACGCTCTTTTAAACGCTGCCAATCAATTTCGGCAGCATCCATTGGCGTTATACTGATGTCAGAATTAGCATTGTCAAAATGATACAATTGATAATGTCCTTTGAAAGCAGAAACCTTTTCTTTGATTTTCAATTGAAGACCAGCCGCAGCTGATATGGAGATAAGCATGATGAACACACCTATGGCAATAGCGCTAACACTAACTTTTACAATCGGACTTGAAATTGTACTTTTAAGCTTGTTAGACTTTAAAAACCGTCTTGCAACAAAGAATTCAAAACTCACCTCATAATGTTTAAAAAGCTTTTAAAAATAGCATTTTTATTTGTTGTAATTCCGCTCCAAGCGCAAAACGAATTTAAAGTTGGAGCAGCTCAGTTAAATGCATACCTGCCGCTATTAAAAAATAAATCTGTAGCAATTGTAGCCAATCAAACCTCAGTGATAAACAGCCAAAATCAAACGGCGGTTCACCTGGTAGATAGCCTATTGCAGCACCAGGTGCACATTGCTAAAGTCTTTGCCCCTGAGCATGGATTTCGAGGAATAGTAGACGCCGGTGAACATGTAGACAACGAAATAGATCAAAAAACAGGATTGCCCCTTATTTCGCTTTATGGAAAAAATAAAAAGCCAACAATGGCGCAATTAGAAGGTGTAGACCTTGTACTTTTTGACATTCAAGATGTAGGTGTGAGATTTTACACTTATATAGCCACTTTACAATTAGTAATGGAGTCTTGTATCGAAAAAGGAATACCAATAATAGTCTTAGATCGACCCAATCCACACATGCATTATATAGACGGTCCTACGATGGAAGAAAAACATCAAAGCTTTTTAGGCATGAATTCAATTCCATTAGTCTATGGAATGAGCATAGGAGAATACGCTGAAATGATCAACAAAGAAAAATGGGTTAATCCAAATTCAGAAGCAGAACTTCACGTCATACGGATTGAGAACTTTAATCGCAACGACAGGGTTTCGCTTTCTATAAAGCCATCTCCTAACTTACCGAACGATCAATCTATAGCGCTCTATCCAAGTTTAGGTTTTTTTGAAGGAACAACCATTAACGCTGGTCGGGGCACTGATGCTCAATTTCAGCGCTATGGATCTCCTGACTTCAAAGGGCATGCAAATTTTGAGTTGACCTATACTCCGGTTTCAAAAGAAGGCGCTAAATATCCCAAACATCAAAATAAAATATGTTATGGAGAGGATTTATCTCAAATTGTAGCACCTCAGAGCGTCCACC
This sequence comes from Flavobacteriaceae bacterium, assembly GCA_049596955.1. GTDB lineage: Bacteria > Bacteroidota > Bacteroidia > Flavobacteriales > Flavobacteriaceae > UBA3478. The sequence goes on from JBMYMD010000011.1 coordinate 6,176, forward strand.
TCGATTGGCTTATCAAAGCCTATAATCACAGTGATGCTCAAACGTTTTTTTTAGACAACTCTTTTACCAAACACGCAGGAACTGAAAAACTTCGATTTCAAATTGAACAGGGTATGTCTGCAGATAAAATACGAGAAAGCTGGTCAGAAGATTTAGAGGAGTTCAACGAAATTCGTCTCAAATACCTTATCTACAACTAAATCACCTTCTTATACGTCTAAAAGGCTGAATCAACAATTGAAGAAAATTGATGTTTTTAGCCTGATCTTGATGGGTGTCTAAACCATACTTTAATGTCTCTTTTGACAATTTCCGGTAAGTGCCGAATAAATGATCCCAAATAGCAAAAACACTTCCGTAATTACTATCTGTATAAGGCATTTCGTAATGATGATGAATCTGGTGCATATTCGGAGTTACAAAGAAAACACTAAGCAAGCTATTTAAGAACTTTGGAAGCCTCAAGTTGGCATGACCCAACTGCGAGAAGAAAACTGCCACAGTTTGATACAAAAACAATGTCCCCAAGTCGATACCAAAGAGTAAAATGGTCAAAATAAGAAAACCTATTCGAATCAGATTTTCAAAAGGGTGAAGGCGAATTGCAGTTGAGCTGTCTAAATGGGGATCTGAATGATGCACCAAGTGAATCCTCCACAACCATTTTGATTTGTGTAAGCAGACATGAATTAGGTAAGAAGTAAAAAAATCTAAAACTAAAATACCTAGTGTAAACTGTAGCCAAGGGTCTAAGACAATCACATGCAAAAGTCCGATCTGATTGGTATCTGCATATTCTACAGCACCCAATATAAATACCGCCATAAAAATATTGACCACGGCGGTTGAAAAAGCAAAAAATAAATTATTGACGATATGTTTCTTTGATGAAACAACAGAAGCTCTAAAAGGCGATAAAGCCTCAAACAACCAGAAAACAACAAAACCCAATGACATCAGCAAGCCTCGTTCTGCAGGAGTAAGAGTGCTAAAATATTGGAGTACTTGTGTGATCAATATAATTTAGTTTTCAGTAGTTGGCCTTCTGTATTTGTGAAAGGGTTGCTTTAATAATTCCCATAAATTTCCGTTCTTTTTAGCGTCTGGAAAGGTATCTACCCCATACACCAAATTTTCAGCATTCATGGTTTTGTAGGTGCCAAATAGACGGTCCCAAATTGAAAATATGTTTCCGTAATTACTATCTGTGTAAGGCAATTGATAATGATGGTGTACTTTGTGCATGTTGGGAGTAACTAAAATATAACTCAACCATAGATCGACCTTTTTAGGTAATATAATATTAGCATGCCCAAATTGAGAAGCAGCAGCAGATAGTGTTTGATACAACATTATAACACCAATAGAAGCACCTGAAACCAAAATAGCCAAGGCAGTGAAAGCAACGCGCACAACGTTTTCTATAGGATGATGTCTGTTCGCTGTAGTAGCGTCAACATGATGATCAGAATGATGCACTAAATGAACCATCCACAAGGGTTTTATTTTGTGCTCAGACCAATGCGCAAAATAAGCCCCTATTAAATCGAGAATTAGCAATCCACCAACAACCTGTAAAACAGTACTTTCAATTGGAAGCCAATGAAGAATACCAAATTCTGAGGCAGACACATAGTCTGAAGCAGCCACCAGGGCAAAAGCCAGTCCCATATTTACAACCCCAGTCATAACGGTAAAGAACAAATTGGGGCCTGCATGCTTAAGTTTTTTGTACGGGATTCTAGAAAAAGGAACGATTCCCTCAATAATCCAAAAAAAGAATAACCCACCAGCAAGTATCAACGACCTGTGTAAAGAAGGTATGGTTTCAAAATAAATAATAATCTTTTCCATGCGGTAATATAAAAATAAATACGATACGAGTATAAGATTGTACATTTGAAGGATAATAACCTCTTTTCAATGCAATCAGATCAAGAATTTAGAGTTATGGAGCACTTTTACACCATTCAAGGTGAGGGTTACCATCAAGGGAAAGCCGCTTATTTTGTGCGTTTAGGGGGTTGTGATGTAGGTTGTCATTGGTGTGATGTAAAAGAGAGTTGGGACGGCGAAGCACACCCAATCATGTCTATAGAAGAAATAAGAGCGAATATCACTCAAAAAACTGATATTGTGGTAGTTACAGGAGGAGAGCCTTTGGTTTACCATTTGGCTGATTTTACCCAAAACCTTAAACAAAACGGTTACAGAACTCATATTGAGACCTCCGGAGCCTATGCACTCACCGGAACTTGGGATTGGATTTGTTTGTCTCCAAAAAAATTCAAATTACCGCAGGAAGAAATCTACTCTGTGGCCAACGAACTGAAATGCATTGTCTACAACAAGCATGATCTAAGCTTTGCACAAGAACAAGCTCGTCTGGTTAAAGAGCATTGTCATTTATACCTTCAACCTGAGTGGAGCACTAGAGAAAAAATGATGCCGTTGATTGTAGATTTCGTCAAAGAAAATCCACGATGGAGGGCTACCCTTCAAACTCATAAATATCTAGATGTGCCCTAGCGACCTCCTAAAGATTTCAAATCTAATTGGCACTCCGGACCCAGTAAAGGAACCGGCTCAAGTCCCATAGCCGTTCTACTTGACATAATATTCATCATATCAGTATTAAAGTTGAGCTCTGCGACCATTAAACAATTCTCCTCATTACAGTGATTCTCATCGTCAGGTGCACTATGATCGGCTCCTTCACGCTCGCTCCCTAAATTGACTAAACCAAAAAGGTGACCGAATTCATGTTGAATGACTGCTGTTTCAACATCTGCCCTTGTAATAGGCAGGGTGGTCTTATCGGCAAGAAGTCGAATTGATTTTTGAAAGAAAACCATCGATGTGTTGTAATAAACAGCTCCTAAGACAAAACGGTTTTGACTCGGCACATCTAGGGTGGAACCTGCATCAGTAAAATACATGTAAAGGCTTAATGTTTTTCCGTCATTATAAACAGTTCGATACTCATTTTCTAACTCAGCAATTTTGTTGTAGTTCATGCTTTCAATATTAGTTGAAGCAACGCTTTTGTAGGTGATCTGAATATCTGTCTTAAAGGTGAATGTCTCTAACCATTGGCGAAATCGATCAATTGAACCTGGTGTTGGTTTGTAAGTGTCCACGTGAACGATTTCGATATGTAGTTTGTCAAAATTATCGTTGTTCAAAAAGTCTGCTGCGCTTGTTCCAATAGACTGCCTATTTTCTACCTTAGAAACAATGGGGTCAGTCGTTTCAGATTCATTATCCGAATTTTTTGAACATGAAATCAAAATGATTCCAACTGCGAAAAGTAATTTTAAATTTCTCATAGCCTAGAGATACGAGCTAAATAGTGATAATCCTCTAGCTCCAGAAGCCTTTCACATTTTAACCCAATAGAATTACAAATATCTCTCAATATTTCAAAGCCAACAAATAACCAATCAAAACTTGTTGTTAAATCTTTATAGCTTGTGGTATAGGTCAAATCTCCGTGATAGTTTTGATCAGCTGGAACCCAGAAACCCTCATCACCTCCGTTTTCATATAAATAGCGCAGGTCTGCAGAATCTGCCAAAATAAAACCGTCCTTATCGAGATGTTGCACTAATTTTAGTAGGAACGAAGAGAGTTCATTTAAGCGACCAGCTAGTCCCAGACCATTCATCATCAACAAAATAGTTTGGTAAGTTGTTTCTACTTTTAGGTTTTGCCAGCATAGGCAATAAATTTCTTGTACTCCTCTTTTGAGGGCAATGTCAACGCATCCCTGAGATGTATCAATACCTACGGCTTTGATTTGTTGCTCTTGCAAATGCAGCAAGTGGTTTCCAACACCGCATCCTATGTCTAAGACCGGTGAAACACATAATTGCAAGGCTTTTTGCTCTAGATCATTCATTTGTTCCAATGGCCGAAAAAAATAAGACATTGGGATGTAATCAATATCCCCTAGTGAAGATTTGGTCGTAATTTGCAGAGCGTTGTCATTGGTTTCAAAATAATCCTTGGCCGCTGCACCAAAAACGTCGTCAATGGTATTCATACTACAATAATTGAGTGCTTAAATTCAAAAGAAATGAAGCAAGACCTTGTAAAGCTAAGAGAAAAAGCAGAACAAAAGGCTGATGAGCATCGCTCCTTTTTCGAAGTAGTTTCAAAAAATCCACCAAAATCATATGATCAAAATTGTAAGGATATTCACGATGCTGTTTTTGAAAATACAAATTGTTTGGAATGCGCAAATTGTTGTAAAACCACAGGTCCGTTGTTTACCACAAGGGATATCGATCGCATATCGAAACACCTCAACTTGACTCCACATCAATTTGTTAAAGAGTATCTCAAAAAAGACGAAGATGGTGATTGGGTGCTACAAACATTACCCTGCTCTTTCTTAGATAAAGACAATAGATGCACGATTTACGAGCATCGTCCTCAGGCGTGTCGCGAATATCCTCATACTGATCGCATCAAAAATTATGAAATTAAAGACATTACATTGGAAAACGTCAAAATATGTCCAGCAGCTTTTGAAATCGTAGAAAGGATGCGTCTAAAAATAAGTGTATAAATCTATTCATTTCCTTATTTCAATTAAATTTGCATCATCTTTTACACTATGAGGAAAATCATTTTTATAGGAGTTTTGGTGACGATCATCAGCTCTTGCAGCTCGAACAAGGAATTCGAAATTACTGAGGACAGCATTGGCCTGATTTCAAAAACAACCTTGTTATCAGAAATAGAAACACTTTACGCAAAAGACTCTGTAGTTGTCAATGGAACTTCTAACAGCATTGAGAAAATCGATGTTTACCAAGGCGAAAACCTGCTATTCAGCCTCAGTCCTAAAACTGAGAATCCTGAACAAATTGGAACCGTTAAAATAGAAGATTCTCGATTTGAAATTAAAGGAAGTGGTATTTCTTTGAGTTCTACATTTCAGGAAATCCAATCAGAAATGGAAATAGATAAGATTATACCTACGGCTATGAGCGCGTCTATCTTTATTAAAAATTCACCATTTTTATTTGCTATTGACAAGGGAAACCTTCCTGAATCCATAAAATACGGATATGACCCAATAGAAAAAACCCAAGTAACCGAAAGTACGCCAATAAAGTACTTTTTTATCAGTTGGGAATGAATCTAAAAAAAGTGATTCCACTGGTTTATGGCCAGTTTTTAAATGTTCTCTCTTTATTTTTTCCAACTCTAGCGGGTAATAAAGCCTTGTACATTTTTGCGAAAGTCCGCAAAGGAAAACTTGAAAGTAATCAATTACCCAAATTGTTGCAGGAAGGTTTAGCCGAAAAAATACAGTGTAATGGTCACTCTATTCAGTCATATCGCTGGAAAGGAACTGGTCCTTCGGTGCTTTTATTGCACGGCTGGGAGAGCAATTCCAATAGATGGAGAAATTTAATTACTGTTTTAAAAGAAAAAGAATACGATATTCATGCCATTGACGCTCCTGCTCACGGTTTGTCTTCGGGTGAGTACCACTTTTTACCAAACTATGCCGCAGCCTTTCATCAGATCTTAAAGAAATATGAAATTAGACACCTCATTGGACACTCCATGGGGGGTATGGCTTGTATGTACGAATTTTATCATCATGAACATCCTAGTGTGAAGAACATTATCACCATGGGGTCTCCTTGTGATTTTTCCCTTGTAGTAAGTGATTTTCAATCCATCCTTAAATTTAACAATAGGGTACTGAAAGCTTTAGATAAGGTTGTTCGTTTAAATGTGGGTTATCACATAAACGAGTTCAGTAGCGCACAATTTTGTGAAAAAATTCAACAAAATGGGTATCTTTTTCACGATGAAAAAGACCTTCAAATACCAATAAGTCAATCACAAAAATTACACAAACACTGGAAGACAAGTGAACTCATAACATTTAGCGGTTTTGGACACAGTTTACATCAAAAAGAAGTCATTAAAAAAATAGTAGCTTTACTCGACCAGACAAAATATAACTCATGAAACTCTCTCCATTTCACTTAGCCATTCCCGTAGACGATGTTGCAAAAGCAAGAGCATTTTATACCCAAACCTTAAAGTTTGAAGAAGGTAGAAGCAGTGATCATTGGGTAGATTACAATTTCTTTGGACACCAACTCGTCATTCATTATAAACCAAAACAAGAAACAGAAATCTACACCAATCCAGTTGATGGAAAAGATGTTCCTGTTCCACATTTTGGAGTTGTTCTAGACTGGGAACAATTTTGGGAATTTGCAAATACTTTAAAAGCGGCAGCCATTGAATTCATCATCCCTCCCTATATTCGATTTGAAGGAGAAGTTGGCGAACAAGCTACCCTATTTTTCAAAGATCCCTGTGGAAACGCCTTGGAATTCAAGTCGTTTAAAGATATGACTCAGTTATTCGCCAAGTAATCTCAAAAGAGTGTATCTGATTTACGCTCGTTACAGCTTTTACAAAGCAGCCTGAGGTTTTCAATTTCATGCCCTCCACCCCTAGAAAAAGGAAAAATATGATCAATCGTTAGGTCTGATTTTTGTCCGCAGCGCACGCAGCAATGATCATCTCTATTCAAGACAGCCTTACGCCTGGAAGCTGGAATTTTACGATTGCGCTTTTCTTTAGAGCGCTGCTTTATGAGCCCTACCTCAACGCCCAATTGATCTGCATAACGCTGTTGAGCCTTTATAATTCGACGCTGCATTCGATAAGTAGCACCCAGCATGATAGCAGCGAGGATAATGATAAAGATAAAAGCTGATAAAAAAATCGTAATCAAGACAGTTGATAACGCTGGTAAGCCAGTAGAGTATTCTGTAATAGCATAGCTATGGTCATAGGACCAACTCCACCAGGAACAGGGGTAATATGCGAAGATTTTGGAGCCACCTCATCGTAATCGACATCACCAACTAGTTTGTATCCCTTGGCACTACTTGGATCATCTACCCTTGTAATTCCAACGTCAATAATCACAGTTCCTTCACTAACCATATCGGCCTTCAAAAAATTAGGGATTCCCAATGCGACAACAATGATATCCGATTGCAATGACAACTCTTTTAAGTTTTTAGTTCGGCTATGTGCCAAGGTAACAGTGGCGTTGGCAAAAGGCTTTTTCTGAGACAGCAAAATACTCATTGGTCTACCCACAATATTACTTCGACCTACAACAAGCACATTTTTACCTGAAGTTTCGATCTCATAGCGCTCTATGAGTTGCATAATACCAAAAGGGGTTGCTGAAATAAAACTATCCATTTCTAAAGCCATTCGACCAAAGTTTGTTGGATGAAATCCGTCCACATCCTTTTTGGGGTCGACCGCTAATAATATTTTCTCTTCGTTTATTTGAGAGGGTAATGGCAGTTGAACGATAAAACCATCAATAGCATCATCAGTGTTTAAAGCTTGAACCTGATGTAAAAGTTCTTCTTCGGTTGTAGAATCCTTGAGACGAATCAATGTAGATTCAAAACCCACTTTTTCGCATGCTCTAACCTTATTTTTGACATAAGTCATTGAGGCTCCATCTTCACCGACTAAAACGGCCGCAAGATGCGGAGGCCTTTTATTCAGATTGATGATGTTAGTCACCTCGGCAGCAATCTCATCTTTGATGTCTGCACTTGTTTTTTTTCCATCTAGTAATATCATCTTTGTAATTTTTAAGACATTCGTCCTGGTCCTCCCTGTTGTTGCATCATTCGCATCATATTTCTTGCGCCGCCCCCTTGCATCATTTTCATCATCTTACTCATTTGAGTAAACTGTTTTAAGAGCTGATTGACCTCTTGAATACTTCTACCACTTCCCATAGCGATGCGTTTTTTACGAGATGAATTTAGTAGTGAGGGATTAGAGCGCTCCTTAGGTGTCATACTATGAATTATAGCCTCGATATGTTTAAAGGAGTCATTGTCCACATCCAAATCTTTGGTCATTTTACCCATTCCAGGAATCATTCCCATCAAATCTTTCATATTCCCCATCTTTTTAATTTGTTGAATCTGAGATAAGAAATCATCAAAGCCAAATTTGTTTTTAGCAATTTTTTTCTGGAGTTTACGAGCCTGTTCTTCATCGAATTGTTCTTGTGCTCGTTCGACAAGTGAAACCACATCACCCATACCTAGTATACGGTCAGCCATTCGATCCGGATGAAAGACATCAAGTGCTTCCATCTTTTCTCCAGTACCGATGAACTTAATGGGTTTATCAACCACAGACTTAATAGACAAGGCTGCTCCACCTCGAGTATCACCATCTAACTTGGTCAAAACCACACCGTCAAAATTCAATAAATCGTGAAATGCCTTCGCCGTATTTACAGCATCTTGACCGGTCATAGAATCCACCACAAAAAGCGTTTCATCAGGGCGAGCCTCATCATGGATTGCTTTAATTTCATCCATAAGCTCCTGGTCCACAGCTAATCGACCAGCGGTATCTATGATGACCACATCATTTCCATTGGTTTTTGCCTGAGCAAGCCCTTCTTTCGTAATGATTATTGGGTTTTTTTCTTCTGTATTTGCGTAAACGTCAACACCTATTTGGGCTGCGAGGATACTCAATTGTTCTATAGCCGCAGGACGATACACATCACATGCGACAAGAAGTGGCTTTTTTGCTTTCTTAGTCTTAAGGTAATTCGCTAGTTTTCCTGAAAAAGTTGTTTTACCCGAACCTTGTAAACCAGCCATTAATACAACTGAAGGTTTTTGCTGTAATTCTAAGCCGACGCTTTGTCCGCCCATTAACAAGGCCAACTCATCGCGAACAATTTTAACCATTAACTGACCCGGCTGAAGAGAGTTTAAAACCTCCTGTCCGAGTGCCTTTTCCTTCACAGCATTGGTGAACGCCTTAGCCGTTTTAAAATTGACATCGGCATCCAAAAGCGCTCTTCTAATGTCTTTGAGCGTCTCTGCGACATTGATTTCATTAATCTTTCCTTGGCCTTTTATTCGTTTAAAGGCGCCTTCGAGTTTCTCACTTAAATTTTCGAACATAGAAGTCTTCTTTTGGGTCGTAAAAATACAAAGTTTAAACGATGCTATGAATCTTTAAATAAGGTAGCCATTACTAATACATGTGGAAAAGTCACTCCTGCTAAGAAGTACACCAGGTAAGATTTATAATTTACCACATCAATATTAAATACGAATACCAATAGCACAAAAGCACTCAAGGCCATAGCCCAATACAAGGAACCATTTTTTACATATTTAAACAGCGATCTTTTAGATAAATCATTGTACATAGTATGTAATTGATGGATGATAGAAGGTACACTGTGCCAAATCACAAAATAGATGGCAAATGACCAAAGTAAAGTGGCCGTATAAAATATGAGTGAGAGAAAGGATAATACCAGAAGTTCAAAAAGTATATTGATTCGGAGTTCTTTAGTGTACAACCCAAAATACAGAAAGCTAAGTAACATGAGACCAGTATTGATGAGTAAACTCAATTCTAGGGTTTGATATGAAATTACATAACCAACGATGTCTGAAATAACCGCCAAAGATTCTGCCGCATTAAAAAAGAAGAGTAATAAAAATACCTCCAAACCATATATTACGAAAACAAATAGTCTTACAATACCTTTTCGATCAAATAACAAACTAAAATGTTGTTCACCAAAGTGGAATCCACTTATCAACACAAAAAAGAAAAGCGCCCAATTTTGGAATTGATAAAAAATTAACAAAATCACAAAAACACTAAGTATATAGATGGCAAGGCTCTGTACCCCTGACATTCTTAACACCCCTTTTTTGTTTAAGACTGAAATAATTTGTAAGTCATTGGCTCCGTGTATTAAACCAATACTCAATATTAAAATCAAGGCAAAAATATCCTCGTAATAATCCGCAGAAAGATTGGAAATCCACAGCCCGACAAGGCTTAGTATGAAATAGGAAATTTTCAAATTCTTAATTAATTATATCAAATTTTAATTTTTTTTAAAAATTTATTGTTAAAATTAAGATATTGTGTTCAATTAATTATATATTTGGTTAAACAAAAATTAACTATACTACATGAAAGCACTACTTCTTAACATGCCATTGTTGGCAGACGTTTCGAAAATTGCAACTGACGATTATGTTGGTTTCACTTTTTTTGTAGGTTGTATGGCCATGATGGCCGCATCAGCCTTTTTCTTTTTATCAATGAATAGTTTCGACTCTAAGTGGAGAACTTCTATTCTGGTATCTGGTTTGATTACATTTATCGCTGCTGTACACTACTGGTACATGAGAGATTATTGGGCATCAAACGGAGAATCACCAACATTCTTTAGATATGTTGACTGGGTATTAACTGTACCTTTAATGTGTGTAGAATTTTATTTAATCCTCAAAGTAGCAGGAGCTCAGAGATCTATGATGTGGAGACTCATCTTATTATCTGTGATCATGCTTGTTACAGGTTACTGGGGAGAAGCTGTTGCTAGAGACCAAGCATGGTTCTGGGGATTAGTTTCAGGAATTGCTTACTTCGTAATTGTTTATGACATTTGGTTTGGTAAAGCAAAAGCACTTGCTGTTCAGGCAGGAGGAGCTACACTTCAAGCACACAAAACACTATGTTGGTTCGTACTAGTAGGATGGGCTATTTATCCAATCGGATATATGGCAGGTACTCCTGGATGGTATGAAGGAATATTCGGTGGATTAGCGATGGATGTTATCTACAACATCGGTGATGCAGTGAACAAAATTGGATTTGGTCTAGTAGTTTACGGCGCTGCTGTAGCTGCAAGAGAGTCATAATCCGCATTGATGCAAACGCATAAAAGGCCGTGATTTTCACGGCCTTTTTTTATACGCTTTTTTTACATTCGTTGAGGAACCCGAATTCCCAACAAAGCCATCGCATTTTCAATTACCTGAGCCGTATTGTGGGCCAAAATTAAACGAAATACTTTTTTGTGCTCATCTTCTTCTCCCAGTATAGATAACTGCTGATAAAATGAATTAAAAGTCTTCACCAATTGATACGTATAATTAGCAACGAGCGCAGGCGAATATTGATTAGCGGCCAGCGCTATCGTTTCAGGAAACTGATTTAGATTTTTAATCAATTCCTTTTCGATTCCCTCAAATGAAATAGACGAATCAATTTGAACTCCTTGAAGATCATATGTATTCTTTCTTAATATCGATTGAATTCTCGCATAGGTATACTGAATAAATGGTCCTGTATTTCCTTGAAAATCCACAGATTCTTGTGGATCAAATAGAATGCGCTTCCTAGGATCAACTTTTAAAATATGATACTTTAAGGCTCCCAATCCTATAACATCGAATAAATCATCTTTTTGGGCATCTGTAAAATCTTCTATTTTGCCCAACTCTTCTGATATGTTCTTTGCTGTGTTGTGCATGTCTTGCATCAAATCATCCGCATCAACCACAGTTCCTTCCCTACTCTTCATCTTTCCAGAAGGTAAATCTACCATTCCATAACTGAGGTGATATAAATCTTTAGACCAGTCGTAGCCTAGTTTATTCAAAATCAAAAACAACACCTTAAAATGATAATCTTGTTCATTACCAACGGTGTAAACCATCCCTGTAATGTCTTGATAATCTTTAACGCGTTGAATTGCAGTTCCAATATCTTGAGTCATATATACCGCAGTACCGTCTGAACGAAGCACAATTTTTTCATCTAAGCCATCAGGAGTAAGATCAATCCATACACTTCCATCTTCTTTTTTGTAGAAAATATCCTTATCTAAACCTTCTTGAACAACCTCTTTTCCTAACAAATACGTGTCGCTCTCGTAATAGAGTTGATCAAAATCTACTCCAAGTCTCTTATAGGTTTGAGAAAAACCACTGTACACCCAAGAATTCATCTTTTCCCAAAGGGCTACAGTTTGTGAATCAGAAGCCTCCCATTGCAGAAGCATCTTCTGAGCTTCTTTAAAAATAGGCGCTTCTTTTGAAGCTTCTTCAGCCGTGTACCCTTGAGATTGTAACTCACTCTGTTGTTCGCGATATTTTTTATCGAACAGAACGTAGTACTTACCAACTAAATGATCACCTTTCTCGCCACTGCTCTCTGGCGTTTCTCCATTACCAAATTCGCGCCAAGCCACCATTGACTTACAAATATGAATACCTCTATCATTGATGATTTGAGTTTTGTAAACCTTGGCTCCTGAGGCTTTCAAAATTTCTGCAACGGCGTAACCTAAAAGATTATTTCTTATGTGACCAAGATGAAGAGGTTTATTCGTATTAGGCGACGAATACTCGACCATAACAACTTTTCCATTGTTTTGATGTCTACCAAAGTCTTTCGTTTGGTGAATATTTTGTAATAAATCCTTAAAATAAGAATCGCTTAGACTCAAGTTTAAAAATCCTTTTACAACATTGAAATCCTGAACCTCAGCTGTGTGGTCACAGACATAAGTCCCAATCTTCGTAGCTAACTCCTGAGGGTTAGACTTTAATTGCCTCAATAAAGGAAATACGACAAGGGTATAATCTCCCTCAAATTCTTTACGTGTAGGTTGAATTTCAAATTCATCGATCTCGTGATCAAATAATGCGATTATAGCCTGTTTGAATGATTTGCTTAGTATTTCTTTGGTATCCTGCATAATTCTTGACTCGATGCTGCAAAACTAATTATTTTTGTAAGGAATTTGATTGTTCAGTGCTAGTAAATACTTCATATAACGATAAAAAAATCAATCAAGAAATCGATACTCTTGTAGGAGCACCTTTTGGCTTTTTTGAACGAATCAAAATGGGTGGTGTAGGCAGTCCTCAAATGAGAATTCGAACGGCCTCAAAAGAAATTCTTTCCTTACTCAACAAAAACACCAATAGAGATATTGCCAATATTGAATTAAGACCAAAGGGAATTATTGTAAGATTTCATTCAAGACTCGAGAATTACGCTTTAGTGATTCCTTATTTTAAACTTAACCTTTTCAAAGGAGAAAAAGACAGTAGCGCTGTGTTCTGTGATCAGCACAAAATTACATTTGAAATATACAATAAGGAAGTCTCCAACTTTATAAAGAGACTACTGAGCGAAAAGGCGAAACAGACCTCCTCGATTTAACGCTCCGCTAAAGGTTTAAATTCTCTATGGGTTGGTCCAACATAGATTTGTCGAGGTCGACCAATAGGTTGCTTTTGCAAACGCATTTCTCTCCATTGTCCTATCCATCCAGGAAGTCTTCCTAAGGCAAACATCACCGTAAACATCTCTACCGGTATCCCAATAGCCTTGTAAATTACTCCTGAATAAAAATCTACATTCGGATATAATTTACGATCTACAAAATAGGAATCCTTGAGTGCTTCCTCCTCTAATCCTTTTGCAATATCTAAAACAGGATCACTTACCCCTAAATCATTTAAAACCTCATCAGCAGCTTTTTTAATAATACGTGCTCTAGGATCAAAATTCTTATACACTCTATGCCCAAAACCCATAAGACGGAATGGGTCGTTTTTATCTTTTGCCTTTTGCATGAATTTCTTGGTGTCTCCACCATCTTCCATAATCGCATCAAGCATTTCTAAAACAGCTTGATTTGCTCCACCGTGTAATCTACCCCATAGGGCAGAAATTCCTGCAGAAATTGATGCAAATAAACCAGCGTGTGATGATCCAACTATACGCACAGTTGACGTTGAGCAATTTTGTTCGTGATCGGCATGCAAAATTAAAAGTTGGTTGAGCGCATTGACAATTACTGGATTTTGCTCATATTTTTCACCTTCTTTTTTAAAGAACATTTGACATAAATTCTCAACATAATCTAAATCAGAATCAGACTCTGTCAAAACTTCGTCTTCACTATTTCGAAAAACCCAGGCAGTCAACACCGGAAACTTAGCCATTATTTTTACGATGGCTTTATACATTTCTTCATCTGACTCTACATCTACTGTTTTAGGATTAAATGAAATTAATGCACTAGTCAAAGACGCCAAAACCCCCATAGGATGTGCTGACTTTGGAAATCCATCCAAAATTCGCACCATATTATAGTTCACATAGGATTGTTTTTTGATGTCGTCAAAAAACTTATTGTATTGGGCTTCATTCGGTAATTCACCAAAAATGAGCAGATAAGCAACTTCTAAAAAATTAGCGCGATTGGTTAAATCTTCAATGGCATAACCCGCATAACGCAAAATACCTTTTTCGCCATCGAGGTAAGTTATTGAGCTTTCACAAGACCCAGTATTCTTAAAACCAGGGTCAAGAGTTATTGCCCCTGTACTGGCTCTCAGAGTTTTGATATCAATACCTATTTCATTCTCTGTTCCTTTAACTAAAGGAAGTTCATAAGATTCATCATTTAAAATAAGCGTTGCTTTATCGGACATAGGTTTTGTTTTTTGGACTACAAATATAAGACATAAGCTATGATTTTCTAAAGCCTATGAGAGATGATAAAGCCGTTTATAATACAAGTTGAGGTTTTTTTTCCACGTAAAACGCTTTGCTTTTGCACGTTTAGAAATTTGCTTCCAAAACTCCGGCTCATTGGTGAAGATTTCAATAGCATGATCAAGCTCTTTAACCATATTTTTGAGCTTTTGTTTTAAGGTGTTTCCTGAAAAACAAAAGCCGGTTTCAAGATGCTCAACCGTATCTACAAGACCCCCAGTGTGATGAACTAAACAAGGATGTCCGTTTCGCATGGCCAACATTTGGCTAATACCACAGGGTTCAAATAGGCTTGGCATAAAATATAGATCTGACTCCAGATATATGCTATCTATAACGTCTTCAGATTGTCCATTGATAAAAATAAAATTCTTATGCTTATAGCTAAAGCCTCTGAACAATTCTTCATACTCAGGTGCTCCCGTACCTAAAAGAATCATCACCCCATCAATCTTTTTTAACTTTTGTAGAATCAGCTCAAAAGTCTCAGGAGATTTTAAGAAAAAATAGAATTTCTGTTCGGTCAATCTGGCAACACTCGACATTACAAATCGAGGTTTATTACTTATCAATTCAAACACTTTTTCACCAGTATGTGCTAAAAAGTCAGCCTTATACTTTTTCGATTCTTCTTGAAGCCAAGGAAAAATAGCTTTGATAATATTGGTATAGAGAACACCCTTTTTTGCTCTTCGAATATTGGCGTAATTACAGCCATTGAGAATACCGTGAAGTCGTCCTTCTTTGTCCGCTTTTTTCAAGTCCAGTTCTAAGCCCTCACCACCTATAAATATAGGTGGAGTACTTGCCTTGACAACATCCTCTTTATACGATGGTGATACCGTGTGCACAGCATCAGAGAGCCGTATACCTATAGCCATAAGATTGATACAATCCTCATATCTGTCATCCTTTAACACATTTTCATCATAATTTAAATGAGGAAACCAATGCTCCAAAGAAGCATAGTTGTCTCTAAAAGGACGTATGCCTTGGATTGCCAAATTATGAATGGTATACACAAAGCGAATGGATTGCAATTTTTGATAAGCCTCGTCAAATTCTCTCAAAATAAGCATAGCACTCGTATGCCAATCGTGAAGGTGAACGACATCTAGAGACCCAAAAACACCATCTAGGATTCCTTTAGCCACAGCAGCGCAAAAAATGAAATATTTGATAGCGTCGTTGTAAAAAGGCTGTTCAACGTCATTGTGATAAATATGTGCAATATTACCTGCAGTGATTTCTGGATGATGAATCACATAATGACTCAAATTCGAAAACTTTTTCTTAGGCGGTACTTGATAAAGTGCAGTCTTGTAATCTACACCTCTCAACTCCACCACAATTTCAGTTAAAAAGCGTCCGTTTTGATGAAGTCTTGAATACGAAGGAGTAACGACAAAGGCCTTATCACCTCTTTCTGAAATAAGTCTGGGGACATCGCGAACAACATCACCCATACCCCCGGCCTTGCAATTTAGAATGCCATCGTTTTCAGCGGAAACAAATAAAACCGTATTCATCTGAATCGACTTTATCTATTGACTTTAAAAGCGTTTTCTTGTGGATAATATCCAGTTGTTCCCAATTCTTCTTCAATTCGAAGTAATTGGTTGTACTTCGCCATACGATCTGATCTTGATGCAGAACCCGTTTTGATTTGACCTGTATTGAGTCCAACCGCTAAATCTGCAATCGTATTGTCTTCGGTTTCTCCTGAACGGTGAGACATTACAGAGGTATATCCTGCATTTTTAGCCATATTGACTGCAGCAATAGTTTCAGTCAAGGTTCCGATTTGATTTACTTTGATAAGGATAGAGTTTGCCGTTTGTTCTGAAATACCTCTAGATAAGCGTTCTACGTTGGTTACAAACAAATCGTCCCCAACCAATTGAACTCGATCTCCTACCTTTTCAGTAAGTAGTTTCCATCCGTCCCAGTCATTTTCATCCATGCCATCTTCAACACTAATAATCGGATATTTATCACACAGTTCAGCCAAATATGAAGCCTGCTCTTCAGAAGTTCTTACAGCCCCTTTATCACCTTCAAATTTGGTGTAATCGTATTTACCATCTACATAAAATTCAGCAGCAGCACAGTCCAATGCAATCATTATTTCATCACCCATTTTATAACCAGCATTAGACACTGCTAACGCAATAGTATCTAAGGCATCTTCTGTACCGTCCAAGGTAGGAGCAAATCCTCCCTCGTCACCAACTGCCGTTGACAAGTCTCTATCTTTTAAAACTTTTTTAAGGTGGTGAAAAATCTCAGTTCCCATTTGCATAGCCTGAGAAAAATTCTCAGCCTTCACGGGCATGATCATAAATTCTTGAAAAGCAATAGGGGCATCAGAGTGCGAACCTCCGTTGATAATATTCATCATAGGAACCGGCAGTGTATTAGCACTCACACCACCTACATATCGGTACAATGGCATTTCTAATTCTTCAGCCGCCGCCTTAGCCGCTGCCAGAGAAACACCTAAAATGGCGTTTGCTCCAAGTTTAGATTTATTGGGAGTTCCGTCTAAGTCAATCATAATTTGATCGATTAGATTCTGTTCAAATACTGAAATTCCAACAAGTTCTTCTGCAATAATTCCATTTACATTTTCAACAGCTTGTTGCACTCCTTTACCCATAAAAGCGCTACCGCCATCTCTCAACTCTACCGCTTCGTGCTCTCCGGTTGAAGCCCCAGAAGGAACAGCTGCTCGACCCAAGAAACCATTTTCTGTAATAACGTCTACTTCAACTGTAGGGTTTCCTCTTGAATCTAAAATTTGTCTTGCATGAATGTTTAAAATAATACTCATTGGTTATGATTTAATTGTGTTTCGGCGCGAAATTAAGGAATACTTTTATTTGTTTGTACTCATCAATGTTATAAAATCATCAAAGAGGTAACGTGAATCGTGCGGTCCAGGACTGCTTTCGGGGTGATATTGAACAGAAAACGCCGGTTTATTTTTAATTTTTATTCCGGCCACCGTTTGATCATTTAAATGCAAGTGCGTCATCTCCACGTCTGAACTAGCCTCAACTTGTTCTAAATTCACTGCAAACCCATGGTTTTGGGAGGTTATTTCTCCGCGTTTGGTCATTAGGTTGAGAATGGGATGATTGATTCCTCTGTGTCCGTTGTGCATTTTGAAGGTCTCGATTTTATTGGCCAAGGCCAAAACTTGATGACCAAGACAAATACCGAAAAGTGGAGCGTTCTCTTGTAAGATTTCTTCGGTAACTGCAATGGCATTAGTCAATGGTGCTGGATCACCAGGCCCATTTGAAAGAAAATACCCATCTGGCGCCCATGCCTTCATTTCGCTGAAAGGAGTGTCATAGGGGAAAACTTTAACGTAAGCACCGCGCTCAGCTAAGCATTTAAGAATGTTTCTTTTAATTCCTATATCAAGTGCAGCGACTTTTAATGGCGCTTGTTCGTCACCAAAAAAATACGGTTCTTTTGTCGAAACCTTAGAAGCAAGTTCTAAACCTGCCATTTGAGGTATGGCACTCAATTCTTTTTTCAATTGATCAAGCTCGTCTACACGAGTTGAAATAACGGCATTCATGGCGCCATTGTCTCGAATATGTGACACTAAAGCTCTGGTGTCCACATCAGATATGGCAAATAGTTGCTCTTTCTCGAAATAATCTTCTAAACTTTTGCTAGCAGCGGGTCGCGAGTATTGATAACTGAAATTTTTACAAACTAGGCCGGCAATTTTAATGCTATCAGACTCTACTTCATCTTCGTTAGTTCCGTAGTTGCCAACATGTGCATTGGTCAGAACCATAATTTGTCCGAAATAAGAAGGATCTGTAAAAATCTCCTGATATCCTGTCATTCCCGTATTAAAACAAACCTCACCAAATGCGGTTCCATCTTGGTTAGCTACCGATTTGCCATAAAATACAGTTCCATCTTCTAATAAAATAAGTGCTTTTTTTCTCTTTTTGTAATCCATTGGTCTACCCTTAATTCTTTGGTAAAAAACATAAAAAAAAGGATACGTATTGACGTATCCTTTAATAATTTATTACGATTTAATCAACATACTTATCAAGTCGTTTTTGATTCTTCATCGCTATCTTCAGCCTCCTCTGCAGCTGGAGCTTCAGCCTCTACTTGTGGCTCCTCAACTTCTACAACCTCTTCATTAGTCTCAACGACCTCCTCTACTTTTTCAGCAGCAGCTTTTGATCGACGACTTCTTCGTGTAGTCTTTGCCTTTTTCTCCTCTGCATTGTAAATCGAATTGAAGTCAACAAATTCGATCATAGCCATATCTGCGTTATCCCCAAGTCTGTTACCTAGTTTGATAATACGAGTATATCCACCTGGACGATCACCGATTTTCTCTGCGACTGTTGAAAACAACTCAGTTACGGCATGCTTATTTCTCAACATAGAAAAAGCTACACGTCTGTTGTGACGGGAACCATCGGTAGTTTGATTATTGTCTTGTTTTGCTCTTGTAACGATAGGCTCAACAAATTGCTTTAAAGCTTTTGCCTTAGCCGTCGTTGTATTTATTCTTTTATGCTCAATAAGAGAGCAAGCCATATTCGCAAGCATCGCCTTGCGATGTGAAGCCGTTCGGCCTAAGTGATTAAATTTCTTTCCGTGTCTCATGATTCACTAATCTCTATCCAATTTATATTTTGTCAAATCCATGCCAAACTGAAGGTTCTTGTTCTGAACAAGCTCTTCTAATTCTGTCAAAGATTTTTTACCGAAGTTTCTAAACTTCATCAAATCGTTTTTGTTGAAGGAAACTAAATCTCCCAACGTATCGACCTCAGCAGCCTTTAAACAATTCAAGGCACGTACCGATAAATCCATATCGATCAATTTAGTTTTGAGCAACTGTCTCATGTGCAATGATTCTTCATCGTATGTTTCAGCGCTTTCAAGTTCATCAGCTTCCAGAGTGATACGCTCATCAGAGAATAACATAAAGTGATGAATCAAAATCTTAGCAGCCTCGGTCAAAGCGTCTTTTGGGTTGATTGACCCATCTGAACTGATTTCGAAAACAAGTTTCTCAAAATCCGTCTTCTGCTCAACTCTGAAATTTTCAACACTGTATTTCACATTTTTGATGGGTGTAAAAATGGAATCTACAGCAATGCTGCCCATGGGAGCATTTGATTTTTTATTTTCATCTGCTGGAACGTATCCTCTACCCTTTTCAATGATGATTTGCATGTTGAAGTTAACGTTAGCATCTAAATTACAGATCACTAAGTCAGGATTTAAAATCTGGAAACCAGAGATAAATCTTTGAAAATCACCAGCTTTTATTTCTGTCGCATTTGATATTGATATCGCAACAGTTTCGTTATCCACGTCATCAATTTGACGCTTGAAGCGAATTTGCTTCAAGTTCAATATTATTTCCGTTACGTCTTCTACGACACCTGGAAGAACAGAAAATTCATGCTCAGCACCATCAATTCTAACAGAAGTGATTGCATGTCCTTCAAGAGAAGACAACAATACCCTTCTCAATGCGTTTCCAACGGTCAATCCATAACCCGGTTCCAAGGGACGAAATTCGAATTTTCCTTCGAAATCGTTGGATTCAATCATTATTACTTTGTCAGGCTTTTGAAAATTTAGTAATGCCATATGAAATGTGTGTTGGGGTTATTATTTAGAATACAATTCAACGATTAGCTGTTCTTTAATCGTCTCTGGAATTTGAATACGCTCAGGGATACTCACGAAAGTTCCTTCTTTCTTTTCTCCATTCCATGTTAACCACTCGTATACATTAGAATGGTTTGAGAGAGAGTGATCAATAGCCTGAAGCGATTTTGACTTTTCTCTAACTCCAATAACTTGACCAGGTTTTAACTGGTATGAAGGGATGTTAACCACTTCTCCATCTACAGTGATATGTCTATGAGAAACGAGCTGTCTTGCTCCTCTTCTCGATGGGGCAATTCCCAATCTATACACCACATTATCCAATCGAGACTCACACAATTGAAGTAAAACTTCACCAGTAACTCCTTTACTTCGGTTCGCCTTAGAGAATAAGTTACGGAATTGTCTTTCTAAAATACCATAGGTGTATTTAGCTTTTTGCTTCTCCATTAACTGGATCGCATACTCTGATTTTTTACCTCTCCTTTTGTTCACTCCATGTTGACCTGGAGGGTAGTTTTTTCTTTCAAAAGATTTATCTTCTCCGAAAATAGCTTCACCAAATTTTCGAGCGATTTTAGAAGTTGGTCCTGTATATCTTGCCATAATTAATTATTATAGGAGGAAGCTATGAATTAAGGCTTTATCCTTCGATAGCTTGTACTCCTCCGTGGATTATTTATTTAAATTAAACTCTTCTTCTCTTAGGTGGTCTACATCCATTATGTGGCAGTGGAGTAACATCAACGATTTCAGTCACCTCAATACCTGCATTGTGAATTGATCTGATTGCAGACTCTCTACCATTACCTGGTCCTTTAACAAATACCTTTACTTTTCTCAAACCAGCCTCGTGAGCGATTTTCGAACAGTCCTCTGCTGCCACTTGTGCTGCATAAGGGGTATTTTTCTTAGAACCTCTAAATCCCATTTTACCTGCTGAAGACCATGAGATCACGTCTCCATTTTTATTTGTCAATGAGATGATAATATTGTTGAAAGATGCCACGATATGTGCTTCTCCCGTAGACTCAACAACCACCTTGCGCTTTTTTGCGACTTTACTATTTGTTTTTGCCATAGCTCTAAATATGCTCTACTTTATTCGACAACTAAGAATTACTTAGTTGCTTTCTTTTTGTTAGCAACAGTTTTACGTTTTCCTTTTCGGGTTCTTGAATTGTTTTTCGTTCGCTGTCCTCTTAAAGGAAGACCCATACGATGACGAATTCCTCTTTGGCACCCGATGTCCATTAATCGCTTAATGTTCAATTGAGTCTCAGAACGCAATTCACCCTCGATTTTGAACTGAGAAACCGCTTCACGAATGTTACTGATTTCAGTATCATTCCATTCAGAAACTTTCTTGTCCTCAGACACCTCTGCTTGCGCTAAAATATCTTTCGCTCTACTGAGACCTATACCGTATATATACGTTAACGATATAACTCCACGCTTTTGTTTTGGTATGTCAACCCCTGCAATTCTAGCCATAATTAACCTTGTCTTTGTTTGTATCTAGGATTTTTTTTGTTGATTACGTATAATCTCCCTTTTCTTCGTACGATCTTGCAATCCGCACTTCTCTTTTTTATTGATGCTCTTACTTTCATATCAATATCTGTATGTTATTCTTGCCTTTGTCAAATCATATGGGCTCATCTCTAGCTTTACCTTGTCTCCAGGCAATAATTTGATGTAATGCATACGCATTTTACCAGAGATATGAGCTGTCACAACATGTCCGTTGTCTAATTCTACTCTAAACATAGCGTTAGACAATGCTTCAATGATAGATCCGTCTTGTTCTATTGCTGCTTGTTTTGCCATGTTATGCTGTTTTTCTGTTTTTACCAGTCTTCATAAGACCGTCGTAATGTCTATTGAGCAAATACGCGTTAATCTGCTGTACTGTATCTATAGCCACACCTACCATAATAAGTAAAGAGGTACCTCCATAGAACAACGCCCATCCTGCTTGTACATCCATAAGCTTAACAACAATCGCTGGCAAGACTGCGAGTAATGCCAAGAAGATTGAACCTGGGAATGTAATTAAGGACATGATGTGATCGAGGTAATCTCCAGTTTCTTTACCTGGTCTAATTCCAGGAATAAAACCTCCACTTCTCTTTAAATCATCTGCCATTTTGTTCGTAGGAACAGTAATCGCCGTGTAGAAGAATGTGAAAATAATAATGAGTACCCCAAACAAAATATTATAGGCTAGTCCAAAGATATCTTGGAAATTAACTTCCATCCATTGTCCTATACTTGTATGATTTATTGAACGTCCAATAAGTCCAGGAGCAAACATAATCGCCTGAGCGAAGATGATTGGCATTACCCCTGAGGCATTCAACTTTAATGGGATGTATTGTCTCGCGCCTACTGCGTTTTTATCATAACCCCCAGAAGCTGTCCTTCTAGCGTATTGAACAGGAATTTGACGCATGGCCATGACCAATAATACAGAAAGTAATATCACAACAAACCAAACGATCAATTCAATGAGAACAAACATAAAGCCTCCATTAGAGTTTGTTGTTCTAGAAATAAATTCTTGAACGAAAGATTGAGGCATAGTGGCAATAATACCAACCATAATTAAAAGCGATATACCGTTACCAATACCTTTATCTGTAATCTTCTCACCTAACCACATGGCGAAAATAGTACCAGTTACTAGAATCGTAACTGCAGGAAACATGAAGTTTAACCCTTTACCTAAAACGAAAGCAGAATCAGGCACACCTAAAGCGCTTAAACCAAATAAATAGGTTGGAGCCTGAACGACACATATCGCAATGGTCAACCAGCGTGTTATTTGGGTCTTTGTTTTTCTTCCACTTTCACCTTCTTTGTCCAATTTTTGTAAATATGGAATTGCAATACCCATAAGTTGGACTACAATCGAAGCTGAGATATATGGCATAATCCCAAGAGCAAAGATAGAAGCATTAGCAAAGGCTCCTCCAGTAAATGCATTTAGAATTCCTAAAATTCCTTGTTCTGTATTGGCGTTTAGCTCTGAGAGTTGAGCAGTGTCAATACCCGGAAGTACGATTTGTGCTCCGAATCTGTAAACCAATAACATCGAGAGGGTTAATAATAAACGTTCTCTTAGCTCCTTAATTTTCCAGATATTCGTTAATGTTTCAACAATTTTATTCATCGGTTAGGTCTTATATAGTTTTAGCTTCGCCACCAGCTTTTTCAATAGCTGCAGCGGCACTCGCACTAAATTTGTGAGCTACCACAATTACTTTTGCCTTGAGCTCACCATTTCCTAATATTTTTACTAAATCTTGTTTTTTAACCACGTTGTGGGTCAAAAGCGTGTCAAGATTAATCTCAGTTACCCCTGCATCAGCAAGCTCCTGGATTTTTGACAGATTTACAGCTTGATATTCTTTTCTATTGATATTCTTAAAACCAAATTTCGGTACACGACGTTGAAGTGGCATTTGTCCACCTTCGAAGCCAATTTTTTTCGAATATCCAGATCTAGACTTAGCTCCTTTATGTCCTCTTTTGGCTGTACCACCTTTTCCAGAACCCTGTCCGCGTCCAACTCTTTTTCCTTCTCTATTTACAGCGCCATCTGCTGGCTTTAAGCTACTTAAATTCATTATAACTTAGATTTATGCTTCCTCAGTGGAAACCAAATGTTTTACAATATTAACCATCCCTAAAATATTAGGTGTAGCGTCGTGCTCTACGACTTGTCCGATTTTATGTAAACCGAGAGCTTCCAATGTACGCTTTTGGTTTTGTGGACGTTTTATACTACTTCTGATTTGTGTTACTTTAATCTTTCCCATTTGCCTAACCTTTAAATACCTTATCTAAACTCACTCCTCTTTGCTTTGCCACAGTTCCGGCATCTCTTAGTTGAGTCAAAGCGTCGAATGTCGCTTTAACCACATTGTGAGGATTAGAAGAACCTTGTGACTTAGACAGTACATCGTGAACTCCTACAGATTCGAGTACTGCTCTCACCGCTCCACCAGCAATTACCCCGGTACCTTGAGAGGCAGGTTGTATATATACTCGCGCACCACCAAATTTACCTTTTTGTTCGTGAGGAAGTGTTCCTTTATTCAATGGTATTCTGATGAGGTTTTTCTTAGCATCTTCAACAGCCTTAGCAATTGCAGTAGCTACCTCTTTAGACTTACCTAATCCGTGACCTACAACACCATCTTCGTTACCAACAACTACTATTGCTGAGAATCCAAATGCTCTACCTCCTTTGGTTACTTTGGTTACACGTTGAACACCGACCAAACGATCTTTCAATTCTAAACCTCCAGGTTTAACGGTTTCTATATTTCTATTTTTTTGTGCCATAGTCAATTAAAATTTTAATCCTCCTTCTCTCGCCCCTTCAGCTAAAGATTTAACTCGTCCGTGGTATAAATTTCCTCCGCGATCAAAAGCCACTTCAGATACACCTTTCTCAATTGCCTTCTTTGCTATAGACTTTCCTACCTCAGCAGCGATTTGAGTTTTAGTGCCTTCTGCTTTAAGCTCTTTATCTTGAGAAGATGCGGCAGCAATTGTCACACCTTTTGTGTCGTCAATAACTTGAGCGTAAATCTCTTTATTACTTCTAAAGACAGCAAGTCTTGGTCTTTCAGGAGTTCCCGAAGAAATCTTTCTAATTCTTCTCTTAATTCTTAGTCTTCTATCTGTTTTTGATAATCCCATGATTCAAAACTTATTATGCTGATTTACCTGCTTTACGTCTGATGATTTCTCCGACGAATTTGATTCCTTTTCCTTTGTAAGGCTCTGGCTTTCTAAATGATCTTATTTTAGCTGCTACCTGACCAACCAATTGCTTATCATGTGAAGTAAGCTTAACGATTGGGTTTTTACCTTTCTCTGAAACCGTTTCGATTTTTACTTCAGGAGCAATATCCATCACGATATTGTGCGAAAAACCAATTGCAAGGTCCAATTGTTGTCCTTGGTTCGATGCACGGTATCCTACTCCAACGAGTTCCAATTGTTTAGTGAATCCATCAGTGACTCCTACGACCATATTGGCAATGAGAGCACGATATAATCCGTGTTTAGCCTTATCCTCTTTTTTATCCGCAGCACGTGTAACTCGAATTTCCCCATCAGCTACTTCAACATTTACTGTGTCGTAAGCTTGAGTCAGTTCTCCTAATTTTCCTTTTACCGTTACCGTTCCGTCTTGAACATTCACCTCAACTCCTGAGGGGATTGTAATTGGATTATTTCCTATTCTTGACATAATTCAGCGTTTTCGAATTAATATACGTAGCACAATACCTCACCACCTACATTTTCTCTTTTGGCTTGCGTACTTGTCATAACACCATTCGATGTAGACATAACAGCGATACCTAAACCGTTGAGAACTCTTGGAAGTGTATCAGCGTTTACATATTTCCTTAGTCCGGGCTTACTTACCCTTTGTAATTTTTTAATAACAGGCTCCTTTGTTAAGTTGTCGTATTTCAACGCAATCTTGATAACACCCTGTAAATTATCATCCTCGAATTTATAGCTCAAGATATACCCTTGATCAAATAAAATCTTTGTGATTTGTTTCTTAAGATTAGAGGCAGGAATCTCTACCACTCTATGCCCCGCACTATTAGCGTTGCGTATTCTTGTTAAATAATCTGCTATTGGATCTGTAACCATTTCGACTTGTATTCTATTACCAGCTCGCTTTTTTCACGCCTGGGATTAAACCTTTGTTTGCCATTTCTCTAAACGTAACCCTTGATATTCCAAAAGTTCGCATATAACCTCGAGGACGACCTGTCAATTTACATCGATTTCTCTGACGCACAGGTGAAGCATTTTTAGGTAATTTTTGAAGTGCTTCATAATCACCAGCCTCTTTTAATGCTTTTCTCTTTGCAGCGTATTTCTCAACTAACTTTGCTCTTTTGCGTTCGCGAGCTTTCATTGATTCTTTAGCCATATTATTTCTTTTTAAAGGGTAACCCCAATGCTGTTAATAATGATTTTGCCTCTTGATCAGTTTCTGCAGAAGTCACAAATGTGATATCCATTCCACTGATGCGATTGATTTTATCAATATTGATTTCAGGAAAGATAATTTGCTCAGTTACACCGAGGTTGTAATTACCTCTTCCGTCAAAGCCACTGGCTTTGATTCCTTGAAAATCTCTTACCCTTGGCAAAGCGATAGTAATCAAACGATCTAAAAATTCATACATACGCTCGCCTCTAAGCGTCACTTTGGCGCCAATTGGCATTCCTTTTCTCAACTTGAACGAGGCGACATCTTTTTTAGATATCGTTGCTATTGCCTTCTGACCACTAATTGTAGTTAATTCCTCAACTGCGTGATCGATAAGCTTTTTATCCGCTACTGCTGCACCTACACCACGACTGATTACAATCTTTTCTAACTTGGGAACCATCATTACATTTTTGTAATCGAATTCCTCTGTCAGCGTTTGTACAATGCGCTCTCTATATTCTTCTTTTAATCTTGGTGAATATCCCATGACCTTAAATTTCTTCGTTTGATTTAACCGCTACGCGTACTTTTTTACCGTCTCTCATCTCAATCCTAACTCGAGTCGCTTCACTAGACTTAGGATCGATTAAGGCCACATTCGAAATGTGTATTGGTGCCTCTTTCTCTACAATTCCCCCTTGAGGGTTATTTGCACTAGGCTTTTGATGCTTAGAAACCAAGTTTACGCCTTCGACGATTACTCTCTGTTTCTCTTTGTCAATACGCTGAATAACACCTTCTGAACCTTTATGCTCTCCAGTAATTACTTTTACGTTATCTCCAGTTTTTAACTTAAACTTTACCATCTTTCTGATATTTATAATACCTCAGGGGCTAGTGAAACAATCTTCATGAATTGCTTATCACGCAATTCTCTTGCAACAGGACCAAAAACACGAGTACCGCGCATTTCGCCTGTGGCATTTAATAGCACACAAGCATTGTCATCGAATCTAATATAAGATCCGTCTGGCCTGCGCACTTCTTTTTTAGTTCTCACCACTACTGCAGTTGAAACAGCACCCTTTTTAACATTTCCGTTAGGTGCAGCGTCTTTTACAGTCACAACGATTTTGTCGCCCAAAGACGCGTAACGTCTTTTAGTACCACCGAGAACTCTAATTGTCAATACTTCTTTTGCTCCAGTATTGTCTGCTACTTTAAGTCTTGATTCCTGTTGTACCATGATTATTTAGCTCTTTCAAGTATTTCAACTAACCTCCAGCACTTAGTCTTACTCAAAGGTCTTGTTTCCATTATTTTAACTGTATCACCCTCGTTGCAATCATTCTTTTCATCATGAGCAACATACTTCTTCGTTTTCAAAACGAATTTACCGTACATCGGGTGCTTTACACGCTTTACTTCAGAGACAACAATTGATTTCTCCATTTTGTTACTCGTAACAACGCCGATTCTTTCTTTTCTTAGATTTCTATTTTCCATAAGGTCAGACCCGTTATTGAATTTCCCTTTTATTTAATTCTGTAGCAATTCTAGCTACAGTTCTTCTCGTCTTTCTGATCAACATCGGATTTTCAAGCGGAGATACCGCATGCGTAATCTTCATGTCTTCATATTCTTTGCGAAGAGTCGCTAACTTCAGCGTTAACTCTTCAACCGATAGTTCTTTAATTTCTGATTGTTTCATAGTACTCTTGGTTTAATCATCAGAATAATCTCGTGCTACAATAAATTTAGTCCGCACCGGTAATTTTTGAGCGGCAAGTCTAAGTGCTTCCTTGGCAACATCCATTGGAACACCAGACAACTCAAACATAATCCTACCAGGCTTAACAACAGCTACCCAATATTCAGGAGCTCCCTTACCTTTACCCATCCTTACCTCTAAAGGTTTCTTAGTAATGGGTTTATCCGGGAATATTTTAATCCATAATTGACCCTGTCTCTTCATGTAACGCGTAGCCGCGATACGAGCAGCTTCAATTTGACGTGAGGTAATGAAGTGTGAATCCAAAGATTTGATTCCAAACATTCCATTAGACAACTGATGTCCACGCTGCGAAATACCTTTCATTCGCCCCTTCTGGGCTTTGCGAAATTTAGTTCTTTTAGGTTGTAACATGCTTACCTATTTTTTCTATTACTTTCTACGACGTCTTTTTCCGCCGTCTTGTTTTCCTTTTGATTGAGAAGATGAGAGTCCCACTAGAGGAGATAATTCTCGCTTGCCGTAAACCTCACCTTTCATAATCCACACTTTGATACCCAGACGACCATAAGTAGTATGGGCCTCCTCAAGAGCATAATCCACATCTGCTCTAAACGTAGATAATGGAATTCTACCCTCTTTGTACCCTTCAGATCTCGCCATTTCAGCTCCATTTAAACGACCTGAAATTTGAATCTTGATACCTTCTGCATTCATACGCATCGCAGCTGCGATAGCCATTTTAATAGCTCTTCTGTACGAAATACGATTTTCAATTTGTCGAGCAACTGAAGCAGCAACTAATTTTGCATCCAGTTCAGGTCTCTTGATCTCGTGTATATTGATTTGTACTTCCTTTGAAGTAATCTTTTTAAGCTCCTCTTTTAACTTATCAACCTCTTGACCAGCCTTACCAATGATAATACCAGGTCTAGCCGTTGTTATCGTTATTGTGATTAGCTTTAATGTTCTCTCAATAATAACTCTGGAAACACTTGCTTTTGCAAGTCTAGCAAAGATGTATTTGCGAATTTTATCATCTTCGGCAATCTTATCTCCGTAGTCGTTTCCGCCGTACCAGTTTGATTCCCATCCTCTGATGATTCCTAATCTGTTTCCAATTGGATTTGTTTTCTGTCCCATATGATTTAAACTGATTCAGTTTGAGTTTGGTTATGTGCTCCTAAGACAAGAGTTACATGATTTGATCTCTTTCTTATTCTGTGAGCGCGTCCTTGGGGTGCTGTTTGCAATCTCTTCAGCATTGTTCCTCCATCGACTCGAATTTCTTTCACAAATAAATCTGCATCTTCAATACTCGCATCTTCATTTTTAGCTTCCCAATTAGCAATAGCCGATAACAACAACTTCTCTAATCTTCTTGAAGCCTCTCTCGAGTTGAATTTTAAAATCGCCAAAGCCATCTCAACTTTCTTACCTCTAATCAAATCTGCTACTAAACGCATTTTTCGAGGAGAAGTAGGACAATCATTAAGTTTGGCAAAAGCTGTCTGTTTCTTTTCAGCCTTAATGCGATCCGCCATTTCTTTTTTACGAACTCCCATAATTCAATTACTTTTTTCCTTTATTTTTTGCTCCGGCATGACCTCTAAACGAGCGCGTTGGAGAAAATTCACCTAGTTTGTGACCTACCATATTTTCAGTGACATACACAGGAACGAATTGTCTTCCGTTGTGTACTGCGATTGTCTGCCCTACGAAATCAGGAGTAATCATTGATGCTCTTGACCAAGTCTTGATAACAGAGTTCTTACCAGACTCAACATTCTGTTGAACTTTTTTCTCTAGACTATGATGGACAAATGGTCCTTTTTTTAACGAACGTGCCATATTATTTTTATTTCTTTCTTCGTTCTATAATGTATCTATTACTGTCTTTTTTCCTAGATCTTGTGCGGAATCCTTTAGCTGGAATACCGTTCTTAGATCTTGGATGGCCTCCAGAAGCACGGCCTTCACCACCACCCATTGGGTGATCAACAGGGTTCATCACTACAGGTCTAGTGCGCGGTCTTCTTCCTAACCATCTGCTTCTACCGGCTTTACCAGATACAATAAGCTGGTGGTCTGAATTAGAGACAGCTCCTATAGTAGCCATACATTCAGATAAAATCATTCTTGTTTCACCTGAAGGAAGTTTAATAATCGCAAATTTACCGTCTCTCGCCATTAACTGAGCGAATGTGCCTGCGCTTCGAGCCATTACGGCTCCTTGACCGGGTCTTAACTCAATGCACGATATAATAGTCCCTAAAGGAATAACCTTTAGAGGTAACGCATTTCCTATATCTGGAGTAGCGTTTTCACCTGACGAAAGTTTTTGACCGACTTGTAAACCATTTTGAGCAATGATGTAACGCTTTTCGCCATCAGTATACTGCAATAAGGCAATAAAAGCAGTTCTATTCGGATCATACTGAATAGAAAGCACCTCTGCGTCAATGTTTTGTTTTTCTCTCTTAAAGTCGATAATTCTGTATCTCCTTTTGTGACCACCACCTCTATGAGAAGTAGTCATTTTTCCTTCACTATTTCTACCTCCAGACTTTTTTAAAGGCGCTAAAAGCGACTTTTCAGGCTTTGACTCGGTTAAGGCGTCGAAGCCGTTAACCACTTTAAAGCGTTGTCCAGGAGTAATTGGTTTTAATTTTCTAACAGCCATGATTCTGTTTTATAGATTACTGTAAAAATCAATAATGTCTCCTTCAGCCACATCTACGATCGCCTTTTTCTTGGCCACCGTTTTTCCGTGTTGAATTCCGGTTTTTGTATATCTCGTCTTTCTTACAGGAGCTACATTCATTGTTCTCACTTTGTTTACAGTTACTCCGTAAGTCTTCTCTACAGCCTCCTTGATTTGAAGCTTATTCGAATTAGGGTTAACGTAAAACCCATATCTGTTAAACAACTCGCTATCTGCAGTCATTTTTTCAGTAATGATTGGTTTTAATAAAATATTCATATCCCTATTGCTTATTTAATGTTGACTCTAATCCCTCTAATGCACTTTCTGCAATGACCAATGTATTGGCATCTAAAATTTTATAGGTGTTTACATTTGAAGATGTAATCACATTAGATGACTGTACATTTCTAGCCGACAAATACACGTTTTGATCTACGCTTGATACCACAAACAAAGATTTTGAATCACTCAAGCCTAAAGCACCTAAAAGTGCAACAAAAGATTTCGTCTTAGGTGCGTCGAAGTTAAAGTCCTCAATTACTTTGATTTCATTCCCTTTAGACTTCAAACTTAGAGCTGATTTACGAGCCAATCGTTTTACGTTCTTGTTTAATTTATGCTGATAGCTTCTTGGTCTAGGACCAAAGATTCTACCTCCACCTCTAAAAATAGGTGATTTGATACTACCGGCACGTGCTGTACCTGTACCCTTTTGCTTCTTGATTTTTCTGGTACTTCCCACGATTTCACCTCGTTCTTTAGCCTTGTGCGTTCCTTGACGCTGATGCGCAAGGTATTGCTTTACATCTAAGTAAATCGCATGCTCATTTGGCTCAATACCAAAAATTGAATCTGACAGCTCAACTTTGCGACCTGTACCTTTTCCGTTAATATCGATTACTTCAACTTTCATTATTTCTCAACGATTACGTAGGCATTTTTGTGTCCTGGAACACACCCTTTAACTACCAACAAATTTTTATCTGCTATAACTTTTACCACTCTAAGATTTTGAACAGTAACTCGCTCGCCTCCCATTCTTCCTGCCATTCGCATTCCTTTGAAAACACGAGCAGGATATGAGGCTGCACCTATTGATCCAGGTGCTCTTAGTCTGTTGTGCTGACCGTGAGTCGCCTGACCAACTCCTGCGAAGCCGTGTCTTTTAACAACACCTTGAAAACCTTTACCCTTTGACGTACCAACGACGTCAACAAATTCTCCTTCTGTAAAGAGTTCAACATTAATTTGATCTCCCATTTGGTAATCACCCTCAAAATCACGAAACTCGACAACTTTTTTCTTTGGAGAGGTACCTGCTTTTTTAAAGTGGCCTTGTTCAGCCTTTGTGGTACGTTTCTCTGCCTTGTCATCGAAACCGAGCTGTAAGGCTGAATAGCCATCGAGCTCTTCGGTTCTGACTTGGGTAACCACACAAGGACCAGCCTCAATGATTGTACATGGAATGTTCTTTCCATTCTCATCAAAGATGCTCGTCATGCCGATTTTTTTTCCTATTAACCCAGACATATGTATTTATTCAATTTATATTTAAAAAAATTGGGGTCAAGAAAATGCTGTAACCCCAGTTATTTTCTTTCACCGTTTTTCTCAAACCATCGTTTGAGACATGTTTGCGGCCTTAAGGCCAATTTTCAATTACACCTTAATCTCTACTTCTACACCACTTGGCAATTCCAACTTCATCAAAGCATCAATTGTTTTTGATGAAGAACTGTAAATGTCAAGCAATCTCTTGTAAGAACTAAGTTGAAATTGCTCTCTCGATTTCTTGTTCACGTGCGGTGATCTCAAAACCGTGAATATTTTCTTATTTGTCGGCAATGGAATTGGACCTGTAACAACGGCTCCAGTTGTCTTTACCGTCTTAACGATTTTCTCTGCTGATTTATCAACTAAATTGTAATCGTATGATTTTAATTTTATTCTAATTTTTTGACTCATCTTCTCAATCGTTTATTAGTCGTTACCTCCTTTTGCCGCTTTGATTACCTCTTCAGCAATGTTTGGAGGAGTTTCAGCGTAATGTGCAAATTCCATCGTAGATGTAGCTCTACCCGAAGAAAGTGTTCTAAGCGATGTAACGTATCCGAACATTTCAGATAAAGGCACCTCGGCTTTCACCACCTTAGAACCTGATCGTTCATCCATACTGTTCACTTGGCCTCTTCTTCTGTTCAAATCTCCAACGATATCACCCATGTTTTCTTCAGGAGTCAAAACTTCTAATTTCATTATGGGTTCCATGATGATCGCACGAGCAGCTTTAGCGGCAGACTTGTATCCAAGCTTTGCAGCTAATTCGAAAGACAGTGAGTCAGAATCCACAGGGTGGAAAGAACCATCCTTAAGTGTCACTTTCATGCTATCCATCTCAAATCCAGCAAGAGGACCATTCTTCATAGCTTCTTTGAAACCTTTCTCTACAGAAGGGATGTATTCTTTAGGAATATTACCTCCTTTAATTTCATTGACAAACTCAAGACCAGCCTTACCTTCTTCTGCCGGCTCCATAACAAATACGATGTCTGCGAATTTACCACGTCCACCTGACTGCTTTTTGTACACCTCACGGTGATCAGCAGTAGCGGTAATAGCTTCTTTGTACTCTACCTGTGGTTGACCTTGGTTGACCTCAACCTTAAATTCCCTTTTCAAACGGTCGACAATAATATCCAAGTGAAGCTCACCCATACCAGAAATAATAGTCTGTCCAGAGGCTTCATCCGTTTTCACAGTGAAAGTAGGATCTTCTTCAGCTAATTTCGCAAGGGCCATACCCAATTTGTCGACATCAGCCTTAGTTTTAGGTTCAACTGCGATACCAATTACAGGATCAGGAAAATCCATACTCTCTAGTACAATCGGATTTTTCTCATCTGATAGGGTATCTCCTGTTTTAATATCTTTAAATCCAACAGCTGCTCCGATATCTCCAGCAGAAATACTTTCAATTGCATTCTGTTTATTGGAGTGCATCTGATAGATTCTTGAAATACGTTCTTTGTTTCCAGATCGATTATTCAATACGTATGATCCAGCGTTTAAAGTACCTGAATACGCTCTAAAGAAAGCTAAACGTCCAACAAAAGGGTCTGTCGCAATTTTAAATGCTAAGGCAGAAAACGGATCTGACGGATTTGGTTTTCTTGAAGTCTCGTCTCCTGTATCAGGGTTTGTACCTACAATAGCATCCTTATCTAAAGGCGATGGCAGGTATCTACATACAGCGTCTAATAAAAACTGAACCCCTTTATTCTTAAAAGCAGAACCACATACCATAGGAATGATACTCATATCCATAACGGCAGCGCGTAATGCAGCATGTACTTCCTCTTCAGTTATTGAATCTTCATCTTCGAAGAATTTCTCCATTAGGTTTTCATCGTACTCCGCAACAGCCTCTATAAGCTCTGCTCTGTACTGATGAACCTCGTCTTTCATTTCTTCAGGAATATCAATGACGTCAAAAGTTGACCCGAAATTATCCTCGTGCCAAACGATTGCTCTGTTTTTTACCAAGTCGACAATGCCCTTAAAGTCTGCTTCGTCTCCAATTGGTAAAACAATAGGAACGGCGTTAGACTTTAACATTTCTCTTACCTGCTTACAAACATTTAAAAAGTTAGAACCTTGACGGTCCATCTTGTTGACAAATCCCATTCTTGGAACTTTGTAGTTGTCTGCAAGTCTCCAATTCGTCTCAGATTGTGGTTCTACACCGTCAACAGCTGAGAATAAAAAAACTAAACCATCAAGTACTCTTAATGATCTGTTTACCTCAACCGTGAAATCAACGTGCCCGGGAGTATCAATAATATTAAAATGATAACCTTTAGCATCTGCTGTTGGTTGACCGTTTTCAGTTGGGAAATTCCACGTACAGGTTGTAGCGGCAGATGTAATGGTGATTCCTCTTTCCTGCTCTTGCTCCATCCAGTCCATTGTTGCAGCACCGTCGTGTACTTCACCAATTTTATGGCTTACTCCTGTGTAGAATAATATACGTTCAGTTGTAGTGGTCTTTCCGGCATCAATGTGAGCCGCAATTCCAATATTTCTTGTGTATTTTAAATCTCTTGCCATGATCTACTTAAAATCTAAAATGTGAGAATGCTTTGTTGGCCTCTGCCATTTTGTGTGTATCTACTCTTTTCTTAACTGCAGCACCTTCTTCTTTCGCAGCTGCTAAAATTTCAGCCGCCAAACGTTGAGCCATTGACTTTTCGTTTCGCTTTCGGGCAAAACTGATAAGCCATTTCATTGCAGTAGATATTTTTCGATCAGGACGAATAGGCATTGGAATTTGAAAAGTTGCTCCACCCACTCTTCTCGAGCGAACTTCAACGTGAGGCATCACATTGCTTAAGGCATCTTTCCAAATTTCTAATCCAGACTTTTCGTCATCAGTCTTTCTTTCGTTTACAACGTCTATTGCGTCATAAAATATTCTGAAGGCAACGGATTTTTTACCGTCCCACATCATCATATTCACAAATCTAGTTACCAGTTGGTCTCCAAACTTTGGATCTGGTAAGATAGGTCGTTTCTTTGCTTGTCTTTTTCTCATGATTTGGTACTACTTATTTTTTTGGTCGTTTTGCTCCGTACTTCGATCTTCTCTGCGTACGTCCTTCAACACCTGCTGTGTCAAGTGCACCTCTGATGATATGATAACGAACTCCAGGCAAGTCCTTAACTCTTCCACCTCTTACCAATACTATCGAGTGCTCTTGGAGATTGTGTCCTTCACCTGGGATGTAAGCATTAACCTCTTTTCCGTTGGTCAACCTTACCCTTGCAACCTTTCTCATCGCTGAGTTCGGTTTTTTAGGTGTTGTCGTGTAAACACGCGTACACACACCTCTTCTTTGAGGACAAGAATCCAAAGCAGCCGATTTACTCTTCTTGGTTATAGAGTGTCTACCTTTTCTAACTAATTGTGATATTGTTGGCATTAAAAATTATATTTTCCCTAAATTTTGGGGCTGCAAATGTAGAAATTAATATCAATTATTCAAATCATTTTGAAATATTATTTCTCAGTTTTTTCGCTGCGATGCCAAGGGAAGTTTTAGAGCCATTACAAAACGCTTAAAAAAAGGAGCAGAAAGCACTAAAAATTGTGCCTCTCGAAGTAGAGCTTTAAGCCTTCAATTGTAAGTAATTTTTGTAAGTGTCAAATTCTTAATTTTCGACAACAAAAAATGAACTTTGTCGTTTAATTAACACTTTTAATCTATATTATTGTAAAAAATCTTGAACTACGTTAATTAAAAGCAAAATAATTTTGGATTATTAACTCAATTTTAAGATTTTTACATTTAGCTAATTCAAATAATTAAAAAATGAAAACAAAACTCAATGGAATCTTAACGCTATTTTTAGCGTTGGTTGTGCAAGTTGCTTTTGCACAAGAGAAGACGGTTTCCGGTACGGTAACAGACTCTGACGGTCTGCCTTTACCTGGCGTGAATATCGTCGTTGATGGTACTATCAATGGTACGCAGACTGACTTTGACGGTAATTATTCTATTACTGCAAGTGTTGGTGACGTTTTGATTTACTCTTACATCGGACAACAAGAGGAATCAAGAACGGTAGGTGCAAGTAATACCATTAACGTACAAATGCAAGAGGATGCAACTGCTCTTGAAGAGGTAATTGTAACTGCCCAGGGTATTAAGCGAGAGAAGCAAGCTCTTGGATACGCTATTTCATCTGTAGGCGAAGAGCAGCTAGCTCAAAGAACTGAAGGTGATATAGGACGTGTACTTAGAGGTAAAGCTTCTGGGGTTAATATCACACAACAAAGTGGTATCTCTGGTTCAGGTACAAACATCACTATTCGTGGTCTTCAATCATTTAGCCAGAATAACCAACCATTATTCATCGTTGATGGTGTTCCTTTCGCTAGTGGTACTAACGCACAAGGAAGTTTCGTAGACGGTAACGCTGGTTCTTCACGTTTCTTAGATCTTGATCCAAACTCGATCGAAAACGTTCAAGTACTTAAAGGTTTATCGGCAGCGACGCTATATGGTGAGCAAGGTAAGAATGGTGTAATTTTAATTACAACAAAAGGTGGTTCATCAGGTGCTGTAAGTAAGAAAAACGAAATTACAGTTACTCAATCGTATTTCTTCAATGAAATCGCTTCATTAGCAGATTATCAGAATGAATATGGTAACGGGTTTGACCAGAAATTCGGATGGTTCTTCTCAAACTGGGGTCCATCATTTAGAAAAGGTGGTTCTACAGGTTGGGGTAACGCTTCAAACTTCCCTGCAGTTTATCAATTAGATACAACTGACGGTACAATTCTTCACCCCTATTCAACTGCCGGTTCTGCAACAGGAATTCCTGCTGCTTTCCCAGAATTTCAAGGTGCTCGATACAAGTGGCAGCCTTATAACTCAGTTGGAGGTTTCTTTAGAACTGGAACTGTTGCAAACACTTCTATCAATGCAGGTGGTACATCAGCTGATGGTAAGGTGTCTTATAATGCAACATTTGGTCACTTAGAAGACAAAGGATTTACTCCTGGAAACAAACTATTAAGAAATAACATCTCTGTTGGTGGACGTGCTCAGCTATCTAATAACTTTACGGTAGCAGGTACAATGAACTACTCGAGAACTTCATTTAAGTCTCCTCCTGTAGCTGCATCGTATGGTTCTAATGTTGGTGGTTCTGGTCAATCAGTTTTTGGTAACATTATATATACTCCAAGATCTGTTGATTTAAATGGTTTACCATTCCAAAACCCAATTACAGGTGGTTCTACATATTATCGTCAGAACAACTCTATTCAGCACCCATTATGGACAGTTAATAACGCAGCAAACATCCAAACTACAAATAGAGCATTTGGACAGATGACTGCCACTTTCAACTTTAATGATAATCTAAACTTATTATATCGTTTTGGATATGATGTTTACAACGAAAGAAACGTTAATTATCAGAACAGAGGAGGTATTGGTACTACTGCTGTAACTCGTTCAGGTATATATGAAACATGGGATAACAACAATAGAATTTGGGATCACTCGGTTATCTTAACTGGTGATTATGATTTATCAGAGAAATTAGACATGACATTCAACGTTGGTGCTACTTCGCGTTCATCTAATTACGATAGACAAGGTGTTTCTTCAAATGGTCAGAATGTATTCGGTGTGTTAAGACACTTCAACTTTGATAACCAAGATGAAATCCAATTCACTACCTATAAGAATATTTTAGGAGCTTATGCTCAAGCTGATTTTGGATACGACAGAATCCTGTATGTAACCTTAAATGGTCGTAATGACTGGGTATCAAATCAAGCAGTTGATAACAGACAATTATTCTATAAAGGTGGATCTCTAGCATTTATTCCTTCAACAGCGTTCCCTTCAATCAAGAGTGAGAATGGAATTAATAATTTAAAAGTAAGAGCTGGATACGGTGAATCAGCAGGTTTCGCTAGCGGATTCCCAACTTCAGTAAACTTAAGTTTAAACACTCAAGCTTTCGAGGATGATGCACGAGGTACAATCGTAACAAACTCAGTATCGAACACAGTTGCTAACCCAGGAATCCTTCCTGAGCGTTACCGTGAATTAGAAGCTGGTTTAGAAGCGAGTTTATACAAGAATAAAATTAGTATCGACTTATCTGTTTATAAGAGATTCACTGAAGACCTTATTATCAATAGACCATTAGATCCATCAACAGGTGGTACAACAATCCAAACTAATATTGGAGAAATTGAAGGTAATGGAGTTGAATTAGATTTAGGAATCAACTTAGTAAGAACAGAAGACTTCAGCTGGGACATTAATGCAAATTACAACCAACTTGAGTCTATCGTAACTGATTTAGGAGCTGATACAGACATCATTATCTACGCAGGATTTACAAGTAGAGGAAATGCTGCAATTCCTAACCAACCACTTGGAGTGATGGTAGGAAGTAGAGTAAAAAGAGGTCCTAACGGAGAGCTTTCGGTAGCTGCAAATGGTAACTACATCAGTGAAGCTCAAGATCCTGATACAGGTTTAATTCCTGTAATTGGTAATCCAACTCCTGACTTTATCCTAAACGTTGGAAATAATATTTCTTACAAAGGATTAAACTTCTCATTCTTATTCAATCATGTACAAGGAGGAGATTTATATGCACAAACTGTACAAACATTATTAGGTAGAGGTCTTATTACAGAGACTATCGATCGTGAAAACACTTATATCTTACCTGGTATAGGTCCTGACGGTCAACCTAATAATACACAGATCAATAACTCTGACTTCTATTTCTCTAATGTACTTTACGGTCCAGACGAGTTAGGAGTTTATGACGCCACGGCTCTACGTCTACAAGAAGTTTCTTTAGGATATAGCTTACCGAAAAGTTTATTAGAAAAGACTCCATTCGGTTCATTAAGTTTAACATTATCAGGTTTCAACCTTTGGTATAAGGCTTTCAATATGCCTGATGGTGCTAATTTTGATCCTAATGTTGCTGGTTTAGGTGTAGGTAATGGTCAAGGGTTTGAATACTTAAACGGTCCTTCGTCGAAACGTTACGGATTAAGTGTTAAAGCTTCATTCTAATCATAAAACATTTATTAGTAAATCATTATGAAAAATTTATTTAAAATTTTAAGTGTAGTCGCGATAGTTGGAGCATTAAGCTTACAATCGTGTGAGACTACTGAACTAGATCTTAGGGAAAACCCTAATGCTCTGTCAAAAGATCAGGCGAGCCCTGATTTCTTGATGAACCAAATCCAATTGAGTTTTGCAAGTTGGGTTGAGAGTTTTGGTAATATTGGAGCAGAAATGGCTCGAATTGATTACCACTCTGGTAGAACATATGAAAATAACTTTTCTCCAAATACATTTAACGGAAGATGGTCATCAGCTTACGCTGGTATGTTCGAGGATATCAAAGCTTTAACACCATTAGCAGAAGAAGGTGGATTAGACAATCACTTAGGTATTTCTAAATTCATCAAAGCTTATGTTGCTATTACTTTAGTGGATTACTTTGGAGATGTTCCTTTTTCGGAGGCCAACTTAGGTGGTGAAAACTTTAATCCTGTTGCCGATCCTGGCGCAACTGTATATGCATCTGCAATGGCCTTAATTGATGAGGCTATAGGTCACTTTAACGCAGGAGGTCCTGCTGTAGGAAATGACTTTTATTTCAGTGGAGATGCTGACGGTTGGATTAAAGCTTGTAATACATTAAAATTAAAAGCCTTAATTACTTCAAGATTAGTTGATTCAGGAGCAGTTTCTGCTTTCAACTCAATCGTATCTGGAGGAAATTATATAGCAAGTTCTGCAGATGATATGCAGTTCACTTGGGGTGTTGAAGAACTTCAACCTGATTCACGTCACCCGAGATACAGAAGTGACTACACGGCAACTGGTGCTGGCTATTACCAATCAATTCACTTAATGAACTATATGTTACAGAATGACGATCCAAGAAGACGTTACTACTTCTATCGTCAAAATGCTGAAACTCCAGGTCAAGACGGTGCTCCACCAGCACTTGAAACACTTGGATGTTCATTACAAGAAGCACCTGCACACTACGACGGATTCCCTTTCTGTGGATTACCTGATGGTTACTGGGGTAGAGATCACGGAAATGACGAAGGTATTCCACCAGATGGATTCTTGAGAACAATGCACGGAGTTTATCCTGCTGCTGGTGCTTTTGACGACTCAACATTTGAAGGTCGAGTTCAAGGTGAGGGTGGAAAAGGAGCTGGAATTACTCCAATTATGCTTGCATCTTCTGTAGATTTCTGGCAAGCAGAAATTGCACTTCTAAGTGGAGACGCTGCTGCAGCTAAAACTGCAATGTTAGCGGGTCTTGCCAAGTCTGTAGCAAAGGTTCAAGGATTTGGTTCTCTTGATCCAACTGCTGATGATTCATTTGCACCAGATGCAGCTGCTGTTACGGCTCACGCTGACGCTATTGCCGCCACTTTTGATGCAGCCGTAACTGCTGGTGATGCAGACGGTTGGTGGAATGTTATGGCTCAAGAATTCTTCGTTTCATTATTTGGAAACGGTAGCGATGCTTACAACTTCTACAGAAGAACAGGATATCCAAATAACTTACAACCTAATTTAGAGCCTAATCCAGGTGGATTTATTAGATCAATGTGGTATCCAGCGAACTATACAAACACGAATTCAAGTGCTTCTCAAAAACCAGACGTAACACAAACGGTATTCTGGGATACTGGAGCTACTAGTTTATACTAATAACATTAACTCTTATGAAAAATATTTTTAAAAATTTAAAATACGCTTTCGTTGCGCTTGCACTTGTTGCTTGTGAGACTGAGAATAATGTAATTGATGACGTATTTGCATCCGTTGAAAATGGAGCCTTTTTAAGATTAACTTCTACTCAAGGTTCTTCAATTAACAAAGCAGATTTATCATCAAGTGTTTCTGTGAGCTATGAATTTGATGGGGTTGATCCATCAGAGCTTTCTTCTATAGAATTTACACTTAGCTTCGTAGATAGAGATGATGAGGATGGTGTGGATGAAAATGCAGGACCAATTTCAATTGGTTCGGTAACTGCAGCCGATCTTTCTCCTTCTCAATTCGGAAAGCCATCAGGAACAATCTCGTACAACTTTGGTGAAGCTTTAGCAGCTTTAGGCCTTAGTGCAGATCAAGTAAATGGAGGTGACCGCTTTCAATTGGGTATGACAGCTGTTTTAACAGATGGTCGCTCATTTGGACCAGGACAGGCTAATGGTAACGTTTCAGCAGTTGGAGGTTACTACTCATCGCCTTATGTCTTTACTTCTTCGGTAGTTTGTTTATTCCCTATCACACCCGGTACGTGGACAGTCAACATGGCTGACTCGTACAATGATGGATGGCAGACAACTGTATCAGGAGGTGGTCCAGGACTGCAAGTCGTGCTAAGCGATGGCACAGTTTTCGCGGAAGTAGGTTTATGTTCACCATACAGTGCAGGAAGTCC
The DNA here is from genome assembly GCA_049596955.1 of Flavobacteriaceae bacterium. Classification (GTDB taxonomy): domain Bacteria; phylum Bacteroidota; class Bacteroidia; order Flavobacteriales; family Flavobacteriaceae; genus UBA3478. Next base: position 47,744 of record JBMYMD010000011.1, read on the forward strand.
TTATGACTGTACTGCTGAAACAGGTGAGGGTACTGCAACAATTGAGGTTCCTGCGGGACTAGGTATTGTTGATTGGTACTTCCCAGGTGACTATTGGACAGAAATTTCTTTTGAAATAATCTCTCCAAGTGGTAACGTTGTAGGAACATACGGTCCTGGAACAACAGCTGGAAATCTGCCTGTTAACTTGTGTGCAGAACCTGTACAATAAATTCAAGTGCCCTCTCCCTGAGGGGGCACTTTTTAAAAATATTTTACTCATAAGGAAAAACACTATTATAAAATGAAAACAATATTTAAAAAACTATCCGTAGTCTTTTTGGCATTAATTGTGTTTGCCTGTGAGACTGAGAATACGGTAATTGATGACGTTTTTGACACTGTTCAAAATGGTGCTATCCTAAGACAGGTGTCTACTGCGGGAGCTATTGACTTATACAATACTGCTTCTACAGTCTCAGTTACATTAGAATATCAAGACGCAGAAGGTTCGACATTGCTTAGCAATGTGAGCGTATTCCTGAGTTTCGTTGACAAAAACGGTACAGATGATTCTTTTAGCAATGTACCTTTAGGAACAATTGAAGCATCAGAATTTTCACCAAGTATATACAATTTACCAGAAGCCACTTTTACTTACAGTTTCGCCCAAGCCTTAGCGGCAGGGGGGCTTAATCAAGGTCAAATAAATGGAGGAGATCAATTTGTGCTAAATTTTCAACTCAATTTGTCAGATGGTAGATCATATGGCTCAGCGAATGTTAACGGAAACGTTGCAGCTGTAGGAGGATATTACTCTTCACCATACAGACTTGCAAACAACGTGGTATGTTTACCACCAGAAGGTTTTGCCGTTGGAACTTATTCATTTATTACAGATGCACCTCAAATGTTTGGAGGAGCATATGGAGATACATTTTCAACAGAAGTTAACATTGTTGCAACTGGCCCAACAACAAGACAATTTATTACAGATTATCTTGGATTCGGATTGGAGCGAACGTTTGATTTCGATTTAGTCTGTGGAGACGTATTAGTTCCGCCAGGACAAGGTTCAGGTCTTGCATGTGGTGGAAATCCATTAGAGTGGGGTCCGGCATCAGACGGATCTACAGGTGCTTTTGACGGAAACGATGACTCTTCATTCACCATTGTTATTGACAATAATACCAATGATGCTTGTGGAGCTTCAGCAACACTGCACAATTTTGTTCTTACAAAACTATAATCAGTACTGATTTATATAGAAAAGACCGCTTTTAAGCGGTCTTTTTTTTTGTCGCAATACGATTAAATGTATATTTGAAAAAAAAATTCATGAGATTCATACTATTTTTTATTTGTGTCGGATTATCAAGCCTTGTATCAGGCCAAATCGCAAACCTAGAAAACTTCTCACAACAAGGAAGAGGTGGAGAATTATTTGCATCAATGCGTAAAAAAAGAGATGTATCAAATGATCTACCCACAGTAGGATCAGTATACATCAATGATGAATATCAAGCATGTGAAGTGTACTTCAGAAATGATATTGTAGGAAATTTTTACTATCGTCATAATGCATTTAACGACGAAATCGAAATTAAAGAAACTGAGTACAGCGATGAAGAAGAAAGTTCATTAGCGACAGTTAAAGAACTTCGAGTGGTAAATACAGTAGACGGACGAGAGCTATCTTTAAGTACATATAAAAACAAAGAAGAAACGATTAGAAATGGTTATTTATATACACTTGTTGAAGGTGAAAAATACTCTTTATACTACAGAAACAGAGTGCGTTTTAAAGAAGGCATGAAAGCTGTTAATTCTATGGTGCGCTCTACACCAAATAAATTCACGCATTTCACTGATTACTACATCGTTCAAGGCAGTGAGCCAGTAGCAAATTACTTCAGTGGAAAAATGAAAGATCTTGAAATGTTCATAAACGATGATATAGACAAGGCCAAAAGTTATTTAAAAGAAAATAAATTAAGCACAAAGAAGATTGAAGATTTAACTTCACTTTTTAGCTTCTTAAATAGCTAGTCCATATGCGTTTTCGACTTTCTTGTCTTAGCATTATTCTATTTTCAATTTATACCTCTGATATAAGTGCCCAAAGAGTCATAAATTATAATACCATTGCAGCTCCTACTTCTCCAGCTGAAAGCGAAGCATTAGCCAACATCTTTACGAGAAGGAACCCTCAAAATGACTTTTTTTACAACGACGTTAGAAATGACGTGAGTGTAGAAAAAATACTAGCTAAAGCATCGGGAAGCCCATATGTAAATCAAAAATTCAAACCGTGTAGAATCGTTTACAAAAACGAGGAGACAGGATTTGCATATTACAGATTCAATGCCCACAATAATGAAATTGAACTCAAAGAAAATGTCGCTGCTGAAAAAATATTTTCATTAAATATAGACCCAAACATTGCCATTAAAGACTTGGAGAATAATGAATTAATACTGCTTAAAAGAGTGTTAGATTCAAAAGAAAAAGTTTCGAATTCCTATGTAAACTTGCTCTTGACATCAAATACAATAAATCTCTATAGAAGAACGTATATAAAATTCAGTGAAGGCACAGAAGCTACAAATTCAATGGTGATTGCCACTAACGATAAATTCACGCCTTATCAAGATTACTTCGTAGAAACTGAGAACTCCAAAGCCTTGCAATTAGTCAAGCCGAATAAGAAAAGTCTTTACGAGATATTTCCTGAATTAAAAGACTCAATAAAGTCAATAATCAAAGAACAATCCTTAAACCTTAAGAAAGAGGATGACCTCGTAACGCTTATAGAAGGAATCTCGAAACTTATTACTTAGACAAATGTCTGATGATTACATTTTCGGAATAAGGGCCATCCTAGAAGCTCAAAAATCAAATACCCCTATCCAAAAGGTATTCATCCAAAAAGGGTTGAAAAGTAACTTAATTCAAACTTTAGAAAGTCAATTAAGACAGCAAGACATTTCAATCTCATACGTGCCCGAAGAGCGATTTAGAAGATTTAAAAACCAAAATCACCAAGGCGCAGCTGCCTTAATTTCGCCGGTCACTTATATGGACTACATAGAAAAAGTTGATGCTTGTCTTCAGCAGCCCAGAAAGGCCTTTTTCTTATTATTAGATCATATTACAGATGTGCGAAACTTCGGTGCCATACTAAGAACTGCCAATAGCGCCGGTGTAGACGCTGTAATTATCCCTTCAAGCGGAATGGCCCCAATTACCTCTGAAAGCGTTAAAAGTTCTTCAGGAGCTTTATTTACTACTTCTATTTGCAGAAGCACACATATCAAAGATGTTATTTACTATCTTCAAGGTTCAGGAGTAAAAGTAATTGCTGCTACAGAAAAAGCGGAACAGAACATCTATGATGAACCACTAGACGATCACATCGCCATAGTGATGGGTTCAGAAGATAAAGGTATACATCCTTCCATTTTGAAATTGGTAGATGCACAGGCTAAATTACCCATGTTAGGTAAGGTCGATTCTTTAAATGTTTCTGTCGCATGCGGATTATTTTTGTACGAAGTAGTACGCCAACGACTTTAAACAATGAATTCAATCCCATTTGCCGAGAGAGCTAGACCTCTTTCTTTACAAGATTATGTAGGTCAAGACCCGATTATCGGACCTACAGGAGTGGTAGGACGACAAATAAAAGCCGGTCACCTCAGTTCTTTAATTTTGTGGGGGCCTCCAGGAACAGGTAAAACCACATTGGCACACCTATTAGCACAAGAACTCCAAAGGCCTATTATCGAGCTAAGCGCTATTGAAAGTAATGTTAAAGAAGTTCGAGCCGCTATTGAGCAAAGTTCAAAAAGTCAACAACTTTTTTCAAAAAAACAGTCGATCCTATTTATCGATGAAATTCATCGCTTTAGTAAATCACAGCAAGATTCGTTACTTAAGGCTGTAGAAAAAGGTATAGTTACACTTATTGGAGCCACTACAGAAAACCCCAGTTACGAAGTAATTCCTGCCCTTCTCTCTCGCTGTCAAATCGCACAATTAAAGACCTTATCAGAGGAGGAATTAACCCAATTACTCAAAAATGCAGTATCACGAGATAACTATTTTAAAAATTGGCATATCGAACTGCAAGAACTTGATGTTCTGTTGCATCATTCCCAAGGTGATGGAAGAAAACTATTAAACCTATTTGAAAACACCTGTGAAGGCTTAAAAGGTGAATCTGGAAGCACCAGTATTACAATTAACAATGAGAACACACGTTCATTTATTCAAACCAAGAGTTTCAAGTTTGACAAAAAAGGAAATCAACATTACGATATTGTATCTGCTCTAATTAAGTCGATAAGAGGAAGCGATGCAGATGCCTCAGTTTACTGGTTAGCTCGTATGCTCGAAGGAGGTGAAGACCTGAAATTCATATGCAGAAGATTAATCATATCCGCAACAGAAGATATTGGCCTTGCCAATCCCAATGCATTACTTATAGCTGAAGCAACAGCAAGAAGTGTAGAACAAGTTGGAATGCCTGAATCGAGAATTATATTGAGTCAATGTGTTATTTATCTCGCCTGTTCTCCAAAGAGTAACACCGCCTATAAAGCGATTAACAAAGCAGCTGAAATCGTCAAGCAAACAGGAGATTTAGAAGTGCCTCTTCACTTGAGAAACCCCAGAACTACATACGATAAGCAACTGGATTATGGAAAAGGTTATTTGTATCCTCACGATTTTGAGGGTAACAATCCAATACAAGACTACCTACCTAAAGAGCTAACAGATATTCAAATGATCGACTTCAAAGCATCCTCCAGCGAAGAAAAATTAAGAAAACAATCAAATAAAAAAGATTAGAACTCCAGTTTGAGTTCCGTTTTTACTTGGCCTCCAGAATTATCATTTAATTCTATATACCATTTATCTTCTTCCTTAAAAATAAGACCTGAAGCATCTGCATTTTCAACAAGATATACGTTATTTGCTGAAGTAGATTTCATAGTGAATACCACTCTACCGCTATTATCTACTAAATTGAAGTTATCATCATCAACTCTAACCGCACGAAGCACATCTCTACTCGAGGCCACTTTAGGTCTGTCATAAGACTTACTTGAACGTTGAACTGCGTACAACTCAACAAAAGCCTTCTGAATTGCATCTTGATAAGTAGCGTTGAATTCTTTGTACTTACTCTCCCCTGCTTGTGTGCGATATACTTCTTGTCCTTTACAATCTTTGAAGTAAATAACCACCTTAGTCGTCAAAAAACTTGGCTCTTCTAATAAATCAACTTCAACTGCTTTACAAATGTTAGATGTTACTTCATCATCTAAGGCATTATCGTAATAGGTTTTAAAACCTGCCTCTGTAAAGAGGTGTTTCAAGATAGTACTACTTCGATAAGCGTTATCCTCATAGAAAATATCAAATTTTACAGGAATTATAACGTAATCGTACTTTTGCAACTGACCTAAGGCTGTTTGACTAAGTATGAGCAGAGCGAGTAGTATGAGTCGTTTCATTGTTGAGTATTTATAACAAATATAAAGAATCCAATTGCTCTTCAAAGTCACTAAAGCAGTTGAATATTGCACATTTTTCATGTTTATACTCTTTCATAGGATCAAAATGCATTGCGTGAAGACCACAATTTAAGGCACCGAGCACATCTGCTTCTAAATCATCTCCAACCATAAGCACTTGCTCAGGTCTTCGGTTGGCAATCTCCAATGCGTGATTAAAGATGATAGGGTTAGGTTTTTTGTATCCTACCTCATCGGCATTGATAATCCCTTTAAAACAGTTCTCAATAGGAGTTTTAGCTATTTTTTTGTGTTGCACCTCTTTGAATCCATTAGTAACGATGTATAAGTCGAATCTTGTTGAAAGTCTTAAAAGCACTTCTGAAACATGCGGAAACAAATTTTTAAAGTTTGTTAGGTGGTTAATATAGCCCTCAACAACGCGATATAGCAATAACTTATCAAAATCATAGTTCAAAGCAAGAAAGGTTTCGCGAACCCTGTTGTATCTCAAATATTCTTTGTCTATGGCACCATCTCTATACTTTTTCCAATAAGTGAAATTAATTGGGCGATACACATCCATGAATTGGTCAATTTCGATATCGACCTCAAACTCGTCAAAAAGCAATTTAAAAGTAAGAGCTGAATTTTTTTCAAAATCCCACAGAGTATGGTCTAAGTCAAAAAACAAGGTGTTAATTTCAGTTCTCATCAACAAATTGAATAAGGTTTTCAAAATAGGTTGAACCTGGTGTTTCGGCCACAAATTCATTGGAAAATACAAATCGTAAGTTTCCACCAATTTTTTGAGTTTCATTTACTACAGCTCTTAGATCACTAAAAGCCTGCTTAGCTGCCCTTCTATTTTTAAAAACCTGATTTGTCATAACAAAAGGGTGCACCTTTAGAGGTTGAACCATTTCAACATCTAAATCATAAAAAAAATGAGTGCTCGACGTTCCACTTCTAAAACCGATTTTATCCGCATATCCCATAGAAAAATCATCTCGTAATTCCGCATCAATAAGTCGCTTGTAGTAATGTGGCATACGCAGATTCAATTTTGAGTGTAAGGCATACCAAATTGGTCTGTGTATTTGTTTGGTAAGTTCTAATCGTTCTCTCTCTAGAGCATTACTGTCTTGAAGACCTAAATGAGATATCGATAAGGCAACCGTTTTATAATCTGCAACCGATTTAATCAGCCGATTTAATGACGAACGAAAACGAGAAATATTTTGATCTTCAAATAGATATTTACTGTATTCAAAGAAAAAACGCAGCTTTATGTCAGAGGAATCCAGTCGATGGATCAAGTCATTATAAATTAAAAATGGATCTTCAATTCGTCCTGTCCAAACTGCAAATCGCTTCTTTATTGTATTGAAATTTAATCTCGCGAGATCACCTATACTTTCGGTGAGGTGACGCATCAATCCTCGTCCACTATATTTGAAGGCTTGAACCACATTTAAAGATAATTCATAATTTACCTCTGAAGCTCGTTCAGGAATTTGGTCAAAATATTCCTGTAAACTCTGGTAAAATGCATTCATCCACAGGTCAATTAAAGGTCTTTTAAGCGCATCTAGTTTGTGTAAAACACTTAGCTCTGCCTTGAATTCGTTTTTAGGGTTTTTAACATGAAATAAAATTTCCTCGTACCTGCTCAGTAAAAAAAAAGAAGCAGCAAATAAATCAAAAGGGATTTTACTCTTTTCACCAACCCCAAAGAAATAAGGAATGTCATTCCAATCTCCTGCAGTTACATCAATTGCTCTAACGCCCTTTTCAAAAAGTAAAGGATGGGATTCAATAAAAAACTCATTCTGAAGAGGCTGTTTGGCATAGGTGATTTTGGGGCCATCATGCTTGATAAAGTCCTCTACTGAGGTCGTTAATTCAAAATCTAATTTTAAAATATTTTCAATGCACTGCTGGGTAATATAGCGCAATCGATTCGATATTCTATGAGTATAAATTAAGAGCATTCCACGAGTTTGGTTTCAAAATTTTCAAATGAAAATCCTCCATAATTTCCAGAACTCATCATCAAATAAATCGTACGATCAGTAATCTGCTCATACAAGCGCTGTTCAAAAGCCTTTGCATTGGTATACACTTCAAGAGATGAATTTTTAAATGCATTTCGAATTTCTTGAACACTTAATTCTGGCATATTTTTAAGTGCCAACGCTTCAGCCGTATAATAAACGATTGCCTCATCTGCCTCATCTAAACTATGCGCATATTGTTTTATAAATTCGGCGTTTAAAGAACTGTAGGTGTGTAGTTCAAAACAAGCGACAACTTTAAAGGAATCAAATTGTTCTTTGACCGCAGCCAAAGAAGCTCTCACCTTACTCGGCGCATGGGCAAAATCCTTAAATATTTTAATGTTTTTATGCTGACCCACAAGCTCTAATCGCTTTGAAGCACCTTTAAAAGAAGATATTGCTTCAAAAAAATCTGCAGCATCTACCCCCATTTGTTGACAGATCCATTGCGCTCCAGATATATTGTTGACATTGTGCTTTCCAAAGACATCAATAGGTACTTTTCCTTCATCAGTCTCAATCATAGTGACACCATCTGAAATACTATGTTTAAGAGTTGTATAGGGAAATTTACGAAGTGGTCTTTCACAAGATGTTACCAATTCTTTGACCTGAATATCTTCTTCATTGTAGGTGATACTACCTCCTTCGACTAATGTTTCTAGAAATATTGAAAATTGATTAGTGTAATCTTCGGCAGTCTTAAATACATTGATGTGATCCCATGCAATCCCACTAATTAAAGCAATATGGGCTCTATATTTGTGAAATTTAGGACTCAAATCAATGGGTGAAGACAGATATTCATCGCCTTCTATGACTATAAAATCAGCATCAGAGAGTTTTACCATTCGGTCAAATCCAGTCAATTGGGCCCCGACTAAATAATCCACCTCAACATCCCAATAATTCAGAACATGTAATATCATTGAGGTAATCGTTGTTTTTCCGTGACTACCACCAATAACTACCCTTGTTTTTTCTTTGGCCTCTTCATAAATAAATTCAGGATAAGAATAAATTTTAAGTCCGAGTTCCTGTGCTCTTAACAACTCGGGGTTGTCTTTTTTAGCGTGCATGCCCAAAATCACAGCATCGAGATCTGAGGTGATCTTTTCTGAAAACCAACCCATCTGAGCTGGTAACAAGCCTGAACTTTCCAATCTTGACTTGGAGGGTTCATAGATAGCATCGTCGCTACCACTTATCAAATAACCCTTGTCGTGTAAGGCTAAAGCTAAATTGTGCATTGCACTACCTCCGATGGCGATAAAATGAATTTTCATAGTAAAAGCTGCGCTACCACTTAAAAAGTTTCTAAATTTAATAGCATAAAGATACTAACACTCTGTAAAGACCTCGCTTATGAGATTAGAAAACCTACATGAAATTCAAGAAAAAGAATTGTTTCCCGGCTACCACGGAAAATTATTTCACGGCGAACAATTGAGTTGGGCCTTTTGGAGAGTGGATGAAGGCTCAGCTGTTCCTGAACATCATCATATACACGAACAAATGATGCACGTCATCTCCGGACGATTTGAATTCACCCTTAATGGCATCACCAAAATATGTGAAGCTGGAGACCTCATTCACATACCCTCAAACCAAGTTCATTCAGGTAAAGCATTGACAGATTGTGTTTTAATGGATGTGTTTTCACCCGCTCGAGACGATTACAAATAAGTCATGAATATTTCTCTTGAAAACAAAACTGCCATTGTTGGTGGATGCAGCCGTGGAATTGGCGAGGGTGTTGCCCGTGTTTTGGCGAAGGCAGGAGCATCGGTCATTCTCATGAGCAGAAATAAGGAAGCTTTAGGTCAATTAAAAGATACGTTGCCCTGTATTCATTCAGAGCAAAAACATGAAGTGTTTCTAGTGGACTTTAACGACCACAAGGATTTTCAAAAGAAAGTAGATGTCTTTTTCAAACAACATAAAGTAGACATCCTGGTCAACAATACCCAAGGTCCAGAAGGCGGGTCGGCCTTAGAAAAAAAGATTGACGATTATCAGGAAGCCTTTGATTTACTGTTTAAAAATCATGTTTACATTACAGAAAAAGCTGTTGGGCATATGATGGCTCAAAAGTGGGGACGAATTATTAATATCGCTTCGATTTCAGTGAAAGAGCCTTTAAATTATCTGGTGCTTTCAAACTCCATTAGGGCAGCATTGACGACTTGGGCCAAGAGTATGGCCATTGATCTTGGACCATACAACATAACCGTGAACAATACGCTTACGGGCTACTTCGATACCCAAAGAATTGCAGAGCTCAATCAGAAAAAAGCAGAGAAACTAAACATCAAAGCCTCTGAGGTTCGAGACCAAATGATTGCCAATGTCCCCTTAAAACGGCTAGGAACTCCTGAAGAATATGGTAATCTAATTTGCTTTTTGGCCTCTGAACAGGCCTCTTACATAAATGGAGCAAATATTCCTATCGATGGTGGACTATTGAAGTCGCTCTAAGCATTTAGCAAGTTCCACAGCTTGTCTTTTAGAGCCATTATTCCCTTTTGAGCCACTGAAGAAATGAACATAAACTGTAATCCTGGGGCATTCGATTCTATTTCGTCTTTGAGTTCAGACATCAATTCTTCATCGAGCATATCCGATTTAGAAATCACTAAAAAGCGATCCTTGTCCAATAATTCAGGGTTATATCGCTTGAGCTCATCACATAAAATACCGTACTCTTTGAGATGATCGGCGCTATCGGCAGGAACTAAAAACAGTAAGGTCGCATTGCGTTCAATATGTCTTAAAAAGTAATGCCCCAGTCCTTTTCCCTCTGCGGCTCCTTCAATAATTCCTGGTATGTCAGCCATTACAAAACTTTGAAAATCTCTGTACTCGACAATTCCCAAATTAGGTTTGAGCGTGGTGAATTCGTAATCTGCAATTTTTGGTTTAGCCGAGGTCATCACTGAAAGTAGCGTCGACTTACCCGCATTAGGAAAGCCTACAAGTCCCACATCAGCCAGAACTTTTAGCTCAAGGGTAATGTTTTTTTCTTCTCCTTCTAAACCACTTTGGGCATATCGTGGTGTTTGATTTGTCGGGCTTTTAAAGTGCCAATTTCCACGCCCACCAAGACCCCCTGTGGCAATAACTAATTCCTGTGATTCTTCAGTGATTTCAGCTATAAAAGAATCGTCCTCCGTGTTTTTAAGTACGGTTCCTAGCGGAACATCGATATACACATCTTCACCATCAGCTCCGGTAGAGCGATTTTTGCTACCATGTTCACCGTGACCAGCCTTAAAATGACGTTTGAACTTAAAGTTTAAAAGGGTCCATAAATTGGGATTCGCCCTGATAATGACATGGCCTCCTCGTCCTCCATCGCCCCCATCGGGGCCTCCTTTAGCGACGTATTTTTCTCGGTGTAAATGTGAAGAACCTTTACCTCCATTTCCAGAAAACACATGAATCTTGACGTAATCAACGAAATTACCTTCTGTCATAAATCAGCGACAATTTGCTCCAATTTCAAGGCAATTTCATCAATATTACCAATACCATTAACTGCGACGAATTTGTTCTGCTTTTGATAAAAATCAATGAGTGGAGCGGTTTTTTGATTGTACTCATCAAAACGATTTCTGATTTTCGATTCATCCATATCGTCAGAACGACCACTGTCTTTTCCCCTTTGAATCAAACGCTGAATTAAAATTTCATCCTCAGCCTCTAGAGAAATAGTGGCATTGATCTTCATGCTCTTGTCTTGCATCAAATTGTCAAGAGCTTCAGCCTGGGCCGTAGTTCGAGGAAAACCATCAAAAATAAATCCGTTGGCATCAGGGTTTTTTTCAACCTCATCTGAGAGCATCTTTATGGTTACTTCATCAGGTACGAGTGCGCCATCATCGATGTAAGACTTGGCAAGTTGACCCAATTCCGTTTGATTTTTGATGTTATATCTAAATACATCTCCAGTAGAAATGTGTACCCACTGTAATTTTTCTTTTAATAAAGCTGCTTGAGTTCCTTTTCCTGCTCCAGGCTTTCCAAATAAAACAATGTTTTTCATTTGTCTTCGTCAATTATATAAATAGCGTTCAAATTTCTTCCTTCTTCGTTGTAATCGAGCCCATAACCCACTACAAATTCACTTGGAATTTCACGACCGATATAGTCTATGGCGTACTCTCCTTGATAGGTGTCTTTCTTGTAGAGTAAAGAGGCAATTCTAAATGAATTTACTTTAGCATTACTAAACATGTCGACCAAAGTTTTCAAGGTTCGCCCACTATCGATAATATCCTCTAAGATGACAATGTCGTGTCCTTCTATATCTTCGCTGACCTCTAAAAGGGTCTGCACGAGCTGGGTCGAGGTTAAACCCGAGTAGGATGCTAATTTCACAAACGACACCTTGCAATCGCCTTCGTAATACGAAATAAAGTCACTTGTAAGGCGAAATGCTCCATTTAAAACACCGACAAACAAAGGACTTTTGTCTTTGTAATCTTGGAATACTTCAGCTGCCATCCGTTGAACAATTTGTTGAACTTCTTCAGCCGTAAGCAACTTTTTAAATTGAATATCATCGATAACCATCAAGCGAAATTAGTTAAACAAAATTACAATTTTAGATTTGCCGTATTTTTGCCTTAATTAATGACATATGCAGTATTCAAGTTCAAGCTTCAAGCTCGGTATTTTAGGTGGAGGACAGCTCGGAAAAATGATGACGGTTCACACGCGAAAAATGGATATACATACACTGATTTTAGACCCCTCTGAAAGTGCACCAGCCCGATTGAGCTGTAATACTTTTTTTCAAGGAGATCTTTTAGATTACGACACGGTATACGAATTTGGAAAAAAAGTAGATGTCTTAACCATCGAGATTGAAAACGTAAACGTCGCTGCCTTAGAACAATTAGAGCGAGAGGGAGTCAAGGTTTATCCAAAACCCAAAAGCCTGAACATTATTCGAAATAAGGTGCGCCAGAAAACCGTTTATGAGCAACATGAATTGCCCACAGCACCTTTTCAAAAATTTACCGATAAAGACCAGCTTATAAAAAACACTCCTGCCCTGCCCTTTGTGTGGAAATCAGCAGAATTCGGGTACGACGGCAAAGGGGTACAAGTGGTAAGAAATGAGCAAGATATCGTACAAATTCCCGACGGACCCTGCTTGGCAGAAGAGTTAATTGATTTCGAAAAAGAAATTGCCGTAATTGTGGCTCGAAATAATCAAGGAGAAGTCAAAACCTATCCACTTGTCGCTATGGATTTTCACCCCACTGCGAATCTCGTCGAATACGTCGTTTCTCCGGCTCCGCTCGAGAATGCAATACACCAAAAAGCAGAACAACTCGCCTTAGAGGTTGCTGAAAAGATGGATATTATCGGTTTACTCGCAGTTGAGATGTTTTTGACCAAATCAGGAGACATTCTTATCAATGAAGTGGCTCCAAGACCTCATAACAGCGGACATCAAACCATAGAATCCAATTATACCGATCAATTTGAACAGCATATTAGAGCGATTTTAGACCTGCCTTTAGGTTCAAGCGCATCCAAATGCTGCGGCATCATGATCAATCTCATTGGAGAAGCCAACCACACTGGGCCCGTAGTCTACCAAGGTTTAAAAGAGGCTTTGGCAATCGAAGGGGTTTACGCTCACATCTACGGTAAAGCAGAAACAAGACCTTTTAGAAAAATGGGACATATGACCATTGTGGATGCTGATCTCGAAAAGGCTTACAAGAAGGCAAAGCAAATTAAATCAATGATAAAAGTAATAAGCGCATGAAAAAAGTAGCCATTGTGATGGGAAGCACAAGTGATTTAACAGTCATGAATGAGGCCATCGAAGTTTTAAAAGAATTGGGGGTAGAAACAGAAGTTGATATTGTTTCTGCACACCGTACACCAGAAAAGCTATTTGAATTTTCTAAAAATGCGCATCTCAACAATATCGGTGTCATCATTGCCGGAGCAGGAGGCGCTGCTCACCTCCCTGGAATGGTTGCATCCCTGAGTCCATTACCCGTTATTGGTGTTCCAGTAAAAAGCAGAAATTCAATTGACGGATGGGATTCTGTACTTTCTATTCTACAAATGCCAGCAGGTGTTCCAGTGGCTACTGTGGCATTGGACGGTGCTAAAAACGCAGGAATTTTAGCCGCACAAATACTCGGAGCTTCAAATGAGAATATTTTGAACGAAATAATCAGCTATAAAGAAGGACTCAAACAAAAAGTAGAACAAGGGGCCGCTTCTTTAAAATCATAAGCACAGTAAATGAAATCTATTTTAAGCGCTCCATTTGCTTTTAGCGCATACCAGCTTGAAGATTACATCAGCGAGATCGAATCTGGAATTGCCATTAACAAAGAAGAAATTAAGGCCATCAAAGAGAATCCAGAGGCGCCTAATTTCAACAATACCATAGCTGCCCTAGATCGCAGCGGACAACACTTGGCTAAATTCAGCAGTGCGTTTTTTAACCTCAACGCCTCAAACACCAATGAAAAATGGCAAGAGGCTGCACAACAAATCGCACCAAAACTCAGTAATTTCAGCAATGACGTTATACTCGATCAAGAGCTATTTCAAAGAATCCAATCTGTTTATAACACAGAGGCCTTAGCTGGTGAGGCTCAAATGTTGCTTGAAAAAACCTTTAAAAAATTCACCAATAACGGTGCACTACTCCGAGATAACCAAAAAGAAGAATTGCGTAAAGTAGATGAAAAACTCTCTATGCTTTCGGTAAAATTCGGATCAAACGTTCTGGCAGATTCCAATGCCTATGAACTTCATATTCAAGAGGAAGCTAAACTTGAAGGCCTTCCACAAAGTGCTATAGATGCAGCGAGACTTGCGGCTGAACAAAGAGAAAAAGAAGGTTTCGTTTTTACACTTGACTATCCGAGTTATTTGCCCTTTATGCGGTACTGTAAAGATCGAAACCTGAGAAAAGAACTCTATATGGCTTTCGGTCAAAAAGGCTTTCAACAAAATGAATACAACAACGAAAAGACAGTTAAAGAAATAGTAGAGCTGAGAGCTCAACGCGCTAAAATTTTAGGTTTTGAAACCTATGCCGATTTCATCTTAGATGAGCGAATGGCCAACACTCCAAAAACAGTCTTTGATTTTATTGATGAACTCTACAAAAAAGCTTTACCCGCAGCACAGCAAGAACTGAAAGAATTGAAGGAATTCGCCGCTGCCAAAGAAGGCATCGAAGATTTCAAAAAATGGGATATGGCCTATTTTAGCGAACAGCTCAAGACAGAAAAGTTTGATATTGATCGCGAAAAACTGAGAGTCTATTTTAGTTTAGATCGAGTTTTAGACGGAGTTTTTGACATCTGTAATCGCCTTTTTGAATTGGAATTTAAACCCCTGACTGATGTTGAGGTGTATCATCCAGAGGTGCGCATTTTCGAGGTTACAGACAAAACAGGTGAGTCTCTCGCCTATTTATACACTGATTTTCATCCTAGAGCTTCCAAACGCAATGGCGCATGGATGACCTCTTATCGATCTCAATTTATTAAAGAAGGGAAAAACCATCGCCCACACGTTTCAATCGTTTGTAATTTCAGTAAGGCTACAGAAACGCAGCCTGCATTATTACAATTTGAGGAAGTACTCACACTTTTTCACGAATTCGGTCACGCACTTCACGGAATATTAGCCAATACCGAATACAGTAGTCTATCGGGCACTTCAGTCTCTTGGGATTTTGTAGAATTACCCAGTCAACTCTTTGAAAATTGGTGTTATGAGGAGGAAGCGCTGAATCTTTTTGCCAAGCATTTTGAAACCGATGAGGTCATTCCAATTGAGGATATTCGTAAACTCAAACAGGCAGCAAACTTTCAAGAGGGAATGGCCACCCTCAGACAATTGAGTTTTGCCGCCTTAGACATGGCTTGGCATACCACTTCTATTGATTCAGCAACTAGTGTAAAAGCATTTGAAACAGCCAAAATGCAGGCTTTTGAATTGTTAGAAGTCACCGAAGAAACCTGTATGAGCACTGCCTTTTCACATATTTTTCAAGGTGGATATGCCGCAGGATATTACAGTTATAAATGGGCAGAAGTACTTGATGCTGATGCCTTCGAATACTTCCAGGAAAAAGGCATTTTTGACACTCAGATTGCAGCAAAACTAAAAGACTTCATTCTCTCGAAAGGAGGCACCGAAGACCCTATGAAATTGTATACCGCCTTTAGAGGTAGAAAACCCAAAGTGGATGCTTTGCTTAAAAGAGCAGGATTGGTTTAAAGCACGAGGATACCACAAATTAATATCAACCAAAAAAGCATGGGTACAGCTTCAACCCAAAATGAAGCAAAATAAGGACGCTGCTTGGTAGAACTTAAGCCAATAATTAAAAGTAATATCAACCATATTATAAATCTACTACTGACTTCTACAAAAACGTAGCGCTCTCGCGCAAAGGTCAAAATCAGCCAAACCATTGCCAGTAGGGCGCCGAGCCACTTTGTGTTTGAAATACCGAAATATTGAGGTATGGTTCTTGAGTAAAGCTGATCCTGCTGCATATCCCTCAATTCAAAAGGAATCATTAAAATAACGACCAATAAGAAGCGCTGTATGTACAGCAGTATCCAATCCCAAATAAAGGTGTGTTGCTGCGTAAATTCCAATCCATACTCAATCAAAATTGGGGCTAAAAATGTAAATGATGTCCAAATAAAAGCAACGATAAACACCTTTAAAAAACCGTGATTTCGAAGTTGAGGTTTAGAGGAAAGCACTGGGAGCGCGTAGGCCATTGACAACAATCCATGGCCAACAATAAAGATTTGTAATTCGAAATTGAAAAAGCAAAAAAGCATAAGTGCAACCAACAATGAAATTTTCGTAAGAATTCTTACAAAAATCAAGAGAGAAGTCGGCTTATTTTTTGACTTCAGCAACAAGCCGCCAAACTTTACAATATTGTAATACGAAACCGAGGAAAAAAAGAGAAAAGTTATCCACTTTAAATCCATCAATAGATTCATCAAATGTATACTGAGCATATACAAACAGCACAGTGCCAAAGCTACATGCACACTAGAATCTACATAGTACTTTAGAAAATCTCTATAGACTTTGTCGCTCAAAAGAATTGTTTCGTTAATAAAATTAGCACTATCCCTAAGGAAAGCCCATTAATTTAAACGCGGAAATCGATAATTTTGTACACTTTTAAAAAAAATGTTATGTACACGGATCAATTCTCAAATCGTCACATAGGAATAGATGCCAATGAAGAGGCTGTGATGTTAGAACAAATTGGAGTTTCAAACTTAGCGGAACTAATCGATCAAACCATACCAGAAGATATCAGAAATCGCAGTGCAATGAAACTGCCGAAAGCCATCTCAGAGTATGAAGTATTAAACCATTTAGAAGCCTTATCCCTCAAAAACAAAAACTTTAATAGTTATATCGGTTTAGGATATCACCCGAGTATTACTCCAAGTGTAATCAAGAGAAATATTCTTGAAAACCCGAGTTGGTATACAGCCTACACTCCATATCAAGCTGAAATTGCACAAGGAAGATTAGAGGCGCTTCTCAACTTTCAAACTGTAGTGTGTGATTTAACCAAAATGGAAATTGCTAATGCTTCATTACTTGACGAAAGTACAGCAGCGGCAGAGGCAATGACCATGCTTTTTGATTTGAGAAGCAGAGCGCAAAAAAAAGAAGGTGTTTTAAAGTTCTTTGTAGATGAAAATTGTCTACCACAAACACTTAGCGTTCTTCAAACAAGATCGACACCACTCCATATCGAACTCGTTGTTGGAAAATTTGAAGAACACCAACTAGACCATACGTTTTACGGTGCTTTTGTTCAATATCCAGGAAAACACGGACAATTACCTGATCTAAAAGCCATTGCATCCGACTGCAAAGCACATGATATCAAAGTAGTTGTTGCTGCAGATATATTGAGTTTATTGTGGTTTGAAGCCCCTGGCACCTATGATGTCGATGTTGTTGTAGGTACGACACAGCGCTTTGGTATTCCAATGGGTTACGGCGGACCTCACGCTGCTTTTTTTGCCACCAAAGAGGCCTACAAAAGAAGTGTCCCCGGCAGAATCATAGGACAAACCATCGACACTGACGGAAATCAGGCTTTGCGAATGGCTTTGCAAACAAGAGAACAACACATTAAAAGAGACAAGGCCACCTCAAATATTTGTACCGCTCAAGTGCTACTAGCAGTTATGGCTGGGATGTATGCTGTATATCACGGTCCAAGCGGATTGAAGAATATTGCAAGAGCTGTGCATCTCAAAACCAGACTTCTTTCAGATTTGCTTCTAAAAATTGGAGTTGAACAACTCAACGACACCTACTTTGATACCCTGTTATTCAAAAGTAATTCAGTCGACCAAATAAAAGCTAGAGCCCTTCAAGCCCAATCCAATTTCAATTTCATTGATGAGCATCATTTCTCTGTTTCTATCAATGAAACAACATCTGAAGAGGACGTTTCAAGGCTTGTAGAGATCATTAGTGGAGCATCCGTTTCATCAGACGCAAATAGCCTTGCCGAGTTATTTTGCAATGAGAGCTTACAAGCAGAGCGAGAGAGTACTTATCTAGAGCACGAGGTTTTCAATAGCTATCATTCTGAAACAGAATTGATGCGCTACATCAAAAAATTAGAACGCAAAGACTTGGCATTGAACCAATCCATGATTGCCTTAGGCAGTTGTACGATGAAACTCAATGCAGCGACACAAATGCTTCCGCTCAGTTGGAGCAATTGGGGTAATATTCACCCATTCGCCCCACTAGATCAGGTTTCAGGCTACACTGAAGTTCTTCAAGCGCTCGAAGATTATCTGACTGAAATTACTGGGTTTGCAGCTACCTCATTACAACCAAATTCAGGTGCCCAAGGAGAATACGCAGGTTTAATGACCATTAGAGCTTATCACAAAGCCAATGGTGATGAGCATAGAACCATTTGTTTGATACCCTCTTCAGCACACGGCACTAATCCAGCATCCGCAGTGATGGCAGGAATGAAGGTAGTCGTGGTCAAAACCGACGAAAGAGGAAATATCGATTTAGAAGACCTTAAAGAGAAAGCCGTTGCACATTCGGAGAATTTAGCAGCACTTATGGTGACCTATCCTTCAACACATGGGGTTTTTGAGTCTTCTATTAAAGAAATCACCGATGTCATTCATCAAAATGGAGGTCAGGTCTATATGGATGGTGCCAATATGAATGCTCAAGTTGGACTCACCAATCCAGCACTTATTGGCGCTGATGTTTGTCATTTAAATCTGCACAAAACATTTGCAATCCCTCACGGAGGTGGAGGACCAGGAGTGGGACCAATTTGCGTCGCAGCTCAACTCGCCGAATTTTTACCTACCAATCCTTTGGTTCAAACAGGAGGTGATAAAGGAATAACTGCTATTTCAGCTGCGCCCTTTGGAAGCGCTTTAGCTTGTCTTATTTCGTACTCTTATATACGTTTGTTAGGACCCGAAGGCTTAACAAAATCCACTGAATATGCTATACTCAATGCCAATTATATCAAAAGTAGGCTAGAAAACGACTACCCTATTTTATATGTTGGAGAGCAAGGACGTGCAGCTCATGAAATGATCATTGATTGCAGACCTTTCAAGGCTTATGGTATTGAAGTAACTGATATAGCGAAACGACTTATGGACTATGGTTTTCATGCCCCGACAGTATCTTTTCCTGTGGCGGGTACTATGATGATTGAACCAACAGAAAGTGAAAGCTTATCTGAATTAGATCGCTTTTGCGATGCCATGCTTTCAATCAAAGAAGAAATTTTAGAGTGCCACAGCGAAGAAACTTCAAATCCATTGAAAAATGCACCTCATACCCTATCTATGATTACTGCGGACGATTGGCCTTATGAATACAGTCGAGAAAAAGCAGCATTTCCATTGGATTTTGTGAGAGAAAATAAATTTTGGCCTAGTGTACGAAGAGCAGATGAAGCCTTTGGAGATCGTAATTTAATGTGTACTTGTGCACCTATGGAATCTTATAGTTGAAACATAAATATTTAGTTATCAATGTTTTAAAATTGAAGGCGGGCGTATAGAACATTTGTAAACTCATGTTTAGGCTTCGGCAAGTATTTTGACTAAACGGGTAAAAACATTTAAGATGCCTGTACATTAGAGTAACAGAAACAACCTTATGGCAATTGGAATTTTAGGTACGGGAAGTTATATACCCAAAGTGGTCACCAAAAATGAACATTTTTTGGAGCACGACTTTTATTCCAATCAAGGAGACCGTTTTGAAGTTGATAATACTGAGATTATTGAAAAGTTTCAAGCCATCACAGGAATACGCGAAAGACGTTATGCCCAAGACGATGAGTTGACTTCTGATCTGGGTTATCAGGCCGCAAAAAACGCTATTGAAGACGCGGCTATTGACAAAGAATCCATAGACTACATCATCTTCGCCCATAATTTCGGAGATGTCAGAAAGGGTGAAAATCAATCTGATCTTATACCTTCTTTAGCGAGTAAAGTAAAGAATCAATTGCAAATTAAAAATCCTAATTGTGTGGCCTATGATATGATTTTCGGCTGCCCAGGATGGATTGAGGCTATGATTCAAGCCAAGGCGTTTATCCAAAGTGGAATGGCAAAAAATTGTCTCGTTATTGGTGGAGAAGCACTCTCAAGAGTGGTAGACCATCACGATCGAGATAGCATGATTTTCGCTGATGGAGCTGGAGCTTGTATCCTTGGAGATACCCAAGGCGGTGGAGAAATATTAGCACATCACTCACAAACCTTTGCCGGAGACGAAACCTTTTACTTGTATTTCGATAAGTCGAATCATAAAGAAAACGGTTACGACAATACGCGTTTTATTAAAATGAACGGTCGCAAAGTATACGAGCTTGCTGTGGTCAATGTACCAGAAGCCCTTCGCGTGTGTTTGGAAAAATCTGGTGAATCTATCGAAAACGTGAAAAAAGTATTCATTCATCAGGCCAATGAAAAAATGGATGAAGCCATCATCAAGCGCTTTTACCGCAAGTTCAAAAAAGAGGTGCCAGAAAACATAATGCCTATGAACATTCAAACCGTAGGTAATAACTCTGTGGCCACAGTTCCTATTCTCTATGATATGGTTCGTCAAGGAGTTTATAGTGAGCATGAACTTCGTAAAGGAGACATAGTTATCATGGCCAGCGTAGGTGCAGGTATGAACATCAACGCCGTTGTATACAAGTACTAATGCGAATAGCAATTGTTATTCCATTCTACAATGAAGAATCTTTTCTCAAAGATTGTATCCATAGTTTTTTACAGCAAACAAGAGTACCCGACCAAATTGTGCTTGTCGATGATTCCTCTACAGATGACAGTTCTAAAATTGCGCAAGCACTAGCGATTGAACATGAATTCATTTCATACATAAAACATAAAAGTGAGTCTGATCGCGCACCAGGGTCCAAGGTGATTCAAGCGTTTAATTATGGTCTTCAACAGTGTAAAGACGCTGATTTCATCGGTAAATTTGATGCCGATCTCATTTTACCTCACAACTATTTCGAATCATTAATCGAAGCTTTTAACGCAAACCCAAAACTAGGTATGTGTTCAGGATTATTGTTTGTACAGAATGATAAAGAATGGTCCTACGAAAATATAGCGGATCAAAACCATGTTAGAGGTCCTGTTAAATTTTATTCCAAAGCTTGCTTTGAGGCCATTGGAGGTTTATATGAAGAACTTGGATGGGACAGTATAGACACCCTTTTAGCCGCTTGCCAAGGGTTCGATACCTCCACCTTAAGAAATGTTCAAGTCAAACATTTAAGACCTACCTCAAAAGCGTATCACTCCAAATCGGAGTATCACCTTAAAAGAGGAATGAGCTATTACAAAATGGGCTATGATTTTACGCTGAGTTTTTTGAGTATACTCAAACAGTTTTTTAAATCCAAAGATATACGTATCGCGACTCAACAGCTTCGAGGTTTTTTTAAAGCCAGAAGATCACAAGCAATTGTACCTTTTGTAAGCCCCGCACAAGGGCGGTGCATCAGAAAAATGCGCTATCAAAAAATCAGAGAAAAAATCTTTTAAGGTTTAGTGCTCAAAAACCGCCTTAATCGGATTTCCTGTCGTTCCATTGGGATATGAAATACCCAAAAGTATAGACATGGTCGGAGCGATGTCTGGAATTTCAGTACGCTCTACTGTACTTCCTTTAGAAATTCCTCGTCCATAAAACAATAAAGGCACATGCGTGTCGTAATTCATTCCAGAGGCATGAGTCGACCCAAACCTTCGATTGGAGATATATCCTGGTTTTTGAATAAAGACAATATCCCCCGAATACTTGAGACTATGACCGTTTTGCACAAGGTTTTTCATTCGATTCAAGCCGTTGTGTCCATGTATCTCTTCGGCTGTGAATACATGTTCAATTTCAGGTCTTTTCATCAACTCCTCAACTATAAACGTGGTGAGCTCTATTTGATTCAGCATATTTTTTTTTAACACATCTTTATTGAGGACAATTTCATTGTAGTCGACATTTTCTATGATTCCATTGACCCCATAAACATCCTTAAGAGTTTGATCTAATTCATTTCGAATTTGCCTTTTATTAATCTTTCCGGTTGGGATTTTAGCATCCCTCAAAAATTCAGAATTGTGCATAGCTCCGTGATCGGATGATAGAAAGAGGGTATATTCGTTTTGACCCACAGAGTTGTCTAAAAAATTAAGTAGACGCTCAATATCTTTATCTAGCCTGATGTAGGTATCTTGTACTTCCTTTGAATTTACTCCATACTCATGGCCAATATAATCAGTTGAAGAAAAACTAATAGCCAAAAAATCGGTAATATCATCTTCACCTAAATTCTCATTTTGAATGGCCTCAATCGCAAAATCTATAGTCAACGCATTTCCAAAAGGGGTATCTTTTAAAATGTCAAAACCATCGTTTTTTGACCATAACTCACCTATTTCGTGAGGAAAAGCATTAGACGCCTCACCTTCAAATGTACTTTCATACGGATTTTCATCTGCTCCACTTTCAACATAAGCTCCTTTAAGCTGATTCCAGGTTTTCAGGTATTTCTCGCTAGAATCTCCAGCATTAAACGCTTTAACCCAATCTGGGAGTTCATCCATATAATAGGTTGATGAAATCCAATCGCCTTCTTGTTCACCTTCATACCAATAGGCCGCGTTCGCACTGTGACCTCCGGGTAAAACGGCTGAGCGATCTTTAATAGCAATAGAAATGACCTTAGCATTAAATTGATGATGAATTCGAAGTTCATCAGTGATGGTTGAAACCGACATGCGATGCGGTGATTTCCCTTTTGAAGAAGAGGTATTGAGGCTTGTATGACTCAAATCATCAACACAGTAAACCATTTGACGCTCAGCTCTATTAAACCAATCATTACCCAAAATACCATGTACTGCTGGAGTCGTACCTGAATAAATAGAAGCATGCCCTGGACCTGTTACTGTGGGCACATAATTAAAGTGATGATTTTTTGCTGTAAATCCATCCTCAACTAATCGCTTAAATCCCCCCTCTCCATAGTGATTCCAAAAGCGGGTTAGGTAATCGTAGCGCATTTGATCTACAACAATTCCTACAACCAATTTAGGTTGTTCAAACAGCTTTTCATTTTTAGACGAAAACGGATTGTATAAAGCGGCTAAAACAATTCCAAACACCAATAAAATTGGAAAATAATTCTTCTTCATTTAAAGTATAATTTCAGGTAAGGTAGAAAACAAAGTTAAGGAAAAGCTAAAACCAAGGTTAAATTTAGGACACTTAATTACATGCTGATAATCATATACTT
>JBMYMD010000012.1:0-67813 GCA_049596955.1 Flavobacteriaceae bacterium
AGCTCAGGGGTAGAGCGTTTCCTTGGTAAGGAAGAGGTCACGGGTTCAAATCCCGTCATTGGCTCAATGAGAGATTGAAAATGATAAGAGAGCCTTTTTTAAAGTTGACAGAAAATTGTACACTAATATAAACTAAGATTAAATTCATTTAAAATGGCAAAGGAAACTTTTGATCGTTCCAAACCCCACTTAAACATTGGTACTATTGGACACGTAGATCACGGTAAAACCACTCTTACTGCTGCTATCACTACTGTTTTAGCAAATGCAGGTCTTTCTGAATTGAGAAGTTTTGATTCAATCGACAACGCTCCTGAAGAGAAAGAACGTGGAATCACAATTAATACTTCGCATGTAGAATACCAAACTGAAAATCGTCACTATGCACACGTTGACTGTCCTGGTCACGCGGATTACGTGAAGAACATGGTAACTGGTGCGGCTCAAATGGATGGTGCAATTCTTGTTGTAGCTGCAACAGATGGACCAATGCCACAAACAAGAGAGCACATACTTTTAGGAAGACAGGTAGGTATTCCTAGAATTGTTGTGTTCTTGAACAAAGTAGACATGGTAGACGATGAAGAGTTGTTAGAACTTGTTGAAATGGAAGTTCGTGAACTTTTATCATTCTACGAGTACGACGGTGACGAAGGACCTGTAGTAGCAGGATCTGCACTTGGAGCTCTTAATGGAGAGCAAAAATGGGTTGATACAGTTATGGAGCTTATGGCTGCAGTAGATAGCTGGATTGAACTACCTGCTCGTGATGTAGATAAAGATTTCTTAATGCCTATCGAGGATGTTTTCACAATTACTGGTAGAGGTACAGTGGCAACAGGTAGAATTGAGACAGGAGTTTCCAATACAGGAGACGCTGTTGATATCATCGGTATGGGTGCTGAAAAATTATCATCAACAATTACTGGAGTAGAGATGTTCCGTAAAATCCTTGATAGAGGTGAAGCTGGTGATAACGTTGGTATCCTTTTAAGAGGTATTGAAAAGTCAGACATCAAAAGAGGAATGGTTATTTGTAAGCCAGGATCTGTAACTCCACACGCTAAGTTTAAAGCTGAGGTATATATCTTGAAAAAAGAAGAAGGTGGTAGACACACTCCTTTCCACAATAACTATCGTCCACAGTTTTATGTAAGAACAACTGACGTTACTGGTAACATCAACTTACCTGATGGTGTAGAAATGGTTATGCCAGGAGATAACTTGACAATCACTGTTGACTTAATCCAGCCGATTGCATTAAACGTAGGTTTACGTTTTGCGATTCGTGAAGGAGGTCGTACAGTTGGTGCTGGTCAGGTAACTGAGATTTTAGATTAATCTTATAAGTAATAGTAATTGTCAAAGGGTTGCTGTGGGTTTTATCTCGCAGAAACCTTTTGGCGTATTACAAACGGGTGTAGCTCAGTTGGTAGAGCACTGGTCTCCAAAACCAGGTGTCGGGAGTTCGAGTCTCTCCTCCCGTGCAAAGTGGAATGAATATTAAAAAACACTGAAATTATGTTAACATATATCAAAGAATCGATAGCCGAACTCAAAGAAAACGTGACTTGGCTTAGTCGTGATAAAGCGTATAACTACATGGTTATGGTTGCTGTGTTTTCAATTGTTTTTGCTCTTTTAACCTGGGGCATTGATACAGTGTTTAGTCGATTAGTACGTCTGTACTTTGAACAACTAGGGTAACCCTTTAAATGACCAAATTAGTTATGTCAGATAGCTTAGAGAAAAAATGGTATGTGGTAAGGGCTGTTAGTGGTCAAGAAAACAAAATCAAAAGTTATATCGAAACTGAAGTCGAAAGACAAGGTTTCGGCAATTACCTAGAGGATGTTTTAGTTCCCACCGAAAAAGTTGTTCAAATTCGAAATGGAAAAAAAATAAATAAGGAACGCACATACTTTCCTGGTTATATCATGATTAAAGCCAATTTAGGTGGTGAAATGGTGCACATTATTAGATCCATTACCAATGTAATTGGATTTTTAGGTGAAACGAAAGGTGGCGACCCTGTGCCTTTGAGAAAGGCAGAAGTAAATAGAATGCTAGGAAAAGTTGATGAACTAGCAACTGCTGAGGACAGCGTAAATATTCCTTACGTCTTAGGTGAGACGGTAAAGGTTATTGACGGTCCTTTTAATGGATTTAATGGCAGTGTAGAAAAGATTAATGAAGAAAAGCGCAAGTTAGAGGTTATGGTGAAAATATTTGGTAGAAAGACACCTCTTGAGTTGAGCTATATGCAAGTAGAGAAAATTTAAATGTTACATATATCGCCGAATGTATAGCTTCCAATTATACAAACGGTCAATTTAATTTTTAATCATGGCAAAAGAAGTAGATAAGGTTGTAAAACTACAAGTTAGGGGAGGTGCTGCGAACCCATCGCCACCGGTTGGACCCGCCTTAGGTGCTGCGGGAGTCAATATCATGGAGTTCTGTAAGCAGTTCAATGCGAGAACTCAAGATAAACAGGGAAAAGTTTTACCTGTTGTGATAACCGTATACAAAGACAAGTCTTTTGAATTCGTTGTAAAGACACCACCGGCGGCCGTACAATTGTTGGAAGCAGCAAAATTGAAAAAAGGTTCAGGAGAACCAAACCGCGCGAAAGTTGGATCGGTAAGTTGGGATCAAGTAAAAGTTATCGCCGAAGATAAAATGGTCGATTTAAACGCTTTTACGGTTGGATCAGCAATGAACATGATAGCAGGTACTGCTCGTTCTATGGGACTGAAAGTAACAGGAACTAAGCCAGCGGACGCTTAATAAAATTAATAGCAATGGGAAAATTGACAAAAAATCAAAAGGCAGTTAGCGCTAAAATCGATAGAAACAAATTGTATTCAATTGATGAGGCTGCTCAACTGATTAAAGAAGTGACAACGGCAAAGTTCGACGCTTCTGTAGATATTGCTGTTAGATTAGGAGTTGATCCTAGAAAAGCGAATCAAATGGTAAGAGGGGTGGTTACACTTCCTCATGGAACAGGTAAAGATGTTAAAGTTTTAGCATTGGTTACTCCTGATAAAGAAGCAGAGGCTAAAGAAGCTGGTGCTGATTTTGTTGGACTTGACGAGTACCTGGATAAAATTAAATCAGGTTGGACTGATGTAGATGTTATTATTACAATGCCAAGTGTAATGGGAAAATTAGGTCCTCTAGGTAGAGTTTTAGGACCAAGAGGTTTAATGCCTAACCCAAAGACAGGTACCGTAACAATGGACATTGCAAAAGCAGTTTCAGAAGTAAAAGCCGGAAAAATTGATTTTAAGGTAGATAAAGCTGGAATTGTTCATGCGGCAATAGGTAAAGTTTCATTCTCGGCAGATAAGATCGCTGGCAACGCCAAAGAACTTATTGAAACCTTAGTGAAGATGAAGCCTGCAGCAGCAAAAGGAGTCTATATGAAGAGCATCTATATGTCTTCGACTATGAGTCCTAGTGTTCAACTCGATACTAAAGTAAGTTAAAAACCCTTTAAACATTAATAACAATGACTAGGGAAGAAAAAGCACAAGTAGTAGAGAATTTAACCGCTGTTTTAGAGGGGACCTCTACTGTGTATATCACTGATATCTCTGGATTAGATGCCGGGACTACAGCTGATTTAAGACGCGCTTGCTTCAAAGCAAACGTGAAAATGTCAGTTGTAAAAAATACCTTGCTTGAGAAAGCAATGGAGGCGTCTGATAAAGACTTCGGTGAGTTGACTACAATCCTTAAAGGAAATTCTTCAATGATGATTTCTGATACTGGAAATGCACCTGCGAAGTTGATTAAGGATTTTAGAAAAAAAGCAGATAGGCCAATTTTAAAAGGAGCTTTCATTGAAGAGGCGATTTACATTGGAGATGAAAATTTAGAAGCGCTAGTTAGTATTAAGTCTAAAGAAGAGTTAATTGCTGACGTTATTGCGTTGCTTCAGTCTCCAGCGAAAAACGTTGTTTCAGGATTGAAATCTGGAGGTAGTAAGCTTTCAGGAATTTTAAAAACCTTATCTGAAAAATAATTTGTACGCACTCAATACATTATAATTAAAATTTATTAAACGATAGAAAAATGGCAGATTTAAAAGATTTTGCAGAACAATTAGTTAATCTTACAGTTAAAGAAGTAAACGAATTAGCTGATATTTTAAAAGAAGAATACGGAATTGAACCTGCAGCTGCAGCCGTTGCTGTTGCTGGTGGTGGTGCCGCAGCTGGTGGTGGAGAAGCCGCTGAGGAAAAATCAGAGTTCGACGTTATTCTTAAAGCAGCAGGAGGTTCAAAACTTGCTGTAGTTAAATTAGTAAAAGAACTTACTGGACTTGGTCTTAAAGAAGCAAAAGGAATTGTTGATAGTGCACCTGCACCTGTTAAAGAAGGAGTTTCAAAAGACGAAGCAGAAGGAATCAAAAATTCTTTAGAAGAAGCTGGAGCTGAAGTTGAGCTTAAGTAATCTTTTCTAAATATTATTACGGGTTTAAAGGTCTTTCCGATATGAATTTCGGTAAGACCTTAGCCTGTTTATACACCTAGGTGTTTTTTTCGGTAGTTTTCTACCCCTATTTTTCTAAATAATGACCATTTAAAAGTCCGCTAAATGATTACAAATCAAATTGAAAGACTAAATTTTGCTACTTCAAAGCACACCCCCGATTATCCAGACTTGTTGGACATACAAGTAAAATCCTTTCAAGATTTTTTCCAGTTAGAAACTAAATCGGACGAAAGAGGAAATGAAGGTTTATACAATACTTTCATGGAAAACTTTCCAATCACTGATACTAGAAATCAATTCGTTTTAGAGTTTTTGGATTACTTTATAGATCCGCCTAGATATACAATTCAAGAATGTATAGAAAGAGGTCTTACCTATAGCGTTCCATTAAAAGCGAGATTGAAACTGTATTGTACAGACCCTGAGCACGAAGATTTTGAGACAATTGTTCAAGACGTTTATTTAGGTACTATGCCTTACATGACTCCGTCAGGTACTTTTGTGATCAATGGAGCAGAGCGTGTAGTTGTTTCTCAGTTACACCGTTCTCCTGGAGTCTTCTTTGGTCAGTCATTTCACGCCAACGGAACCAAATTGTATTCGGCAAGAGTTATTCCTTTCAAAGGATCTTGGATTGAATTTGCTACGGATATCAATGGTGTGATGTACGCATACATCGATCGTAAGAAGAAATTACCTGTAACCACGCTCTTTAGAGCAATCGGTTATGAAAGAGACAAAGATATTCTTGAAATTTTTGATCTTTCAGAAGAGGTTAAAGTATCTAAATCTGGACTTAAAAAAGTATTAGGACGTAAACTAGCGGCTAGAGTCTTAAATACTTGGCATGAGGATTTCGTTGATGAAGATACTGGTGAAGTAGTATCAATTGAGCGTAATGAGATTATCCTTGATAGAGATACCGTTCTTGAAAAAGAACACATTGAAGAAATTATCGAGGCAGATGTAAAGTCAATCTTATTGCACAAAGAAAATAATACGCAATCTGAATACGCGATAATTCATAATACACTTCAAAAAGATCCGACAAATACGGAGAAAGAAGCGGTTGAACACATATATCGTCAACTCAGAAATGCAGAACCACCAGACGAAGAAACGGCTCGCGGAATCATAGATAAATTATTTTTCTCTGATCAGCGCTACAACTTAGGCGAAGTAGGTCGTTACCGAATGAATAAAAAATTAGGTTTAGATATTGGAATGGATAAGCAAGTACTTACCAAAGAAGACATCATAACCATAATAAAGTACCTCATAGAATTGATCAATTCGAAAGAGGAAATAGATGATATTGATCACTTGTCAAACAGAAGAGTTAGAACTGTAGGAGAGCAGCTTTCGCAGCAATTTGGAGTAGGATTAGCTCGTATGGCGAGAACTATTAGAGAGCGAATGAATGTTCGTGACAATGAAGTTTTTACTCCGATTGATTTGATCAACGCAAAAACATTATCGTCTGTAATCAACTCATTCTTTGGGACGAACCAATTGTCTCAATTTATGGACCAAACCAATCCCTTGGCGGAGATAACACACAAGCGACGTTTATCTGCTTTAGGTCCTGGGGGTCTTTCTCGTGAACGTGCAGGTTTCGAGGTTCGAGACGTACACTACACGCATTACGGTAGATTGTGTCCAATTGAAACGCCAGAAGGTCCTAATATTGGATTGATTTCTTCTTTATCTGTTTTCTCTAAGGTCAACAGTATGGGGTTCTTAGAAACTCCATATCGCAAAGTTGATAAAGGGGTAGTAGACACCAAAAACTTCCAATACATGAGTGCGGAAGAAGAAGAAGGTATGAAAATCGCACAGGCAAATATTCCTTTGGACAATAAAGGAAAGATTACTGAAGATAAAGTGATCGCAAGACAAGAGGGAGATTTTCCTTTAGTGAGTCCTGATGAGATTAATTACACTGACGTCGCGCCGAACCAAATTGCCTCGGTCTCTGCGTCTCTTATCCCATTTTTGGAGCATGATGATGCGAATAGAGCTTTGATGGGATCAAACATGATGCGTCAAGCTGTACCATTAATGCGAACAGATTCACCAATTGTAGGTACAGGATTAGAGAAACAAGTTGCAAAAGACTCTAGAGTTTTGATAAATGCTGAAGATTCTGGAATCGTTGACTATGTTGATGCAGAGCGTATTGTAATTCAGTACCAGCGTACGGACGAAGAGAAGCTTGTAAGTTTTGACGACGATAAAAAAGTTTATGATCTCATTAAATTCAGAAAAACCAACCAAGGTACTTCGATCAACCTTAAACCTATTGTTCAAAAAGGTGATAAGGTGACCAAGGGTCAAGTACTTTGTCAGGGATACGCAACAGAAAACGGTGAGCTAGCCTTAGGTAGAAATCTTAAGGTAGCCTTTATGCCATGGAAGGGTTACAACTTCGAAGATGCGATTGTGATTTCTGAAAAGGTCGTTCGTGAAGACTTATTCACCTCAATTCACGTTGATGAATATTCACTCGAAGTTCGAGA
The DNA here is from genome assembly GCA_049596955.1 of Flavobacteriaceae bacterium. GTDB lineage: Bacteria > Bacteroidota > Bacteroidia > Flavobacteriales > Flavobacteriaceae > UBA3478. Next base: position 7,026 of record JBMYMD010000012.1, read on the forward strand.
TACTAAATTGGGTGCTGAAGAATTAACCAACGACATTCCTAACGTATCCGAAGAAGCTACTCGTGAATTGGATGAGAACGGTATGATTCGAATTGGAGCAGAAGTAAAACCTGGAGACATCCTTATAGGTAAGATTACTCCAAAAGGCGAATCAGATCCTACACCTGAAGAAAAACTCTTAAGAGCTATTTTCGGTGATAAAGCGGGAGATGTAAAAGACGCTTCTTTGAAGGCTTCTCCATCACTAAGAGGTGTGGTTATCGACAAGAAATTATTCTCGAGGTCTATTAAGGACAAAAGAAAGCGATCTGAAGAAAAACAGGCTATAGAGTCTTTAGAAATAGAATACGAAGTAAAATTCCAAAAACTCAAGGACGTTTTGGTTGAAAAACTGAACACTTTGGTTAATGGAAAAACATCTCAAGGTATAAGCAACGATCTAGGTGAAGAAGTTTTACCGAAAGGAAAGAAATTCAATCAAAAAATGCTCAACGCAGTAGATGACTTTGCTCACTTAGTCAGTAGTGCGTGGACTGCTGACGACAAGATTAATGCAATGGTCAATGATCTTCTTCACAATTACAAGATCAAGCTCAATGACATGCAAGGTAACTTGAGAAGAGATAAGTTTACCATTTCTGTAGGTGATGAACTTCCAGCTGGAATTATGAAGTTAGCTAAAGTTTACATCGCTAAAAAGAGAAAGCTTAAGGTTGGGGATAAAATGGCAGGTAGACACGGAAACAAGGGTATTGTTGCTCGAATTGTCCGCGAAGCTGACATGCCATTCTTAGAAGATGGAACACCAGTTGATATTGTTTTAAATCCATTAGGTGTACCTTCTCGTATGAATATTGGTCAGATTTATGAAACCGTTTTAGGTTGGGCTGGCCAGAAATTAGGTGAAAAATACGCTACGCCTATTTTTGATGGTGCTACTCTTGCACAAATCAATGAAATCACCGAAAAAGCAGGTGTTCCCCAATACGGACACACATACTTGTATGACGGTGGAACAGGAGAGCGTTTTGATCAACCTGCAACTGTTGGTGTGATTTATATGTTAAAATTAGGACATATGGTCGACGACAAGATGCATGCTAGATCTATTGGACCTTACTCACTCATTACGCAACAACCATTGGGAGGTAAAGCGCAATTCGGAGGTCAGAGATTCGGAGAAATGGAAGTGTGGGCACTTGAAGCCTATGGAGCCTCTTCAACGCTTAGAGAAATTTTAACAGTTAAATCAGATGATGTAATCGGTAGAGCGAAAACATACGAATCTATCGTTAAGGGAGAGACGATGCCAGAACCTGGTTTACCTGAATCATTTAACGTGCTTATGCATGAATTAAAAGGATTAGGATTAGATATTCGATTAGAAGAATAAAATCCTAAAAGAAAAAACATTAAAAGTTAGCTCGAAGTATTATGGCGAGAATTAAAGAAAACAACACACAAAAGAGATTTAATAAAATTTCAATCGGTTTAGCATCACCTGAGACCATTTTAGGTGAGTCTAGAGGAGAGGTGTTAAAACCGGAAACAATAAATTATCGCACACACAAGCCCGAAAGAGATGGTTTGTTTTGTGAGCGTATTTTTGGCCCTGTAAAGGATTACGAATGTGCCTGTGGTAAGTACAAGAGAATAAGATACCGCGGAATCGTATGTGATAGATGTGGGGTTGAGGTTACTGAGAAAAAGGTAAGGAGAGATCGTGTAGGACATATCAGTCTTGTAGTGCCAGTTGCACACATTTGGTATTTCAGGTCTTTACCAAACAAGATTGGTTACCTTCTTGGATTACCTTCGAAAAAGCTCGACATGATTATTTATTACGAGCGCTATGTGGTCATTCAGCCCGGAGCTGCTCAAGGTCCAGAGGGTGAAGAAATCAAAAAAATGGATTTCTTAACCGAAGAGGAGTACCTCAATATCATGGATAGTCTTCCGCAAGACAATCAGTATTTAGAAGATTCAGATCCGAATAAATTCATCGCAAAGATGGGTGCTGAGTGTCTTGTTGAACTATTAAATAGAGTTGACTTAGAAAGCTTGTCTTACGAGCTGCGTCACAAGGCCAATACTGAAACTTCGAAACAGCGTAAGACAGAAGCACTTAAAAGACTTCAAGTTGTTGAGGCCTTTAAAGACAGTCAAGAAAATCGTGAGAATCTTCCTGAGTGGATGATTTTAAAAGTTATACCGGTTATACCACCAGAATTACGTCCACTAGTACCTTTGGATGGTGGTAGATTCGCAACATCAGATTTAAATGATCTTTACAGAAGAGTAATCATCAGAAATAACCGCTTGAAGAGATTGATGGAAATTAAAGCTCCTGAGGTTATTTTGAGAAATGAAAAGAGAATGTTGCAGGAGGCTGTGGATTCGTTATTTGACAACACCAGAAAAGCCTCAGCGGTAAAGACAGAGTCAAACAGACCGTTGAAATCACTTTCTGACTCTTTAAAGGGTAAGCAAGGTCGTTTTCGTCAAAACCTACTAGGAAAGCGTGTTGATTATTCTGCACGTTCTGTAATTGTTGTAGGGCCTGAGATGAATTTATACGAATGTGGTCTTCCTAAAGATATGGCTGCTGAACTCTACAAGCCTTTTGTAATTCGAAAACTAATCGAAAGAGGAGTGGTGAAGACAGTGAAATCTGCTAAAAAAATTATAGATAAAAAAGAGCCTATCGTTTGGGATATCCTTGAAAACGTTCTTAAAGGACATCCTATCTTACTCAATAGAGCTCCCACACTTCACCGTTTGGGAATTCAAGCCTTTCAACCTAAACTTATAGAGGGTAAAGCGATTAGACTTCACCCCCTAGCATGTACAGCATTTAATGCGGATTTTGATGGAGATCAAATGGCCGTGCATTTACCTTTAGGTCCTGAAGCTATTTTAGAAGCGCAGTTATTGATGTTAGCTTCTCAAAACATCTTAAATCCAGCTAATGGTTCTCCGATTACTGTTCCTTCTCAGGATATGGTATTAGGGCTGTATTACATGACCAAAAAGAGAGTTGGAACGACTGAAAAACCAGTAAAAGGAGAAGGTTTGACCTTCTACAGTGCAGAAGAAGTGAATATTGCTTTCAACGAGCAAAAAGTAAGTTTAAATGCGGGTATAAAAGTTAGAGCTAAAGATTTTAACGAAGAAGGAGAATTGGTATATCAGCTCATCGACACAACTGTGGGTAGAGTGATATTTAATGAGGTAGTACCTGAGGAGGCTGGTTTTATCAATCAAGTATTGAATAAAAAAGCCTTGAGAAACATCATTGGACATGTTCTTTCTGTTACGGATGTTCCTAGAACAGCTGCTTTTCTTGATAAAATCAAGAGTATGGGGTTTGATTTCGCCTTTAAAGGAGGATTATCCTTTAGTTTAGGTGATATTATTATTCCACCAGAAAAGCAAGGTCTGATTGACGACGCCAACGGACAAGTTGACGGTATCATGATGAATTACAACATGGGTCTTATTACCAATAACGAGCGATACAATCAAGTTATTGATGTTTGGACATCTACCAATGCTATGCTTACAGAATTGGCAATGAAACGAATTAGTGAAGATGAGCAGGGCTTTAACTCTGTTTACATGATGCTAGATTCTGGAGCACGTGGATCTAAGGAACAAATTAGACAGTTAACCGGTATGCGCGGTCTTATGGCCAAGCCGAAAAAGTCAACTGCCGGAGGTGGAGAAATCATAGAAAACCCTATTCTTTCAAACTTTAAAGAGGGATTATCTATTCTTGAATACTTTATCTCGACACACGGTGCACGTAAAGGTCTAGCCGATACCGCTTTAAAAACAGCTGATGCAGGTTACCTAACAAGAAGACTTGTAGATGTTGCTCAGGATGTGATTATCAATATTGAGGATTGTGGAACATTGAGAGGTCTTGAAGTTACTGCGCTTCGTAAAAACGAAGAAATCGTTGAATCGCTGTACGATAGAATTATAGGTAGAGTTTCTTTAAATGACGTAAACCATCCACAAACAGGCGAAGTCATTGTAGAAGCAGGAGGGCTTATTGTAGAATCAGTTGGAAAAGCTATTGAGTCTGCGGGGATTGATATGGTCGAAGTTAGATCAGCACTAACTTGTGAAGCTCCAAAAGGAATTTGTGCCAAGTGTTATGGACGTAATTTAGCAACTCATAAGATGGTTCAAAGAGGTGAGGCTGTTGGAGTTGTTGCTGCCCAATCCATCGGTGAACCAGGAACTCAGCTTACATTGAGAACTTTCCACGTAGGAGGTATTGCAGGAAACATATCAGAAGAAAGCAAACTGATTGCGAAACACGATGGAAAAGCAGAAATTGAAGACTTGAGATTAGTTAAGGGAACAAATGCAGAAGGACAAGAGGTAAACATTGTTATTTCAAGAACAGCTGAGATTAAAATTGTCGATAAGAAAACCGGTTCAGTTCTTTCAACGAACAACATCCCTTACGGTTCAGAACTCTTTATTAAGAACGGTGCTATTGTTAAAAAGGGTGCTGAAATATGTCAGTGGGATCCGTATAACGGGGTAATTGTTTCTGAGTTTACTGGAAAAGTATTTTATGAAAATATCGAGCAAGGTGTAACTTATCAAGTTGAAATCGATGAGCAAACTGGATTCCAAGAAAAGGTAATTTCAGAATCTCGTAATAAGAAATTAATTCCAACCCTTCATATTCAAAATAATAAAGGTGAAACTTTAAGGTCATACAACTTACCAGTAGGATCGCATATTATGGTAAATGACGGAGATGGAATTAGTGAAGGTAAAGTGCTTGTGAAGATTCCTAGAAAGTCTGCAAAAACAGGTGATATTACTGGAGGTCTTCCAAGGGTAACTGAGCTTTTCGAAGCGCGTAATCCTTCAAACCCAGCTGTTGTATCTGAGATTGATGGAGTGGTTACTTTTGGAAAAATCAAAAGAGGTAATCGCGAAATTATTGTGGAGTCTAAATCAGGTGAGCAAAAGAAATATTTGGTCAAGTTATCAAATCAAATTTTAGTTCAAGAAAACGATTACGTCAAAGCGAGTATGCCTCTTTCTGATGGATCTATTACGCCTGATGATATTTTATCAATAAAAGGACCTTCTGCGGTACAACAGTATCTCGTGAATGAAATTCAAGAGGTTTATCGATTACAAGGGGTGAAAATCAATGATAAACACTTCGAGGTAGTCGTGAGACAGATGATGCGTAAGGTGAGAATTGAAGATGCAGGAGATACTATTTTCTTAGAAAACCAGCTTGTGCACAAAGATGACTTTATCAGAGAAAACGATCAAATTTTCGGAATGAAGGTCATTGAAGAGGCGGGTGAGTCTGAAAACCTTAAGGCAGGTCAGATTGTAAGTGCTAGAGAACTCAGAGATGAGAATTCAGTACTTAAAAGACAAGACAAGGCTTTAGTGGTTGCAAGAGATGCAGTTTCTGCCACAGCTACTCCGATTCTTCAAGGAATTACCAGAGCTTCGCTTCAAACTAAATCCTTTATTTCTGCAGCTTCTTTCCAAGAGACAACAAAAGTACTTAACGAGGCAGCTGTAAATGGTAAGGTTGATGGTCTTGAAGGTCTCAAAGAGAATGTAATTGTTGGACATAAAATTCCAGCAGGAACAGGAATGAGAGACTACGAGAGTATTATCGTTGGTTCTAAAGAAGAATACGACGAAATCATGGCTCGTAAAGAAGAATTTAAGTTCTAATACAATGGCAGAGAAGGAAAAACAAATTAATATCGAAATAGATGAAAAAACTGCGGAAGGATTGTATTCAAACCTTGCGATAATTAACCATTCTGTTTCAGAATTTGTCGTGGACTTCATTACCATTATGCCTGGAAACCCTAAAGCCAAGGTGAAGAGTAGAATTATTTTAACGCCTCAACACGCTAAAAAATTACTTAGAGCCTTAGGAGATAATGTTCAAAAATTCGAAAAAATGCACGGTGACATCAAAGATTATGAGCAGCCGAGCATCCCAATAAATTTTGGACCTACAGGTAAAGCCTAAATAAAAAAGCCCTCAACAGAGGGCTTTTTTATTATTCTGCATATTCAGAAGTGAAATGAAATTTAATCGAAGGATATTTTTGTTGGGTCATTTGTAGCGAGAAGGAAGAATCTGCTAAAAATACGAGTTGGTTCTGTTTGTCTAGGGCAAGAAACTTTTGTTTAACCCTTTTAAATTCTTGAAATTCCGGATTGCTTTCATCGGCTTCAATCCAACAAGCCTTGTGCACCGGAAAGTTTTCATAGGTGCATTTTGCTCCGTACTCGTGTTCTAATCGGTATTGAATAACCTCATATTGTAGGGCACCTACTGTACCAATAATTTTTCGATTGTTGATGTGAAGCGTAAATAATTGGGCTACACCTTCATCCATAAGCTGATCAATTCCTTTATTCAACTGTTTGGCTTTCATTGGATCTGCGTTATTGATGTATCGAAAATGCTCGGGAGAAAAACTCGGGATACCTCTGTAATTTAATATTTCACCAGAGGTTAAGGTGTCACCAATTTTAAAGTTACCAGTATCGTGCAATCCTACAATATCACCGGCATAAGAGATGTCAATAATCTCTTTTTTTTCTGCGAAAAAAGCATTGGGTGAAGAAAATTTGAGTTTTTTATTATTTCGCACGTGAAGATAGGGCTTGTTCCTCTCAAAGGTGCCGGATACAATTTTGACAAAAGCTAAGCGGTCTCTGTGTTTGGGGTCCATATTGGCGTGAATCTTAAATACAAACCCAGTGAATTCTTTTTCACTTGGAATTACTTTGCGTTCCTCGGCATCTTTTGGTAAAGGAGATGGGGCGATTTCAATAAAGCAATCGAGTAATTCTCGTACACCAAAATTGTTTAAGGCCGAACCAAAAAATACAGGTTGTATATCTCCGCTGAGGTACTCAGCTCTGTCAAAATTGGGGTAAACCTCTTCAACGAGTTCTATATTTTCTCTTAAATCGGCTGCTGATTGCTCACCGATGTGCTCCTCGAGTTTTGCGTCAGAAAGATTGTCTATCGCGACGGTATCTGCAATGTGTTGCTTTTGATCTGCACTAAATAAATTGATGTTTTTTTCATAGAGGTTATAAATTCCCTTAAAATCATAACCCATTCCAATAGGAAAACTCAAAGGGCAAACTTTAAGGTTGAGTTTTTGCTCTACCTCGTCCAATAAATCAAAAGCATCTTTCCCTTCTCGGTCGAGTTTATTGATAAAAACAATCATAGGAATGTTTCGCATTCGACACACAGCCACTAATTTTTCAGTTTGCTCTTCTACACCTTTTGCGACGTCTATGACCACAATTACTGAGTCTACCGCAGTTAATGTTCTAAAGGTATCCTCAGCAAAGTCTTTGTGACCTGGAGTATCTAGGATATTGATCTTTTTTGATCTGTAATTAAACGCTAAAACAGAGGTAGCCACCGAAATCCCTCTTTGACGTTCGATTTCCATAAAGTCAGAAGTTGCAGTCTTTTTAATTTTATTGCTTTTGACCGCTCCTGCTTCTTGAATTGCACCTCCGAACAAAAGTAATTTTTCAGTGAGGGTAGTTTTACCAGCATCTGGATGGGAAATGATTCCGAATGTTCTTCTTTTTTCTAATGCAGCGTTTAAATCCATTTCGGTATTTTATGCAAAAATAGATGTTCCTTTCGGTTAAGCGTATTTTTTCAATGGGAATGATAAGTCGATTGTCTATTTTTGTAATATGAGCGAAGAAAAAGTTTTATTGGTCAATGAAAAAGATGAAATTTTGGGAACAATGCCCAAAATGGAGGCGCATGAAAAAGCTGTTCTGCATCGTGCTTTTTCGGTATTCGTTATGAATAAAAAGGGGCAGTTGTTACTTCAGCAAAGGGCAGCTCACAAATACCATTCTCCACTTTTATGGACTAATACGTGTTGTTCTCATCAAAGAGAGGGCGAAACCAACCTCACTGCAGGAGCTAGACGCTTAGAAGAAGAAATGGGAATGCAAACTGAACTTAAAGAGTTGTTCTGGTTTATCTATAAGGCCCCTTTTGACAATGGTCTTACCGAACATGAATTGGATCACGTAATGATCGGTTATTCTGATACTCTTCCTCAAATCAATAAAGAAGAAGTAGAAGACTTCAAGTACATGGACTTGGATGAGGTCGATCGAGACATTAAGAATAATCCCAATCTCTACACCGCATGGTTCAAAATCATTTTTGAGCGTTTTTACGATCATTTAAAGGCCAATCAACATGAAAACTAAAGTCAGTCGCCGCGCACATTTCAACGCTGCACATCGCTTACACAATCCCAATTGGAGTGATGAGAGAAACAAAGAGGTATTCGGTCTTTGTAATAATCCAAACTATCACGGACATAATTACGATTTAATCGTTAGTGTTATCGGCGAAGTAGATCCCGAAACGGGTTATCTCATGGATATGAAAATCTTGAAAGATTTGATTAAATCTGAGGTTGAAAATCACTTAGATCACAAGAATTTAAATCGAGATGTATCTGATTTTGCATCATTGATTCCAACAGCTGAAAATATTGCAATGGTCATATATAATCGACTACGTCCGCATATTGATTCGAGTAAAGAAATCGAAGTAGTCTTATATGAAACACCGAGAAACTTTGTTACTTTTCCTGCTAAGTGATGTATCGAAGTCCCTTAAAATTCCAACCAATTTATAAAGAACGTCTCTGGGGAGGTGAAAAGTTAAAAACGTCCTTAGATAAACAATACAGCGCAAGTGGTATTGGAGAGAGTTGGGAAATATCAGCTGTAAAAGGGGATGTTTCCCAGGTAATTGAAGGACCCTATAGCGGAAAGAAACTCGATGTATTAATTGAAGATTTTGGTCCAGAACTACTAGGTTTTTCCGTTGTCAACCGGTTTGGTTCTGATTTTCCAATTCTAATCAAATACATTGACGCCAAGCTGGATTTGTCTATACAAGTTCATCCAAGCGACGAATTGGCAGCTCAAAGACATCAATCTTTTGGTAAAAATGAGATGTGGTTTATTATGGATCACGACCCAAATGCCAATTTAATTTTAGGTTTTCAAGAGGATTGCTCTAAAAAATCCTATCAAAAGGCTTTAGAAGAGAAAAAGCTCAGCACATTACTCAATTATACACCTGTGAATAAAGGAGATGCCTTTATGATTGAAACAGGGACAATGCACGCCATAGGAGCAGGAATATTATTGGCTGAAATTCAACAGACTTCAGATATTACCTATCGCGTTTATGACTTCGATCGCAGAGATAAAAATGGAAATTTAAGAGAATTGCATACAGAATTAGCACTTGATGCAATTAATTACAAGGCCAAAACAGATTATAAAAAGAGCTATAAACGTGAACGTAATACCTCAAATCAGCTCATACACAATGAGTATTTTAAAACCAACTTCCTTCCTGTACATCAAAAGATGGACATCAAAATAGCAGGTAGAGACAGTTTTAGCATTTACATGTGTATAGAAGGAGAAGTTGTACTTCGAACAGAAGATGGGCAAATGCATATGAAGAGAGGGGAGACCCTGATGATTCCCGCATGTTGTGAACAACTCGAATTACAATCTTCTGGAGCCGAATTACTTGAAATTTTCATCTAGTTCGTCAATCGCTTTAGCCAATTTCCAATCTAGATCGGTTATGGCATTTTCATCATGTGTCCACAGCTCTAGAATGACCTGATTATAGATGTTGATTATTTTGGGATGATGATTGTGCTGTTCCGCAATTTGTGCAACCTTATTTATATAAGCAACGGCCATTTTAAAATTTCTGAAATTCAATTCTTTGCGTAAACGACCTTGCTCTTCTCTCCATCCTTTAGAAGTACTCATACTTGAAAATATAGGGGGTTAATACTTATATTCTGCGTCTTAAAATTTACTAAAAGAGTTTTGCTTTCGCGAATGAATCAATACTTTTACACCAAAATTTAGGCTTATGGCTAATGTTAGAAATTTAAAAAAGGAAATTAATTACGTTCTTGGGGATATTATTGAACAAATATATCAGTGGGAAAAACAGTCTTCTAATACCAATTCAGAAGAAGGCACGGCTCTTATCGACGAGTGTATTTCGCTATTCGATGAGCTCATGGCCATGGTGAACCAAAAGTCAGCGCAATCTCCTAAGGAGCATTATAAAGCAGTTAGAGTAGCCTTAGCTGAGAAATCTGCAGCAATCGAAACGAAGCTAGCCAAGCTTTAATTACTCAGCAAAGCTTTTAGCGACTCCCCCATAGGACTATTTTTGATATCATCTGTCAGTGATTGATAAACTGAATCTTTCCATTTGGGAGCCAACCCATCTCCGTCGTAAACAATACTGTAGGGAGCAAGTATGCTGTTGTTCTGGTTGAGTGCAAAGTTTAAAACATACAAAAACTTTCTTCGCTCATTGCTAGCCGCGAGAGTAGATATTGAATCGATTTTTGTAGCATAGTCAGGGTCTATGCTCAATTGTAAAAGTTCTATATCTCTCTTTGAAAAGGAGGTCAATACCTCTTGATAGATGCGGTATATAGAATCTGTATTTGAACCTTTTACTTGGGCGTCATTTTCAAAAGCCTCACGGGTAGATCTAATGCTCATCTGCCCTTGTTCTGCAAAAAATAATAACCTGTCGTTAAATGCATTCTCATCGTTTTTGTCCAGATGTAAGTACAGCATTTGAGGTTGGTCTAAAGCTACGTCGAATTCTATTTGCTTGTTACCCCGAACTTCTATAGAGTCTAGTTGTACTAAAACAGTGTCTTGTATCGATTCGATATAAAGCGTGCCCTTCTTTAGGCCATCTACTTTTACCTGAAGGTTTAGCCCTTTATTTTGTTGACAAGCTGTCATTAAAACGCCAGCTACTATAATTAAAATGTATTTTCTCATAGGTGTAAATTCCAAACGCGAATATCGCAAACTTTATCAGATGGTACTTGCTATTTCCATTAAAATAGCGCAAAAATAAGCTCCGGCTGTTCCCACTACATAACCAAAAACTGCCAATAAGATGCCTACCGAACTCAGAGAGGGGTGAAACTCAGCAGCAATAACTGGAGCAGAAGCTGCTCCTCCAACATTGGCTTGACTTCCCACAGCTAAAAAGAAAAAAGGAGATTTTGTCAATTTTGCAACGAGGATAAGCAGGGCAGCGTGAATACAGATCCAAATAAAGCCAATTAAAAGTAATCCAGGGTTTTCAAGTATTTTACTCAGATCCATTTGCATTCCTATGGTGGCCACAAGAATGTAAATGAAAACACCTCCGATTTTACTTGCACCAACACCCTCATAACTTTTGAAACGACTAAAAGAAAGTGCAATTCCAAAAACAGTGGCAATCACAACCATCCATAAAAAATTACTCTTGAGGGATTCAAAAATTCCCAAAGAGGAATCTTCGTTAATCATAAGTGCCATAAGATCTACAACTAGGGGTGCAAAGAAATGTGCTGTTCCCACTCCCAAAAATGCAATACCGGTTAAAATAACCCAGTCTGATGTTTGAGGCGTACGATTCACTTTTTGACTAAACTGAGAAACCTTTTCAATGAGAGATTGAATTTGTGAGGTGTCTGCTTTGAGCCATCGGTCAATGCGCTCGGCTTTACCTACTCCAAAAAGTAATATGGCCAACCAAATATTAGCCATTAAAATATCTACAAGTACCATAGATCCGTATTTGCTCGGGGTGTACTGAAATACTTCGAGCATTGTAGCCTGATTAGCTCCTCCTCCAATCCAGCTTCCGGCAATAGTTGCTAATCCTCTCCAAATTGCATCAAACCCTACACCGTCAACTGCTGAAGGTAAAATTATACTGACAATCATAAGGGCAATGGGTCCTCCGATGATGATGCCAAAAGTTCCTGTAAAAAACATGAGCAAAGCCTTTGGTCCAAGACGCGCTATTTTTTTTAAATCAATACTTAAGGTCATTAGAATGAGGGCTGCGGGAAGCAGGTATCTCGAGCTGACAAAGTAAAGCTTAGACTCATCAATGGCGATTATTTTTAGATTGACTAAAAGTGCAGGTAATAAATAACAGAGCAGTAGGGTAGGTACTACTCCATAAAGTTTTTTCCAAAAGGGATGTTGACTTTGTGCACTTAAAAAGACAAAAGCCAAACAAAAGGTTATGATACCAAAAATTACAGTGTCGTTTACTATGGGAAACATAAGTTTTAATATTGGTTAAGGTGAGCAACAAGAATATTTACCAACTCAGTGTGCACTTGAAAATCATCGTTTTGATAGGATTTTAGATTATCTGACTCTTGGTCTAATTGTTTTAAAACATGGTTCATACTTTCGATAACTAGGTGCTTTCCATTTTTGGTATTTTGAGCCAACTTTTGGGCATCAGTTGAAGGCACTTGACTGTCATATCCACCACCAATGGCCAAAAATGGAACTTCAATCTTGGCAATGGTTTTTGAGGGGTTGTACTGCATCCAAGAGTAAAAAAAGGATTGATTCTCTTTTCTAAATACGGAGACAAGAAAGGGATTAATCTCTTTAATTTGTTGAGTTTCCATGAGTTCATTAACGTGGTTTTGGGCGATCTTTCCCAAGCCTTCGTTCTGAGCACTAACTTGATCTACAATCACTTTTCCAATGCCATCCGCAGGTCCACAAAGGGATATAAAACTTTTGACATTTAGGTCACTTTCTGTAAGGGCTAGTGCAGCCACAAGAGAACCTTGACTATGACCGATTAAATGTATTCCACTGATGCGCTCATCTTTTTCAAATGCTTTTACAACAATTCGCAGGTCATCGACATAGTCTGTGAATTGAATTCCTGTAAGGTGTTCCCGGTTGTTGAGGTTAGCCGTTCGCTTGTCATAACGCAAAACTCCAATGCCTTCCTTGTTGAGTTCTGCACTGAGTTGTTTGATGTAAGCAGGTTGAATGAATTGTCCCTGATTGCCATCTCTGTCAATATTTCCTGAGCCGTGCACATAGACAACCACTTCAAATGTGCTGCTGTCTTTGGGAAGGTCCAATTGTCCGAGTAATTGAATCTCTTCATTGTAGAGCTCAAAGGGTTCGTTTTGCACCGTCTCCTGAGCAAAAAGAGTATATAGTCCACCCAGCACCAATAACAATAAAGAGGTGTGTATTTTCATCAGTGCAAATTGATTATGTCGTGGTATTTACAATAGGTGCGGCATCTTTATCAGAACATAAGACTACCATAAGATTACTCACCATTGATGCTTTTGTTTTCTCGTCGAGTTTGACTACTTCTTTTTCGCTGAGTTCTTGTAAGGCCATTTCAACCATTCCCACTGCTCCTTCAACTATCTTATGTCTTGCAGCTACAATAGCTGTGGCTTGCTGCCTTTTAAGCATGGCGTTTGCGATTTCTTGAGCATAGGCCAAATAACCAATACGTGCCTCTAAAACTTCTATGCCTGCCATACTAAGACGCTCTTGAATTTCTTTTTCTAGTGCTTCACTGACCTCGTTAATACTCGATCGAAGCGTAACTTGGTCGTCTTCTGTACCGTCTTCAAAATTGTCATAGGGATACATACTCGCTAATTTTCGCACTGCCGCATCGGTCTGCACGCGAACGAAATTTTTATAGTCGTCTACCTCAAAGCTTGCTAGGTAGGTGTCTGTTACTCTCCACACAAGAATTGTGCTGATCATAATAGGGTTTCCTATTTTGTCATTCACTTTCAAGCGCTCACTGTCGAAATTACTTGCACGCAATGAGATTTTTCTCTTGGCGTAAAAAGGATTAACCCAATACAGGCCATTTTTTTTGACTGTTCCTTTGTATTTACCAAAGAGCAGTAACACTTTAGCTGTATTTGGATTAATCAATATTGTACCTGTAATCATGAACAATCCAAAAACGAATGACAATATATAAAGTGCATCTCTAAATGTAATGACTTGATAAATGGAATACCCCATAATGGATAGGCATAAAAACACCATGATATAACCAGAGATAGGTCGTTTTGTCTTTTCAAATTTTGAATTCTTGGCTTGGTCTTTCATTTTGATTTGTTTTATGGCTATAAGGTAGTAATTTTTAAGTTTTAGCAGAACTCTAAGATGTGGTCAAATGAATCGATGTATTTTTGTAGAAAATACTGAAGATGAAATTAGCAAGCATCAAAATTATAGTTGTGATGATCAGTTGTTTGACGTTTGAATTGCATGCCTCGCCCTTAACTGAAAATGATAATTGGGGCCAAACAGGACACAGAGTTGTGGGTTATATAGCCGAGGCTAATTTATCTAAGAGAGCGCTTAAAAAAATTAAAAAACTGCTCGGTGGCCACAGTATTGCTTATTATTCCACCTATGCGGACGAAATCAAAAGTGAAAGAGCATACAATAAGTACGGCCCATGGCACTATGTGAACTATCCGATGAGCGAGACCTATAAGCCGGATGAAGCTTCAGACAAAGGCGACCTAGTTCAAGGTATTAACACTTGTATTCAAGTGATTCAAAGTGAGGATACTTCCAAAGAAGAAAAGGCATTTCACTTAAAATTATTGATCCATTTTATAGGAGATGCCCACCAGCCTTTACATGTGGGTCAATCTGAGGACCGAGGTGGAAATAATATAAAAGTAAAATGGTTTTCAACTTCATCTAATCTTCACCGAGTATGGGATTCAAATCTCATAGAGTCCTGGGGAATGGATGCAAAAACCTTAAGTGAAGAACTCATGAGAGGAACTACTGTCAGTCAGCGCAACTCATTTTCAAAAGGAAATACGATAGAATGGATCGAAGAATCCCACCAAATTGCTTCAGATATTTACAATTCTGCTAAAGACGGCGATCGATTGGGCTATCGTTACACTTATGACCACAACAGCTTGCTTTTTGAACAATTGCGAAAAGGAGGCTATCGCTTAGCTAAATTACTCGAGGAGTTGTTTTAACGTTTAGAGACTTTATTGTTACTGATATTTCGCTGACGGCTGCATCTAAAACGATCAACTGAAGAATTTCGCTTTAATGCATGTTTTGTTTTTCTACCCTGCACTCGTTTTCTCCACATTTTAAAACTTGAGGGCTTCATGTGCTTGCGCATCAACTCAATAGTCTGTTGTTCACTAATATTGAATTGGTATTTGATCGCCTCAAAGGGAGTGCGATCTTCCCAGGCCATCTCGATGATGCGGTCTAGTTCTCTCTCAGAAAATTCTCTTGTCATAGCACTTCAAAGATACGCCTAAAGGTTAAATTAATTCTTGGGGCGGTAAAGGTTTTTGACTTTGGAATCTGGTGTTTGTACTTGTGTTGCGTTTGACCCCCCATAGAGAGTAAACTTCCGTTTTCAAGTAAAATTTTTGCCTTTAAATCTTTATCTACTTTGTGCTTTAAGTGAAAAAAGCGTTCTCCACCTAGACTTATGCTTGCAATTTCTGGGTTTTTTCCCAACTCTTTTTCATCGTCACTATGCCAGCCATTACTGTCATTCCCATCTCTGTAAAAATTTAACAAGCAACAATTAAAAGTCATTTGAGTGCATTGCTCAACCTTATCTTTTAGGTTTTTTAATTCAGTGGTAAATGCGTGAGGTTGCATTCGTATTGAAGAATAACCATAGCTCAGGCCATTTTCTGAAAAAAATGCGGTCAGTCGAGGTTGCATGAATTGTTTTCCGAAGATTACGATAGGGTCTTGTCTCCAAGCTACAGTTGTTTCAAATAATTTATAGAAGTACTCGGCTTCTTCAGGGGATAAGAAATTAGTCTTATACCAAACCTCCAATTCGGGTAATTCTATTTTTTTCATATCGACTGTTTTAAGTTTTTTCTATAGGTTGATGGCGACTGTCCAGTAAAATTTTTGAAGAGTTTGGTGAAATGAGAAAAATTATTGAACCCACACTCATCTGCGATATCAGAAACACTCAATGGTTCTTCACTTAATAATTTAGAGGCGTGCACTAGTCTGTACTCATTGACAAACTGCGTAAAGGTTTTATTAGTGACTTTCTTAAAGTATCTGCAAAATGCAGGAACAGTCATAAAAGCTACAGATGCAATTTCGTCAAGCGATATGGAGCGCTGGAAATTATTTTTTACGTAGTTAAAAACATCATTGATGCGGTTATTATCTGAGATTTCTGTATTTAAAGAAAACCCTGAGGCATTTAATACGCTTACCTCTTTTGATTGTGCCAGTTCGTGAAAAATATTTAGAATACTCATCAATTTTTGAAAATCAGATTGGTATTCAAGTATTTCCATTTTTTCTCCAATTTTCACTTTAGTTTTTCCGCCAAAGGCTAAACCGGATTTTGCCCGCTCAAACAATAGTTTTATAGGCTGTATTTCAGGGACGTTTAAAAAATCCATTCCTAATGAATCTTCTTTAATTTGAACCAATGTCTCTTTTTCATTACCGGTGTACTGATCGGTAAATCCGCAGTGAGGAAGATTGGATCCTATAAGAATAAGGTCACCGTCATTAAAATAGGAAACATGACTTCCTATTTGTCTTTTACCACTACCGCCATTGATGTATACCAATTCAATTTCTGGATGATAATGCCAGCTTTTGTAGGTATTTACATGCCTTTTATCAAAACTGTTTAGTGCAAACGAATTTCCAAAACTCGGGGTAACAATTTCTAAAGAGGGTTTGAGCATTTAATTTAAATTATGTCAAAAATTAACATTCAGATAACATAATTACAAATATAGAGTTAAAATAGCACATATATTGAGCAATTTTGATGTTGTTCATCCCACTTGTTCAGAAGTACATTTGTAATGTAATCATCAATTAAAAAAAACGAACGTTATGACAAATTTAAAATTAAGAGTAATTACCCTGTTTTTAATGACAGCAATGCTTCCATCCCTCTTTGCTAACCCACTTTCTTCTGGGCCTTCGAAAGAGATTGTAAGCTTCGATCCTGTCTTCAGTAAGCAAGACAAGAAAGTAAAAATGCGATTTATTAACTGGGATTTGAACGAGGTTTACATCGTCGTTCTAGATTCAAAAAATAGAGAGGTTTACCGCGAGAATTTAAAAGGTGAATTTTCAATTTCAAAGGTATTTAATTTCGATTCTGCTTATTCCGATACGTATCGCATTCGTGTTTACGATAACGGATTACAGTTCGAAGAAGAGTTTACAGTTCTATAATCTTCTGTAATGTTTAGTTAGTTTAGTTATAAAGCCCTGCATTGCAGGGCTTTCTTCTTTTCTACTATTTGATCAATTTATAAGATCGACTAACAAAAGCTGCGAGCGCCTCCCCTTTTAGTAGGCCTTTTGATAATTTTGCCAAATCTAAGGCTTGACGAATTAGACTTAACTTTTGCTCAGAATCCTCAGTGTCTAAAATGTGCTGGGCGATTTCTGAATTGGTATTAACCACCAAATTATACATATCAGGCATTGATCCCATCCCCATCATTCCACCGCCACCGGTTTGCTGCATATCCTTCATTCGGCGCATGAATTCCGGTTCTGTGAGCATAAAGGCATCTGAATTACTATCAAGAGCTTCGAGCTGTATAATAAAGCCCTGATCTTTTAATTGCTCTTCTAATGTTGATTTCAAGGTTTCTTGTTGCTCTTCAGATAATTTAGATATTTGATGTTCCTCTTTTTGGATGAGTTTTTCGATACTATCACTATCAACCCTTGAAAAGCTAAATCCGTCCTTTTGTTGCTCAATTTTTTGAATTAAATGCGGCACAATAGGAGAGTCCAATAATAATACAGTGTAACCTTTTTCTTTGGCCTTCTCGATATAACTAAACTGCTCTTCTTTGTTAGAGGCATATAAAACAACTGTTTTGCCGTCTTTGTCTTTGTGCAATTCGCCGATTTGGGCTTCCAATTCTTCCCAGGTCAAATAACTGTCATCGACGGTAGGGTAAAGCGCGAACTTTTCTGATTTCTCGTAAAATTTATCTTCGGTGAGCATTCCGTACTCTATGACTACTTTAATGTCATTCCATTTTGATTCGAAATCTGCACGATCCTTCTTGTACAAGCTGGCCAATTTATCCGCTACTTTTCGGGTGATGTAAGATGTGATTTTCTTTACACTACTATCGGACTGAAGATAAGATCTAGAGACATTTAAAGGAATGTCAGGAGAGTCAATTACCCCTTTGAGCATGGTGAGGAATTCAGGGACAATCCCCTCTACATTATCAGTTACAAATACTTGATTTTGATAGAGTTGTATGCGATCTTTTTGTAGGTTAAGATCATTACTCAGCTTAGGAAAATACAAGATTCCTGTTAAATTGAAAGGATAATCTACATTCAAATGAATATTGAACAGTGGTTGTTCAAATTGCATTGGATATAACTCTCTATAAAAAGAAGCATAATCTTCACTTTCTAAATCTGCGGGCTTTTTTGTCCATGCCGGAGAAGTATTATTGATAATGTTGTCTACTTCTTGGGTTGGTGCTGGATCTTCTTCTTTTGCTCCCTCAGGTTTTTCGAGCGTTTCAGTACGCGTACCAAACTTTATTGGAACAGGCATAAATTTGTTGTACTTGTTGAGAAGTTCAGTGATTTTCTGATCTTCTAAAAAGTCTTTTGCATCTTTGGCGATGTGAAGAATAACCTCAGTTCCTCTTTCTGTTTTTTCACTTGGATTCAATTGAAATTCTGGAGAGCCGTCACATGACCAATGAACTGCAGGGTCTTCTTTATAGCTTTTTGAAATTATTTCGACTTTGTCAGCAACCATAAAGGCAGAATAAAATCCTAAACCAAAATGGCCAATAATCCCACTGTCTTTTGCGCTGTCTTTGTATTTGTCTAAAAACTCTTCAGCCCCCGAAAATGCGACTTGATTGATGTATTTTTTAATTTCTTCTTCATTCATTCCAACCCCCTGGTCGATAATTCGAATTTCTTTTTTCTTTTTATCAACCTCAATTTCAATTTGAGGATTGCCATATTCTACTTTGGCCTCACCAATATCGCAAAGGTGCTTCAGCTTTAAAGTAGCATCGGTAGCATTTGAAATAAGTTCTCTTAAAAAAATCTCTTGATCACTGTAAAGAAATTTCTTGATCAAGGGAAAAATGTTATCTACTGAAACATTAATTTTTCCTTTTTCCATAAATCTGGTTTTAAATGAATTTTAAAAAATTTAATGACACAAGGTCAAAAAAGGTACCAATACTGCGTTTTATGACATTATGACACAAGTAATTTTAAGGGTGAAATGTTAAAATTTAAATTTTGTTTATCTTTTATTTGGAAAAACTAAACAAAATTGTATATTTGAAGTGTTGAGTAAAACTTTGCTATGAAAGAGAAAAGATCTCAACAAATTTGTTTATTTATTGGTTAGGTTGTTGAGAGCGTCGTTCACTTGAATTGCGCTCTCTTTTTTTTGCATTGTTGTATGTAGTGTTTAATGATATTGTATCTTTACCTAAACACAAATGACTTATGAAATCCGAATTAAAATCAAAGATTGCCGAAGCCTACACAAAAGAGGTACTATCTTCAGAACTCTTTCCCAAGTCTGTTTACGCATTTTGCTTAAAGCACAATTTTCAAGAAAACGAATTTTATGAGGGCTTTGCCTCTCTTGATGCTGTAAAGAATTATATCTGGGTTGCTTTTCACAAAAATTGTAAAAAGGTCCTCAAGAAAAATAAATCTTTTAGCAATTATGATCCAAAAGAAAAGTTCTTGGCGTACTTGTTTTCTTATTTTGAGGTTTTGACCCTCAATCGTTCTTACATCCTTTACGTGTTGAGTACAGGACATTCTTTGGAACGCCTCCAAAATTTAAAGCAATTGAAAGATTTTAGAACGCATTACTTGAATTTTGTCAAAGACATTCTCTTATCAACTGAGAATGATTCGAAACTGAAAGAATTTAACGACAAATTATTTTCAGAGGGCACTTGGATTCAATTTTTAGTGTTACTGAAATTTTGGATTGAAGATGAATCTCCAAAATTCGAAAAGACGGATATCGCTATTGAAAAATCTGTTCAAGCTGTTTTTGATTTACTGCAGTCCAATCCATTAGAGAAATGGATCGATTTGGGAAAGTTCATGGTTAAGGAGGGTTTTAAGCTATAAGGTATTACATGAAAAGTATTGATTCTATTCCAGTTTCGAAGATGCAAAGGGCTTCTAAATTGGTGGGTACAGGTGTCAAAATTGGAGCAAACTATCTCAAATATTACGGTGAAAAGTTAATTGATGCAGAAAGAGCAGAAGAAAAACTTAATCAAGACAATGCCGATGATATATATAACACTCTAAAATCTCTCAAAGGTAGTGCCCTAAAATTGGCACAAATGCTCAGTATGGAGCGCAATATTTTGCCAAAAGCTTATGTAGATAAGTTTTCTTTAGCCCAGTTCAGTGTTCCCCCTCTTTCTGGTCCATTAGTCCGCAAAACCATAAAACAACATCTGGGTAAAATACCAGAGGAGTTATTCGATGAGTTTTCTGATGAGGCAATAAGTGCGGCCAGTATTGGTCAGGTTCATCTCGCTGTAAAAAACAAAAAACGTTTTGCAGTTAAAATTCAATATCCGGGTGTTGCAGAAAGTATAGGTAGTGACCTCTCATTGGTTAAACCTATTGCATCAAAAATGTTCAACATTAAGTTGAATGAAGCTGAGCACTATTTTACAGAAGTTGAAAAGAAATTACTAGAAGAAACCGATTACGAAATTGAGCTAAAACAGAGTGTAGAGATGAGTGAGGCTTGCGCTGCGGTACTCGATATAAAGTTTCCAAAGTACTATCCAAAGTATTCGTCCAAAAAAGTGCTAGTCATGGATTTCATGAAAGGCCAACCCCTGGGAGCATACCTTCAAAATAACAAATCTTCTCAAGTAGAGCGCAATGCCATAGGTCAATCTCTATGGGATTTCTATATGTTCCAAATACATGGATTGCGCAAAGTTCAAGCCGATCCTCATCCAGGTAATTTTTTAATCAATAAGAAAGGTAAACTCGTTGCTATTGATTTTGGTTGTATCAAAAAAATACCAGATAACTTTTATGTACCCTATTTTGATTTATCGAGTGTTGAGGTTTTAAACAATCCAGAACTCTTCGAACAAAAACTCGAGGCTCTAGAAATATTGACAAAAAAAGATAGCAACGAAGAGCGAAAATTTTTCATTGCTCTTTTTCATCAAATGTTGACGCTTTTTACAAAGCCATTTCAATCTGAAAAATTCGACTTTGGAGATAGTAGTTTTTGGGACGAAATAGGTGCACTTGCTCAGCAGTTTACAAATCAGTCAGAACTGCGAAAGATGAACAATAACAGAGGTTCTAAACACTTTATTTACGTCAATAGAACCTTTTTTGGATTGTATAGCCTGTTGAATGATTTAAATGCCAAGATTGAGGTAAATCGATTTAAATCCTTAATTTGAAGGTCATAACAGTTTTAAAAAGAATAACCAATGCATAAAGCTCATATAAAAGGCCTCGGATTCTATGTGCCTCCCAAAGTAGTGACCAACGATGATTTGTCGAAGTTAATGGATACCAATGACGCGTGGATTCAGGAACGCACAGGTATTCGAGAACGCAGATTTGCTGTGAGAGGTGAAGATACGACCACTAGCATGGGAGTTAAAGCGGCTAAAATAGCAATTGAAAGAGCTGGAATTGATAAAAACGAGATCGACTTTATCATTTTTGCCACCTTGAGTCCTGATTACTATTTTCCTGGACCTGGTGTTTTGGTACAGCGCGATTTAGAAATTCACACCGCCGGTGCTTTAGATGTAAGAAATCAATGTTCAGGATTTGTTTATGCCCTTTCTGTCGCAGATCAGTACATTCGTTCTGGAATGTATAAAAACATCTTGGTGATTGGTTCTGAATTACACTCGGGAGGATTAGATTTAACAACTCGAGGTAGGGGCGTTTCTGTGATATTTGGAGATGGAGCAGGGGCAGCAGTAGTTTCAAGATCAGAAGATGAGCAGTCTGCTATTTTATCAACCCATTTACATTCACAAGGACAACACGCAGAAGAATTGGCATTGTTAGCCCCAGGAATGGGTTCACGATGGGTCACAGACATTTTAGAAGATAACAATCCAGATGATGAGTCTTATTTGCCATATATGAATGGACAGTTTGTATTTAAAAATGCAGTAGTTCGATTTAGTGAAGTTATCATGGAGGGCTTAGGTGCTAATCAAATGACACCAGCAGATATTGATATGCTTATTCCACATCAAGCAAATTTGAGAATTGCCCAATTCATTCAAAAGAAATTCGGCTTGAAAGACCAGCAGGTTTACAATAACATCATGCGTTATGGAAACACAACGGCGGCATCTATACCTATTGCTTTGACGGAGGCTTGGGAAAAAGGCCTCATACAAAAAGGATCAACTGTAGTACTCGCAGCTTTTGGAAGTGGATTCACGTGGGGAAGTGTTATTATGAAGTGGTAAGCGTTTTAGTTCGATCTCTAAAAAGATACAACAAGCAAAAAGTGAGTAAACCATTCAGAGGTAACAACTCATATCCAATAACATAACCACCAACTTTTTCAGCGGGAATTTGAGCGATAAGAGCTATAATCACAACTGCTGAAAGACATATTGACATAATTTTTTTGGCTGCTATTTTGTGCTTTGTGAACATCCCAAAACTAAAGAGACCTAGTAACGGACCATAAGTGTAACCCGCTACCACTAAAAGACTGTCAATTACATTTGTGCTAATGACTCTGTTGAAAATCACAATTACCAAAACCAGTAAAAAAGACAGACCGATATGAACTTTTTTACGCATTTTTTGCTGGTTTTCTTCACTGAGATTTTCAATATGGATAAAGTCAATACAAAAGGCTGTTGTCAATGCTGTTAATGCCGAATCGGCACTTGAGTAGGCTGCAGCGATAAGACCGAGTAAGAAAAAAACTGAAAGACCAATACCTAAATCCCCTGAAAGAGCGATTTCAGGAAAGAGTAAATCTGTTTTAGGATTTCCATCCATAAGAGGAATGCCAACCCCATTTTGTTCGCTATAGTAGAAGAGAAGGCCTCCTAGAAACACAAACAAAAAAGTTACCAAGACCAGAACAAAGCTGAAGGATACCATATTTTTTTGGGCGTCAACTAGTGATTTACAACTCAGGTTTTTTTGCATCATGTCTTGATCTAATCCCGTCATACAAATTGTGATAAACATCCCTCCAACAAAGGATTTGATAAAGTGAGACTTAGAGAGTAGACTGTCGAAGATAAACAGCTGATTGTAATTGTCGAAAGCAGGACTTTGCAAATATTCCACAAGGGAAAGATTCAAAGACTGTAGTATACTGCTAATGGCAAAAATCACAGCCGCCATCATAAACAACGTCTGTAAGGTGTCTGTAATAATGATGGTTTTAATACCTCCTTTATGCGTGTAAATCCATATTAAAAAGACAGAGATGATTACTGTCACTTCAAATGGAAGCCCCATCTCGCTGAACAAAAATTCTTGAAGTACAATAGCCACTAAATAAAGGCGAAAAGCTGCACCTAGGATACGAGAAACAAAAAAGAAAAATGATCCAATCTGTTGTGTCTTCGCATCAAATCTATTGCCTAGGTAGCCGTAAATGGAAATGAGATTTTGTTTGTAATACAGAGGAAGCAATACGTAAGCTACTACTAGATACCCTGCCAAATAACCGAAAACCACTTGTAAATAAGTCATCTCTGTTTCTCCAACCCATCCAGGAACCGAAATAAAAGTGACCCCAGATAAAGAGGTTCCTACCATTCCAAATGCGACTAAATACCAAGGTGCTTTTCTATTGGCACGGAAAAAGTCTTCATTACTATCAGATTTCGAGGTAAATTTGGCTATTAATAGTAATACCAAAAAATAGGAGATCAGAAGTATAGCTATGGTCGAAGAATTCACACCTAAGATGATTTATAAATTCGAGTGGAAAATACAAATCTTTCTTTTGAAAAACTACCTCTAATTCATTATGGATTTTTCTTCTAAATTATTGCAGAGCGCAGTAGACGAAATTGCCCAGCTACCTGGAATCGGTAAAAGAACGGCCTTGCGTTTGGCTATTTTTCTATTGAGACAGCCTGAAATTCAAAGTGTTAATCTCGCACAGGCCATCGTAGATTTGAGATCCAAGATCAAACATTGCAAAAATTGTTTCAATATAACCGATGAAGAGGTTTGCGAAATCTGCAATGATGTGCAAAGAGAATCCAAAGCACTCTGTTTGGTACAAGATGTTAGAGATGTAATGGCAATAGAATCAACAGCCGAATATCGTGGAAAATATCACGTGCTCGGCGGATTGATTTCACCCATAGAGGGTATAGGTCCTCAAGACCTTACAATTGAAGCCCTTGTCAAACGGGTTGAGAACGAAGAAATCAGCGAGGTCATTTTCGCACTAAGCGCAACTCCAGAAGGCGATACTACCAGTTTCTATATTTATAAAAAATTAATGGATAAAGAGTTGCAATTCTCCACCATTGCAAGAGGGGTATCTATAGGAGATGAATTGCAGTATGCTGACGAAGTAACTTTAGGTCGAAGTATCAGTAATCGTATACCACTCAAGTATTAAATTCTTACTTTTGTTTAAAACTTAAAACCGACAAAACTTAAATGGCTAAATTTAATGTTGTACTTCCTCAAATGGGAGAAAGCGTTACGGAAGCAACCATAACAAATTGGTTAAAAAATGTTGGAGACTCCATTGAAGTAGACGAGGCTATAGTTGAGATAGCCACTGACAAAGTCGATTCAGAGGTCCCTTCAGAAGTTTCAGGCACCTTGGTACAGGTTAATTTTAGCGAAGAAGAAGTTGCTCAAGTTGGAGATGTGATTGCTGTAATCGAAACGACTGATGTCGAAGATTCTGCTGAGCAGGAAGAACCCCAAGCTGTTACTGAAGTCAACACTGCTATAGAACAAACCCCTGCTCGAGAAGAAATAAAACCTGAAGAGACAAGCGCAGAAGAGCACGCAAAGGAGATTGAACAAAATATTACAGAAACCACAACTCAACTCAAATCGCCGATTACAGCAAATAGTGAAGGCAGATTTTATTCGCCACTTGTGCGTAAAATAGCTCGAGAAGAAAATGTCTCTGAGGCTGAACTCAATCAAATTAAAGGCAGTGGATTAGAAGGTCGCGTAACAAAAAATGACATTCTGCAATATGTTGCCTCTAGACCAGCTTTTACAGCAACACCACAAAAAGAAGATGTTGTAACAGAGGCGCCACAACCTAAAAAAGAAACTCGAGAAGCCATAAATCTTGCGCCACAAATGAATATTGGTAGTTCAGATGAAATCATTGAACTTAACCGTATGGCGAAGCTCACATCAGAGCATATGACCAAGAGTTTAGCCACTTCTGCTCATGTTCAAAGTTTTATTGAAGTCGATGTGACCAACCTTGTCGAATGGCGAAATAGGGTTAAAGATGAATTTTATAAGAGAGAGGGCGAGAAGTTAACCTTTACACCAATTTTTATAGAAGCGGTAGCTCGTGCTCTTAAAAATTTCCCAATGCTTAATATAAGCTTTGACGGAGAGCGAATTATTAAAAAGTCGGCAATCAATATAGGAATGGCCGCTGCATTAGCAGACGGAAACCTAATTGTCCCCGTCATTAAAAATGCCGATCAACTCAACCTTGTTGGATTAGCCAAAAAAGTTAATGAATTGGCCTACAACGCCAGAAATGCAAAGTTAAAACCAGATGATGTCAAAGACGGAACTTACACGGTTACTAATGTAGGGTCTTTTGGAAGTGTTTTTGGTACACCGATTATCAATCAACCTCAGGTAGGAATTTTAGCCTTAGGAGCTATTCGAAAAATGCCAGCCGTAATATCTACAGAGGAAGGGGATTTTATTGGAATAAGATCTAAAATGTTCTTATCTCATTCATACGATCACCGAATTGTTAACGGAGCTTTGGGGGGATCTTTTATAAAGTTCATCGCTGAATATCTCGAGTCTTGGGACGTATCGGCCAAAATTTAAAACGCACTTATGCCTTTAGAGTTAAATCTTACTAAACCAATATGTTTTTTTGATTTAGAAACTACAGGAACAAATGTGGTCAAAGATCGCATCGTAGAAATTGGCATTTTTAAGGTCTTTCCTAACGGCAATAAAGAACAATACCGTTGGCTTGTCAATCCAGGAATTCCCATTCCGCCAGAAGTGGCTGAGGTACATGGTATTACTGACGAAAAAGTCAAAGATGAACCAAGCTTTAAGGCACTTTCAAGAAAGGTTTATGACATTCTTAAAGACAGTGACCTTGGTGGATACAATTCTGATCGTTTCGATATTCCGCTCTTAGTTGAGGAGTTGCTTCGTGCAGGTGTGGATATTGATCTCAAAAAAATGGTGTCCGTAGATGTGCAAACCATATTTCACAAAAAAGAAAAACGAACCCTCTCAGCGGCTTATAAATTTTATTGCGATAAGGAATTAGTTGAGGCTCATTCTGCATTAGCAGACACCATGGCTACTTATGAGGTGCTTTTATCTCAGATTGAACGTTACGAGGATCTTGAAAATGACATTAAGTCGCTCTCGTCATTCACCAAGAGAAGAGAAACACTCGATTTTGCTGGATTCCTTGCTTTAAATAAAGAAGAAGAACCCATATTTAATTTTGGAAAATTTAAAGGAAAGCGAATTAAAGAGGTTTTAGAACAAGAACCCGGATATTTTGGATGGATGCTCAATGCTGATTTTCCAAAATATACTCAAAAGGTGTTAACACAAATTAAATTGGGAACTTGGAAACTCTAGACCGATGAAAATTATTTGCATAGGTAGAAATTATACAGATCATATTGAGGAACTCTCAAATGAACGTCCTAAAGAACCTGTGATTTTTATAAAACCTGATTCTGCGGTATTGCCTAAAGAACAAGACTTTTACCGTCCTGAATTCAGTAACGATATCCACTATGAAGTGGAACTTTTGGTTAAAATTCACAAAGTAGGAAAGCATATTGCGAAAGAATTTGCCCCGAATTATTACGACGAAATAGGTTTAGGAATTGATTTTACAGCCAGAGACATACAAACACAATTAAAGCAAAAAGGGTTACCTTGGGAGAAATCGAAAGGATTTGACGGTTCGGCAGTTATAGGAAAATGGGTATCTAAAGCACAGTTTGAAAATTTAGAAAATATCTCGTTTTCATTAGAAAAAAATGGTGTTCAAGTGCAATCTGGGAATACAGGATTAATGCTCTGGAAAATTGATGAAATTATAGCTTACGTTTCTCAGTTTTTCATGTTAAAAAAAGGAGATGTGATTTTTACAGGCACACCTGCTGGTGTTGGTTCAGTTCAGGCAAATGATGTGTTAGTAGGAAAAATTGAGCAAGAAGTACATTTAAAGACAATTATTAAATAGCAATTATGGCTTACGATTTGAAACAGGTTGAAGAACTCGCAGAAGGAGATAACGAGTTTAAAGAAACACTGGTAAAGGCATTTGTAGAAGAAATTCCGCAAGACATTCAGGCCTTAGAAGAAGCAGTAAATGTCAAGGACCATGCATTGACGTATCAGATGGCTCATAAAATGAAGCCTAATTTCATGATGTTTGGTCGAAGCGATTTAATGGTTTTAGCCCTTTCTATCGAAAAAATGGGAAAGGCTGAAGAGTCTTTTGATGAAATCGCCGAGAGTTTTAAAGAATTGAAGGCGCAAACAAATTTGATGATCAAAGCAATAGTTGCCGATTTCAGTCTCTAATGAAAGCTGTTTTAGTCAGTATAGGAGACGAACTTCTCATCGGACAGGTTGTAAATTCAAATGCTTCATTTATAGGTGAACAGCTTACTAGTATTGGAATTGAGGTTGTTCAAATACTCACAATAGGCGATTGTCGTAATTCGATCAATGAAGCCTTAGATTTCAGTTTAAAAAATGCTGATATAGCCATACTTACTGGGGGATTGGGTCCCACCAAAGACGATATTACTAAAAAAGTATTTTGCGATTTTTTTGATGACACACTGGTCGAAAATAAAGAGCTCTTACAGAAATTGAGACTCTTTTTTGAACAAAAATTGCAAATTAGAATGACTGAAATCAATGAGCAACAAGCTTATTTACCTTCGAAATCTACACTTTTAGAAAACAAATACGGAACGGCCTCTGGAATGTGGATGCGTAAAGAAAAGACTGATTTTATTTCGCTGCCTGGTGTTCCTTTTGAAATGAAAGAACTCATGCGCACCGAAGTCATTCCAAGACTTCAAGAGCGCTATGCATTGCCTTGTATCGTTCACAAAACGATGCTGGTCTATGGAATAGGAGAGAGTTTAATTGCTGAACGAATTCAAGATGTTGAAGAAAGTCTGCCCAAGTTCATATCGCTTTCTTATTTGCCCAATTTGGGTCGTGTTCGACTGCGTCTAACTGCTAGAGGACAGAATAAAGAAGTATTGATCGCTGAAATCGATAAGCGCATTGCCATTATAGCTCAAAGATTAGGTGCTCATTACATTGGATTAGAAGGGGTCGCTGAAATAGAGCGACTCATTGTCGAGCAGGCGCAGACAAAACAAGTGACTATAGCTAGTGCTGAGAGTTTTACGGGTGGTGGTATTGCTAAACGACTTACTTCTGTAGCAGGAGCCTCAAAGGTCTTTAAGGGCAGCGTAGTGGCCTATCACACCTCAATTAAGGAATCCTTTTTAAATGTAGATTCGAGGCTGATCAACCAGCATAGTGTGGTTTCTAAAGAGGTGGCCGAGGCCATGGCCAATGGGTTACGACAAAAGCTGCAATGTGACATTGCCATCGCAACAACTGGAAACGCAGGCCCGTCAAAGGGAGATTCAGACGCAGAGGTTGGCACTGCTGTCATAGCCATAAGCACAGAAAAGAGATGTGAATCACATGTTTTTTACCTCGGAAATCACAGAACAAGAATCACCGAGAAAGCCATAAATAAAGGCCTAGAATTGCTCTATGCTGAAATTTTAAATAATGCGGATATTAATTTGTGATAACCAAAATAATATCTAAATTTGCACACTCTTAAAAACAGAAGAACTAAAACGATTTAAAATGTCAAAGATTTGTGAAGTTACAGGCAAGAAAGTAATGTTTGGTAATAACGTATCGTTTTCCATCAATAAGACAAAAAGACGTTTTGACGTTAATATTTCTAAGAAAAGATTTTATGTTCCTGAAGAAGGTAAGTGGGTTACACTCAATGTCTCTTCAAAAGGAGTTAAAATTATTGACAAAAAAGGTATATCTGCCGTCTTAAAGGAGTCAAGAGCTAAAGGGCTTATCGACTAATTTGGCAAAGATTTAAAGGAATCAAAACATGGCAAAAAAAGGAAATCGCATACAGGTAATTTTAGAGTGTACTGAGCACAAGGAATCAGGTATGCCAGGTACTTCAAGATATATAACAACTAAGAATAAAAAGAACAGTCCTGATCGACTTGAGATTAAAAAGTTTAATCCGATCTTGAAAAGAATGACCGTTCATAAAGAGATAAAGTAAGATGGCAAAGAAAACAGTAGCAACACTTCAGTCAAAGTCTAAGCGTTTAACTAAGGCGATCAAAATGGTAAAGTCTCCGAAAACAGGAGCCTACACATTTGTAGAGTCGGTAATGCCACCTGAAATGGTCAAAGACTTTTTTAATAAAAACTAATTTTTAGATTTAAAGTATATGAAAGCCGCTGTTGAGCGGCTTTTTTTTATCGCCTATCTTTGTAAGACAGTTTCTGGTATGAGTGATTTAAAAAAGATTTTCAATACACAAAAAGAACAGTCTTTAAACAAAGGATTGGAGGTCTCAAAACGTTCATTTTTCAATAAGCTTACTCAAGTTTTAATCGGAAAGACAAGTATAGATGATGACTTGCTTGACGAATTAGAAGAGGTTTTAATTTCATCTGATGTAGGAGTTGAAACCACACTGAAAATTATTGAACGATTAGAGGAGCGTGTTCAAAAAGACAAATACAGTAAACTTGAGGATTTAGCGCAATACCTGCGCGAAGAAATCAATGAATTACTAAAATCTCATCACGATCTTGAATCTGATGACAATAAGCATCAAGAATTGCAGGTCATCATGGTTGTTGGAGTCAATGGAGTTGGTAAAACTACAACAATAGGAAAAATCGCTTATCAGCTTCAAAAAGAAGGTAAAAAAGTCATATTGGGAGCAGGAGACACCTTTAGAGCCGCGGCTTCTGACCAGCTCAAAACTTGGGCGCAGCGTGTTAATTGTGAAATCGTTACCTCGCAACCAAATACAGATCCATCAGCCGTTGCCTTTGAAACGCTTCAAGTAGCTGTTTCCAAAAAAGCTGATGTGGTCCTTTTAGACACTGCGGGTCGTCTGCATAACAAAGTCAATTTAATGAATGAATTGTCTAAAATTAAAAGAGTGATGTCAAAAGTAATTCCAGACGCTCCTCACGAGGTTTTATTGGTTTTAGACGGATCTACAGGACAAAATGCCTTCGCACAAGCTAAAGCATTTACGAATGCTACCGAAGTAAGTGGATTAGTAATCACTAAATTAGATGGAACGGCTAAAGGAGGGGTAGTCATTGGTATTTCTGATCAATTCCAAATACCAGTTCAATATATTGGAGTGGGAGAAGGCATAGAAGATCTACAAGAATTTGATGCGCATACTTTTGTAAATTCTTTCTTTTCACTCTAGATATGAAGACTAAAAGCATAAAAAAGTCTAGAATCAATGTGGTTACATTAGGATGTAGCAAGAATTTGTACGATTCTGAAGTGTTGACCGGTCAGTTGAGGGCAGGAGGAAAAGAAGTCGTTCACGAGCAGCACGGGGATATAGTGGTTATCAACACCTGCGGATTTATTGCCAATGCTAAAGAAGAAAGTATCAATACGATATTGGAATACGTCAAACTCAAAAACGAAGGTGAAGTTGAAAAAGTTTTTGTTACGGGTTGTTTGAGTGAGCGTTATAAAGATGATTTAGAAAAAGAAATCCCTGATGTAGATCGGTATTTTGGTACCCATCACCTACCGCAATTACTTAGAGCTCTGGGCACGGATTATAAGAAGGAACTCATTGGAGAGCGTTTAAACAGTACTCCACCACATTTTGCTTATTTAAAAATAGCTGAGGGATGTGATCGTCCCTGTTCGTTTTGTGCGATACCCCTGATGCGTGGTAAGCATAAATCAAAGCCAATTGAAGAATTGGTACTTGAGAGTAAAAAATTAGCTGAAAATGGGGTAAAGGAATTGATATTAATTGCTCAAGATTTAACCTATTACGGCCTTGACTTATACAAGAAAAGAGCTTTAGCAGAGCTCTTAAAAGCACTTTGTGAGGTGGAGGGAATTGAATGGATTCGACTGCATTATGCTTTTCCTACGGGATTTCCACTGGAGGTGCTTGATTTAATTCGAGAGGAGCCGAAAATTTGCAATTACATTGATATCCCATTGCAACACATAGCCGACCCCATCCTTAAAAGTATGCGAAGAGGGACGACAAAGGCCAAAACAGACAAGCTCCTGACTCAGTTCAGAGAGATGGTACCGGGAATGTCTATTAGAACGACTCTTATTGTAGGCTATCCAGGTGAAACAGAAGAGGATTTTAAGGTTCTAAAAGATTGGCTTAAAAAGCAGCGTTTTGATCGTTTAGGATGTTTTACCTACAGCCATGAAGAACAAACCCACGCCTATCAGCTTGAAGATGATGTTCCAGAAGAAGTGAAAATCAATCGAGCAAACGAGATTATGGAAATTCAATCTCAGATTTCTTGGGAAAAAAATCAAGAACTGATAGGAAAAACCTTTAGATGCATTGTCGATCGAATAGAAGGGGGGTATTATATTGCCAGAACGGAGTTTGATTCTCCTGAGGTTGATAATCACGTTTTGATTTCTTCAGAGAATCACTATTTGCAGCCTGGACATTTTATACAAGTACGCATCGATAGTGCTGAAGACTTTGATTTATACGGCACGCCAGTCTAGTTCTACTTAAGGTTTTTTTCAAAGGCTAAAATACGTTTGCCCAATGCAGCCATAAAAGGGATGCCCAACTCGTCGTATTCATAAACACCGTCGTTGAATTGCTCGTTCTTGTTCACTAGTACTGTAACTGACAAGAAGAAATCGATTTGGTTTTCTTCATCTACTATATAGGCTGTATCTGTAAGTGTTCCATAGGCCAATCCAACCTTATTGTGACTTTTTAGAAAAGCATTGTCAATTTGTTTCTGATCACCGAAAACTAAGAATTTTACGTAGCTATCGAAATAAGTACTTTGATCATATCCCAAGTCTTTTGGTGTTTTAGCCATGGTTTCGATTAAAAAAGCACGCTGCTCATCATTAATTTTAAAACGCATATTTTCTGCGTATAATTCTGGATGAATTAATCTTTTGACGGTTTGCATTTGGTCTTTTAAATCATACCAATTTTTTAAACTAAAATCGAAAGGACCCCCTTTTCGCTCGCCATTGTCATCGATGTATGAAATTCCTTTTTCAATACCCAATAAATCAAGTTTCCCAATGGGCGCATTTGTCTGTGAAGCGATACTTAAAATCGTATCCGTATTTTCGAAAAAGTATATAGGAAGAGTTGTTTGTTCTGCGGAATTTGATGTACTCAAGCGATGACTAATTCTACTATTTTCAAAACCTAATTCTACAAATCGACGATTGTAATAATCAGCACCCAACAATTCGAAAAGTAAATTATTGGCTTTATTATCACTCACGGCAAAAATTTGTTCTATACACCGTGATGTTGAAATGGGTAAGGTGTCACCTTGAACTAGAAAAGGAGTATTTCTATTGATGTTTTCAAACTCATTTAGTTTTTCAAGGGCAAAAATAGCCGCTGGTAATTTTACCGTACTAGCCGGATAGAAATAATGTTTTTCTTCTTTTGGAGCATAAGAAAAATAATAGTCTTCAAACTTCGTGTGATCTATTGAAGAGCGTCTGCTATATCGAATTTGTAACTCAAATTTTTTAGGTTGTGAAATTATTTCTTGAATGCTATTATTTTCTGAATCAGAAATCCATTTTGACAAAGTTTCTGCCGTATTTGAATATTCGGATTTAGATTGAAATTGAAGACCTGATGAATCAGGGCAAGATGTGCACTGCGATTGAGAATTAGATTTTGAACATGCTAAAAAGAGTAATGTAATCGCAGCAGTACTAATTAAATTAAGATTCTTCGTAAAAAGCACGATGAGGTTTTAAGTGTTCCTTAAAGAAAGTTAATTCTTTCGATTCGATTATCAAAAAAACACTGCAGAAGTTGCTTGAAGCTTGTTCTAAGCCTTGGTAAGATTCCTTGTTATAACGCGATAAGTTTTCTTTGTGAAGAAATTCAATCAAATGCGTTAAAAAATGTTTCGCAGTCTGTTTAGCTTCTGGACCTCTGAAATCCCATTTTAATCTAATTTTCTGTTCCGACATAGGTCTCTGCAAATTGACTGAAGGACATCATTAAAGCGAGATGTTTTTCTCTGAAATAATGTTTGAAATACCATTTGAATAACCTTAGTCCAATTGGCTTAAATCGAAAGTCGTATGACACAGTCCAAAGGGTTTGATTTTTGGTTAGTACTTTGAAATGATGTCTTTCGATTACTGCGATACTCGAATTTTCGTATCGGAGGTGTAAATCTTCCGATCCTTTTCGCTCGAGCACAGTTTCTTGAATAATGACCTGCTTATTGTTGTGTTTCTGATACAAAATGGCTTGTGCATTGGACTGCCCAACTTCACCACTTACAGTTTGATAATAAGTTAGATCAGTTTGCCATTTTGACAAGAGATCAGGATTAGTATAAAGGGCGAGGACTTGCTCTTTATTGCAATGAATGGGTATCTCAATCTCGTAATTCAATCTCTTCTTTTGTTTAAAATTAGCTTTGGTCAGATTTCAAAGATTTAAAATTTCCTTAAATCCCAGGAATAATCGACTAAAATACTAGTTTATTTATATTTTTGCCTTTCGTATGATAAGAAAAACTAAACTGATTATAATCTCCGCAATGGTGCTGTCACTTGCATCTTGTGAAATGCTCGTAAATAACACAAGTGAGGCAGACAATGTCATTGCAAGGGTAGGGGAAGAAAAACTCTATGAAATCGATATTCCGGATTTTAGTTATATCAAGGATAGCTTAGAGCTCTTTAAAACAAGAAGGGCTTTCATTGAGGACTGGGCTACTAAGCAATTACTCTTTGATGATGCAGTCATCAATTTACCCAAGCAGAAGAAAGAAGAACTGGATCGACTTGTCAAGCAGTATCAATATGATTTGTACACGAAGTATTATTACGATTTACTTGTAGATGACCAAAGCATAGATACCTTAATCAACGATGACGAGCTTTTAGCACTTCACGAAAAGGAGCGCAAAAACTTTGTATTAGAAGATGATATTTACAGGTTGCGATATTTAAGTTTAGACACCTCTTACAGCAGAGTAGACGAGGTCAAAAAAGCACTGATTCGATTTAGTGTAAGTGACAGCGTATTTTTAGATTCACTTTTGACCCATAACTATTTAATTGACGCCAATTTAGACGATCAAAAATGGTTTAAGTCCAGGAGTTTGTTTATGACGATTCCCGCTTTGAAAGAGGTTAATAAAAGACGTTTACAACGCAATCAATACGTTTTTGATTTGAGAGATAGTAGTGGAATATATTTGGGGAAAGTTTCAGAAGCCTTGACAGCTAAGTCAATTGCTCCATATGAATTCGTAGCTCCAGAGCTGAGGAAAATACTATTTAATCGCAAGAAATTTGAATTGTTAAATAAACGTAAGAAAGAAGCCACTAATCAAGCAAAAATTGAGCGAAAATTTGAAATTTATGATTAAAGCATTACAACTTATTGTCGTAGCCCTCTTAGTAATGACCTCCTATGCAGTAGGTCAAGATACGGCACCTCCAAAGCGAATTAAAGTTGATGGGGTTGTTGCCGTTATTGGTGACTATGTGATATTAGAATCCGACATTGACAAACTGAGCATTGATTTAGAAAATCAAGGTGTATCAAAACAAGAAATTACCAATTGCCAGTTGATGGGTAAATTGATGGAAGATCGCCTATATGCACACCACGCTATTCAAGACAGTTTGCTGGTTGCAGATGATCAAGTAAACGCGATGATTGAAAATCAAGTTCAGCAATTAACTGCTCAAGTAGGTTCTATTGAAAAGGTTTTGAAATTTTATAAAAAGCCCGACTTACAATCTTTTAAAGACGAACTTTTCGAGATCAACAAGCTAAGAATGTTGGCTGACAAGATGCGAAATGATATCATTACTGATATCGAAGTTACTCCTGAAGAGGTTCGTCAATTTTTTAATTCAATACCAGAAGAAGAACGTCCAGTTTTTGGTGCTGAGCTAGAAATTTCTCAAATAGTCAAACAGCCCAAACCCACAGAAGAAGATAAGCAAAAAGTCATTCAACGACTTGAGCAAATTAAACAGGATGTAGAAATTAGCGGATCCTCGTTTAGTGTCAAGGCAATCTTATATTCACAAGACCCAGGGTCAAAATCCAATGGTGGAGCGTACACGATGGATAAACAAACGCCTTTTGTCAAGGAGTTCAAAGATGTTGCTTTTAGCTTGAAAGAAGGTGAAATTTCAGAACCGTTTGAGACCGATTTTGGATTTCACATCATATTGGTCGAACGTATTAGAGGACAAGAGGTGGATTTGAGACACATTTTGATTGCACCCGAAATTGACAACGATGCTGTAGAGCGGGCTAAAAGCCAATTGGATAGCGTTCGTACTGAAATTGCGGCAAATCGCTTAGATTTCGCTGAAGCTGCACGCTTATTTTCAGACGAAAAAGAAACAAAATTTGATGGAGGTGTTCTTCGAAATCCTGCTGATTTTAGTGCTCGTTTTGAATTGACTAAAATGGATCCCACACTTTATAATCAAATAAGCAGATTGAAGGAAGGGGAGATTTCATATCCAATCGTTGAGCGTGATCCTCAAGGAGGTCCATCGAAATATAAAATAATGAAGGTGACTAATCGCTATGACGAGCACAAGGCTGATTTTGCAAGAGATTATATGAAAATCCAAGAATTAGCACTTTCAGACAAACAATTAAAGACAATCGAAGAGTGGATTGATGAAAGAATTCAAGATACATTTATTCAAATAAACGAAAGTAAGGCGAATTGCGATTTTGCCAACAATTGGGTTAAGGAGTAATTCACCCCATAAAAGCTTAAGTTTTTTTGAATCTTTTTCACTAAAATTCTTCAGAACGAAATACATTTGCTAACAACCAATTATTTAAACCATGGCTTTTGACATTGAAGTAATCAAAGAAGTATATGCTAGAATGGGTGAACGTGTAAATAGTGCGCGTAATCTAACAGGAAAACCCTTAACCTTAGCAGAAAAAATACTCTATTCGCATTTATGGGATGGTAATCCTGACAAGGTGCTTAAAAGAGGTGAAGATTATGTTGATTTTGCTCCGGATCGAGTAGCATGTCAAGATGCGACTGCACAAATGGCCTTGTTACAATTTATGCATGCTGGAAAACCTAAAGTTGCCGTGCCAACCACCGTTCATTGTGATCACCTTATTCAAGCTAAAAAAGGAGCTGCTGAAGATTTACAAAGAGCAAATAGCACTAGTAGCGAGGTTTTTGACTTTTTAGCATCTGTATCAAATAAATATGGAATAGGATTTTGGAAGCCAGGAGCAGGAATTATTCATCAGGTTGTTTTAGAAAATTATGCATTTCCAGGAGGAATGATGATAGGAACGGATTCTCACACCGTAAATGCTGGTGGTTTAGGTATGATCGCCGTTGGAGTGGGAGGAGCAGACGCTGTGGATGTAATGTCAGGAATGGCTTGGGAACTCAAATTCCCTAAACTGATTGGTGTTAAGTTAACAGGTAAACTCTCCGGTTGGACTGCACCAAAAGACGTTATTTTAAAAGTAGCACAAATTTTAACCGTAAAAGGAGGAACTGGTGCTATCGTTGAATATTTTGGTGAGGGAGCCCAATCGATGTCATGCACAGGAAAAGGAACCATTTGTAATATGGGAGCAGAGGTTGGCGCTACGACTTCGACCTTTGGATATGATGAATCTATGGATCGTTATTTGAGATCTACAGGACGTGCAGATGTTGCAGATGCTGCAAATGCTGTGAAAGAGCATTTAACGGCTGATCCTGAGGTTTATGCTAATCCTGAATTGTACTTTGACAAGGTCATCGAAATTGATTTAAATGATCTAGAACCGCATTTAAATGGACCTTTTACGCCAGATTTAGCAACACCAATTTCAGAGATGTCTAAAGTAGCTGTTGAAAACGACTGGCCTATCAATGTAGAGGTAGGTTTAATTGGTTCTTGTACCAACTCATCTTATGAAGATATATCAAGAGCAGCTTCTCTCGCAAAGCAAGTAGCAGAGAAAAAATTAAAAACTAAAGCACAGTTTAAAATTACCCCAGGTTCTGAGCAGGTGCGCTATACTATTGAGCGTGACGGATTCATTAACACCTTTGAAAACATTGGTGCCACTGTATTTGCAAATGCCTGTGGACCTTGTATCGGTATGTGGGATCGCTATGGTGATAATGCCGCCGAAGGTCCTCGTAACACAATAGTACACTCTTTCAATCGAAATTTTGCAAAGCGCGCAGATGGAAATCCTAATACTTTGGCTTTTGTCGGATCACCTGAGTTAGTTACGGCTATTGCCATTTCAGGACGTCTAGATTTTAATCCGTTAAAAGATACTCTTATCAATGAAGAAGGAGATGAAGTTCGTTTAGATGAGCCAAGAGGTTATGAGCTTCCTCCAGAAGGATTTGCTGTGGAAGACGCTGGCTTTGTGGCTCCTATGGAAGACGGAAGTGGAGTTCAAATCAAAGTATCACCAGAGTCACAGCGTTTACAATTGTTAGAT
This sequence comes from Flavobacteriaceae bacterium, assembly GCA_049596955.1. Taxonomy (GTDB): domain Bacteria; phylum Bacteroidota; class Bacteroidia; order Flavobacteriales; family Flavobacteriaceae; genus UBA3478. The sequence continues at coordinate 45,038 of JBMYMD010000012.1, forward strand.
CCATTTGTGCCAATTGATACCGCTAAATTGAAAGAAGTGAGATTATTGATTAAAGCACATGGTAAATGTACAACTGATCACATCTCTATGGCAGGTCCTTGGTTGAGATTTAGAGGTCACTTAGATAACATAGCTAATAACACCCTAATAGGTGCTGTGAACGCCTATAATCAACAAACAAATATGGTAAAAAACCATTTGAGTGGGGAATACGGTGCAGTACCTGCAACACAAAGGGCGTATAAGGCAGAAGGCATATACTCAATGGTTGTCGGAGATCATAATTACGGTGAAGGTTCTTCAAGAGAACACGCGGCTATGCAACCTAGACACTTAGGAGTCGCTGCAGTTATTGTTAAATCCTTTGCAAGGATTCACGAAACAAACCTTAAAAAACAAGGGATGTTGGCCCTTACTTTTGCCAATGAATCTGATTATGACCTAATTCAAGAAGACGACACCTTTAACTTTATCGATATTGAGGACTTTGCACCCTCTAAACCTTTGCATATTGAAGTGTCTCACGCAGATGGCACAAAAGATACCATTGTGGCAAATCATACCTACAACTCATCTCAAATCAAGTGGTTTAATGAAGGTTCTGCGCTAAATGTGATTAAAAAGGAAAGCGCTAATTCATAAGAAGTCAATGAAAAAAAGATGGATCAATATAGGAGTAATTGTAGTATTACTTCTCTATTGGTTTACCCCTTTGACATATCATTTAAAGCTTAAGGCGAATCAAATTCTTGCTCCCAAACCGGTTATTTCAAGTGCTGACACAAAGCTAAAGTTTGAACCTTGGAGTCTAAAAGACAAAAATGGCATCGCTTTTGAATTTGATCAAAGTTTTCAAAAACCTGCTTTTATTTTCTTTTTTGCGAGTTGGGATATGAGGTCTCAAGCCGCATTGCATATGATAGACGAGTTTTACGAAAAGTTTCACGCTGAAATTGATTTTTACATCGTTTCGAATGAAGAGCGTGAACCGGTTGTAGCTTATTTTGAAGAGAATGACTTTGGATTCTCTCCAATGTATTATAATTTAAATGAAAGTGCTCCACTGGCGTATAAGATGAATTATTCTTACTTGATTGATTTAAATCGAAACATTCGCTCTGAGGAAACACAAATTCAAAAGTGGAATTCAGATCAATGGTTCAAAACGATAGAAGAGTTTCTAAAGGAAAATGAGTAAACAAATCACCACATTATCGTTTTATAGATTTTATTCCTTAAAAGGAAAGATATGGGCTTTTTTTAATGTTCCTATCACACAACAAAAACTTCGATCAATAGCGGGTTTACATTTTTATAAGGTTATGGGTAGCGGAAAGTCAGGATTTAATCCTTTACCCGATTGGTCTACTTATGCCATTTTACAAGTATGGGATTCTGAGAAAGCAGCGAACGATTTTTTTCAAGGAAAAGGCGTGTATTTCGATTACGTTAAAAACAGCGATGAACTTATGGTAGTTTATATGAAAAATATCAAGGCTCATGGTGAATGGTCTAATCAAAAGCCTTTTCAAAAATCTTCAAATATTGATGCTGATTCCAAATACATGGCAGTGCTCACACGCGCCACAATCAAATGGACTGAACTCATACCATTTTGGAAATATGTACCTCAATCTCAAGACTATTTAAAACGCACAAAGGCAATTATATTTCAGTTTGGAATAGGAGAGGTGCCCTTTAAAAATATGGCTACGTTTAGTATTTGGAATGATAAAGACGCACTATTTGAATTTGCATATAAGGATTCGTCTCATGCTGAGGCTATAAAGCTTACAAGAAAAAGAGATTGGTATTCTGAAGAATTGTTTAGTCGTTTTCAGCCCTATCGCATAGTTGGTAATTGGAGTGAAAAACCTGAATTAGTCTAAAGCAAGAATTAATACAGCAAAGAACATAAATTGTACCGCGTAAAGATGCGTGCTAAATAGAATGTGTTTTTCGAACTTTTCTTTTTTGAAATTAAAGTGAATAATCCATTGAAAAGCAGTGCCGAAAATAAACCAGCTCACATAATTCTCTATTGGTGCCGATGGAACAAATGTCCATAAATCCATTATAGGCGCGATGGGCTCTAAAAAAGCATCCAACAGCGTCATTAGAAATCCACCAAACACTAGTGTCATCCAGTTGCGCCAGTTCATTTTTTGGGTCAAAAAACTTGAAATAACATATCCACAAAAAGCTAAAACTGCCCAATAGATACCAATCAGAAAAGGTATACCGTCAAGTTTGGGTCCCATATTTTGCCCATACGAATAGTTGCCAAAAAACCATCCCTTATGAACTCCTAACCATTCAATAAACATTCCTAAGAACATAAGTAATGAAAACACCATCCAAAACTTGAAATCAGTTCGCTTAAAACTCAGAATAAAAAGAGCAAAACAAGCGCCAAGGTTTAGGGGAGTTTTAACGAAAAACCATTGCTCATAACCCGCTAGTATTCCAATCATTCCAGAAAGGTGAAATAACCATAGTAGAAAAATGGCGATATGAGTACTACTGAGTTTTGAAATCATGCTGAACCAAATCTGATACTATTTTTGCTGAGAGCATACACAATGGAATACCTCCGCCTGGGTGCACAGAACCACCACAATGATATAAATTTTTAATTTTTTTATTGAAATTAGGATGTCTTAAAAACGCAGCCATAGTGTCATTACTTGCCGCACCGTATAAAGCACCTCTGTACGAACTGGTGTTTTTTTCAATACCTGAAGGTTCTAAAATATATTCGGTCGCAATGAGTGCTTCAATGTCCGTATTTAAAATCCCAGAAAGTTTTCGAAGAATGTTCGCTCTGGTTTTTTGAACAAGTACATCCCAATTTTGATTGTAATTTGCAGGTGCATTGATCATCACAAACCAGTTTTCACAATTTTTAGGCGCATCATTTGGATTGTCCTTACTGCTGATATTTACGTACACCGTTGGATCATCACAAATACTTTTTTTATCGAACAGATACTCGAACTCTTCTTGGTAATTATCACTAAAAAAAATATTGTGTAAATCTAGATTGGGAAAAGACCTCTCTATGCCCCAATAAAAGATAAGGGCACTGCTTGATCTCTCTTGAGCTAATGTTTTTTTGGGAGCCTTGTGATCAGCTAATAAAGACTTATAGGTAGGAAATACATCCATGTTGCAAACCACTAAATCAGCTTTTTGCTCTTCTCCGTTTTCGAGCATTACCCCAATGGCTTGGCCCTTATCGGTTAAAATAGAACGGACTTTACAGTTCAGGTTAAACGATATATTTTGTCTAAGACCTAGTTCATACAATGATTGCGATATGCGATGCATTCCACCTTTGGGGAAAAATGTTCCATAGTATTGCTCTAAGTGAGGGATAAGGGACATGATGCCGGGAGTCTTATAAGGATTACTTCCGTTATAAGTGGCATACCTGTTGACGAGTTGAACTGTTTTTTTGTTGTTGAAATATGCCTTTGCAGTTTGATCTAAACTTTGAAAAATGTGCAATTTATAGAGTTGAGCAATAGATTTAAGCGTATTTGTGTTGAGATAGGTCTTAAGTTTATGCAGAGAGTTTTCTAAGAAAAGTGGAGCGGTAAGCTCATATTTCTGTTGATTTCGGTTTAAGAATGCATTGACTCTTGCAGGAGATTCATCAAATGTTTTACAAAGTTCTTCGACATACTCTTGCTTATCAGATTTAGCAGAAAAGGTTGTACCGTCAGACCAAAAATAATTGCAGATAACCTCCTTTTGTATATATTCAAAATGAGCTGTGACTTCCTCTCCAAATAATTCAAACAACTCTTCTACAAATTGAGGCATTGTAAACAGTGATGGTCCTAAATCAAAGCGATACCCATCTTGAGTAATGGCATGTAGTTTGCCTCCTGTGTAGGGATTAGCCTCGTAAACCTCTACATCAAAACCTTGAGACCTTAATCGCAATGAAGCAGCTATTCCAGCTATTCCAGCTCCAATGACAATTGCTTTAGGCATTATTTTTTAAAATATTTGAGAGGGACCCACAGCATTCCAAAGTTTTCGCTGTCCTCCTTGCCAATGTTTTTATGGTGAATTTTGTGTGCTCGACGTATTCCTCTGGCATATCTATTATCAATATTCCTGAATATTTTAAAGCGCTGATGAATAAAAATATCGTGAACCATAAAGTAAGCAATCCCGTAGGCGAGAATTCCAAATCCGATGGGTATTCCATACCACATGGGTGTATTATCTCCGAGGAGTATAAAACTCATGGAAACAACTGCATAGAAAATAAAAAACAGGTCGTTTCGCTCAAACCAATTATCGTGGTCTTTTTTGTGGTGATCTGCATGCCAGTGCCACAAAAAGCCGTGCATCACATATTTATGTGTCGCCCAAGCTAAAAATTCCATAAGTAAAAAGGTCAAAACAAAAATTAGGGAACCAAGCCACATCATACCAATTGAAGTTTAAAATTCACATAAGATTGAGCGAGTAGTCCAAACTTTTCATAGTTGGGTACTCTTATTCTAGTGTTTTTTATTTCTTTTGGTTCGGTGTTTTTAAGTTTAGAAAGTAATCTCGAGTAATATCTGTACGCAGTATAGACTCCAAATTTAGCCTCTACAGGAAGACGCACAATACCAGACAAACCCTTTTCAAAATCTTCTTCGATTTCTCTGATGATTTTAGCTTTTGAGCCTTCGTCTAGGTCGGCCAGATTAGTATCTGGAAAATAAGTTCGCTCTAAAGTTTCAAAGTCAGCTTTTAAATCTCTTAAGAAATTAACTTTTTGAAAAGCTGATCCTAGAGCCATGGCAGAGTCCTTCAATTCATCATATAGCTCTTGATCTCCTTTAACGAATACTTTTAAACACATAAGCCCAACAACATCTGCCGAACCATAGATGTATTCCTTGTATTCCTCTTTCGTCAGGTATTCTTTTTTGTGCAAGTCCATTCGCATGCTTTTCATGAACGCATCCACTAAATGTTTAGGGATTTGATATTTGTGAAAAGTAGCTTGAAAAGCATTTAAAATGGGGTTGAGAGAGATTTGATCTTTGAGTGCGTATTCGAGATTTTCTTCAAATCTATTGAGCAATACTTCCTTGTCAAAATTGTGAAAGCTATCTACGATTTCATCTGCAAAGCGCACAAAACCGTAAATATTAAAGATGTCTTCCCTGATGTCAGTGGAAAGCATTTTCGTAGCAAGGGTAAAAGAAGTACTGTAGTTTTCAGTTACTAGTTTGGAACATTTTTGTGAAACTTGATCGTATAACTCTTTCATAATCTCTAATTTAATTCTTTTTTTGGATTAATTCAGCAACTAATTTTCCAGATATTAAAGAAGGAGGAACACCAGGTCCGGGAACTGTCAACTGCCCTGTAAAGTAGAGATTATCTACTTTCTTACTAATCAGTTTCGGTCGTAAAAAGGCAGTCTGGCTCAGTGTATTTGCCAGTCCGTAGGCATTTCCTTTGTATGAATTGTATTGTTCTATAAAGTCTTTCACACAAAAGCTCTCCACGAAGTCTATATGTGATTTCAATTCTTGATTGACCCTTTGTTCAAGGCGTTTAAGAATTAGTTCGAAGTAATGATTTCTGAGTTCTTCTGTGTCTTCTATACCAGGTGCTATTGGAATTAAAAAGAATCCAGTTTCACAGTTTTCTGGAGCCATTGAAGGATCAGTCACTGAAGGAAAATTCACATAAAACAAGGGATCTTCAGGCCACTGTTTAGTATCGTATATGGCCTTGGAGTGCACGTCAAAGTCAGTGTCAAAAAAGAGGTTGTGATGCTCAACCCCATTGATTTTAGTTTTAAAACCCACGTAAAACAATAGTGAGGAGGGTGCGAAAACTTTCTTTTCCCAATAAGCATCACTGTATTGGCGATATTGACGGTCTAGTAGCGTCTCGCTGTGTGCATAGTCCGCACCACTGATAATGTGATCTGCAGTATAATTTTGAGTTCCATTAATTTCTACCCCTATAGCTTTTGCATTGTCGTCTACATTGATTTTGGTCACTGGGGCATCGGTGTGAATCTCAACGCCTAATTCTTCTGCAAGAGCTTTCATAGCTTTGATGATTTCGTACATTCCTCCTCTAGGATGCCAAGTTCCCAAACCATAGTCTGCGTAGTTCATAAAGCTGTAGAACGATGGTGTTTGACTTGGTTTTGCTCCTAAGAATAGCACAGGAAATTCTAGAGCAGCCACGAGCATAGGATTTTTAAAATCTTTACGCACAATTTGTTGTATGGACTTAAAAAACTGTCCAACCCTTACAGCCGTTTCTGTGGTGACCAATTCAAATGGAGACAAACCCGGTCTCAGAACAATTTTATTAATGGCGATGTCATAATTCTTCGCAGACTTCTTTAGCAGCTTTCTCAGTTTAGCTCCACTTCCTTTTTCAATGCGTTCAAATTCCTCAGCGATTTTTTCTACGCTGTCGCCAATGGTAAGTTCTTGTTGGTTTTGAAAGTAAATTTTATAACCCGGATTAAGGCGGTCTAATTCGTAGTAGTCACTTGTTTTTTTGCCAAAGTCAGCAAAATATTTATCAAAAATATCTGGCATCCAATACCAAGAGGGTCCAATATCAAAGGTGTATCCGTTTTTTATTAGTTGTCGGCATCGTCCGCCTACGGTACTGTTTTTTTCAAAAAGTTGCACCTTGTAACCTTGCTTGGCAAGATGGCTAGCGGCAGATAATGAAGAAAAACCAGATCCAATTACAATAGCTGTATTCATACTTACTACAATGCGGTAGTAAACTGCTCAATGCTATTGAAAACTCTCAATCCTTCTAATTTTTGTTGGTTTGTGATGTATTGAGATTGAAAGCCAAGAAGCCACAGTTTAGAATTACCTTTAGTGTTTAAAATTTTGTAAAAATCTTCTAAATATTTGTTTATTTCGTCCTTATTAGGGCTTACTGTAAAGTAAGATACGAAATGTAGGTTTTCATAGTAGTTTAATAAATCTACCATGTTTTCTAAAGGCATCGATTGGCCGAGGTAAATAGTCTTGTATCCTCGAGATACAATCTCATAATTTAGAAATAGCAATCCAACTTCGTGTATTTCGTTTTCGGGCAAAAACATTACAAAAACTTTATCTGTTTTTGTAGGTTCTAGTTTTTGAAATTTTTCGGTATGAATGTAAATTTTTTGTTTTATTAGACTCGTAATAAAGTGCTCATGCGCAGGGCTAATCGTATTAGTTTGCCATAGTAGACCTAATTCGTTGAGCAGAGGAATAAAAACTTTATTGAAAATTTCTCTGAAGTTTCGTTCGACCATTAAACTATTAAAAGTCTGGAAGAAGTGGGCACTATCAAAGTTGACCATTGCCAATTTGAAGGCGTTAATGGCGTGATGTTTTTCGGAGTTTCTTGCAATAATCTCATTGACCAATTGCGGTATATTATCTTCTTCGAGTTTGGCTATCTTAGAAATCTTGTAACCGTTGTTGTAAAGAAGTGTAATATTAAGAAGCTTTTGCAAGCTATTTAAACTGTAAGTTCTAATATTAGTAGCTGTGCGCTCAGGTTGAAGCAAATGGTATCGCTTTTCCCAAATACGTATCGTATGAGCCTTGATACCCGAAAGATTTTCAAGATCTCTAATGCTGAAGCTTTTCTTAATATTATTGTTCATTGTATTTCACAAATGATTAAACAAAAATACACATTTATTTGAGATGTGTACTAAATAAGGTAGAAATAATCTGTTAAAGTCCAGTTTATCTTATAAATAGACGCTTTCACCCCGCAATAGGCTTAAAGACATCGAAATTATTAATAGTTATTCACATTCTATGTAGATTAGGTATTTTAATTTTTAGGCTAAAATGCACAAACACCATCCATTTTTTAAAATCAGGGTGTGAAAATTCACATTTTGAGCAATTTTAATTTTGTTTAATGATTTTGTAATTATGATTAAATTTTTGATATTTTTAAATTATATCTATTTTTTAAGGTAGATATTGAATATTATTAAAGAAAAACTTAAATAAGAGTCATTATGATGACAATATCTAAATCATATTAATAGGCATAAAACTCAAGAAAATCTTATGAGTTAAACAAAAGTAGATAGCAATAGATGGATCATTTCACCTATTCCTACTGGCAAGCGATTGATCAGTACGAATGATCAAAATCTTTGATGGTTTAGATGTAAATGAAAAAAGCGCAAGAAATGATGCGCTTTTTATCAAGTGCTCACGACTGGAGTCGAACCAGCACGTCCGTAGGACACTACCCCCTCAAGGTAGCGCGTCTACCAATTCCGCCACGTGAGCCTATACAAAAAAAGTTAAGGCTACCGCCTTAACTTTTTTGTGACCTGACTGGGGCTCGAACCCAGGACCCTCTCCTTAAAAGGGAGATGCTCTACCAACTGAGCTATCAGGTCAAATTGCGGGTGCAAATATACAGTCATTTGTCGATAAAACAACACTCTTTACCATAAAAAAATTTTGATTTTTGAGTTAAGAATTTAAGGTATTTAGATTTTAACTTAATAGACACGATATTTGTGCAACTTCATTGAAGTAAAGCCTTTAAAATTATGCTTAGATGAATATAGTATTGTTGGGTTATATGGGCTGTGGAAAGTCTACAATAGGCAAAAAACTTGCACAGGAGTGTCAGTTACAATTCTACGATTTAGATGATCTGATTGAAAATCAAGAAGGTCAAGCTATTTCGAAATTATTTGAAACTAAAGGCGAGTTGTATTTTAGAAAACGAGAAGCTGAACTCTTAAGGCAGTTTATTTCCAAAAATGACAACTATATTTTGTCCTTGGGAGGTGGAACTCCTTGTTATGCCAATAACATGGATTTTTTGCTTGAGCAAAATCTGCAAACAGTCTATCTAAAAGCACAACTTAAAACTATAATCGGTCGTTTGCAAGAAGAAAAAGAACAACGACCATTGATCTCAAGATTTGATGAATCTGAATTAACTGAATTTATTGCAAAGCACTTATTTGAACGCAGGTTTTTTTATGAGAAAGCCGAGATGCATTTTAGTGTTGATGAAAAAGGAGTTCAGCAGTCAGTTTTAGAATTGGAGCAATTGTTATTCTAATACCACCTGAAAGGAATCTCTATCTAAACTTACTCTAACGTTTTCATGAGAAGATGTCGATAAAGAAATTCCTTTAAAATCTGCTTTTACCGGATATTTTTTATGATTTCTGTTGACCAAAACTGCAGTTTTTATTTGCCGCATAGGTTGTTTTAAAAAAGGCTGCAGACTAAACAACAATGTTGAACCAGAATTGAGAACATCGTCAATCACTACAACTGATTTTTGGTTTAAATCTTGCGAATCGAGCTCAGGGTTTAAAACAATATCTTTTTCTATAGGATTCTTTTTGTCCATCTCTATAGCCAGTAATTGTATATTCAGATCACTTATTTCATTCAGCTGTTCTGTTATCAATTGAGCGAGAATGAATCCTTCACCTCGCACTCCTGCGACAATTAACTCTCGTTCAGAAATATTGTCTTCGTAAACTTGATAGGCTATTCTCTTAATGATGTGAGTGATTTGCTCGTGGGCAAGTATGATGTCTTTCATGATTGATCTTCAATGTAGTCTTTTAAATCCCTTCGGTCTTTTTTTGTTGGTCGCCCTGTACCTTTTTCTCTGTAATATTTTTGGGCTAATGTAGAGAGCTCTGCGTTAGAAAAAGCATCGGCTTCGGTTAAATCCTTTCTAAATTGGTCTAACCATTTTGCTCCCATTCTTGATTCTGGTATTGCTAATATTTCTAATTTACGTTCGATCTGATTAATTCGCGTTTTGATAATATCTCCAGCAAAAACCTCTTTTGATGGTTTGGTATTTTCATCATTTAATAACACCCTTCCTTTTTTACACGCTTCTGTAGCTTGAGTGCGGGTCTTATAATATCGGGTACACCACAAAAATTTATCGATACGCATTACGCAAAACTTTGTTAAAGGTCTCCTACAAAAATAGCGGAAAATTGTATCTTGCGCGCTTAAATAGGAAATACATATGCGTAAGGTCTTAGTGACATTAGGTTTACTGCTATTAATAGTAGCTTGTAAGAAAGATGATGATTCAGTGGAAATCGTACCACCTCTCTTTTTATCTGAGGTAGCTCCCGAGGATGATGCTGAAATAAGAGCGTTTCTCGATTCACATTTTTACAACTATGAGGAATTTGAAAATCCACCGGCAAACTTTGATTATCGAATTATTCTCGATACTATCGCTGGAGATAACAGCGATAAGAGACCACTCTCTGAATTTGTGCAAAATGGAACAGCTCTAGTGAATTCTTTTGAGTTCACTCTGGATTATGAAGAGAGCGATATTGAGCATACCTATTATTATTTCACAGCAAGAGAAGGAGAGGGTCCAAAGCCAAGCACAGCTGATTCTGTTTTTGTTCGTTATCAAGGACAATTATTAAACGGGAATATCTTTGACCAAGTTGCTGATGGAGGTATATGGTTCGATTTGGCACAGATTCAAGCCCCACTTCAAGGGTTTAGAGGTTTTGCAGAAGGAATGCAACATTTCAATTCTGGTGGAACACCAATTGTAAATAACGATGGTACTTTTTCAGTTGAAAACTACGGGGTAGGAATGTTTATTTTTCCCTCAGGACTAGGAGCTTTTAATAGCTTGTCGGCAAGGATACCTCAATATGCACCGCTCGTATTTCAAGTAGATTTATTGACCTACAATCCCACCGATCACGACGGCGATGGAATTCCCTCGATTCAAGAGGATTTAAACGGTAATGGTTACCTGTATGACGATAATACTGACGCTGATTACGAGAATGAGATTAATTCGAATCTATTTGCTGACTTTTTAGATACCGATGATGACGGAGATGGGTATAGAACTCGACTAGAAATTACATTTGACCAAGAAGGTAACCCTGTTTTCTTAGACACAGATAACGACGGTATCTTCGACCACTTGGATGCCGACAGTTGGCCTCCAAGCGCCGAAGAAGAAGACAATTAAAGTTTTAGGGATAAATTGAGTATCAGCTGTTTTTGACGAAGGTCTAAACGGTCTGCACTTATGCTTGTAATTCCGCTGAGAAGATTTACCTCATTGGCATTCATGCCTCTTTCATACCTTACATCAAGCCCTAATTTTTTTCCGAGATTGATTCCCACGCCTAGCTGGGTACCCACCGTAAAAGCCTTAGCATCATCGAGAAGACTCTGGCCCTCAATATCGGAGTTTAAAAGAATTTGAATTGAAGGACCTGCAAAGAAATTGAGACCAAATAATTTTATTCCAGCCAAAACAGGAACATCAAGTTTAGAAATTTTTAAGTCCGCATCTTCATCATAATTAGATTGCGTTTGGGTGTACAACAATTCTGGTCTTAGAAAAATCTTGTTACCAAGTTTTCCATAGACTCCGATGTGGAAACCTCCCTGAGTTGCTGATGAGAGACTCAGATCTGATAATTCAGACCTAATTTCACCGTTTGAATTAAAATTCAAACCTGCGTTAATACCAAAAGAACTTCCTTTTTGCGCATTTACGCTTAAAACGGTAAAGGCGAGTAATAATCCAAAAAAACTGATTTTTTTCATGTTAGAAATATTTAAGATTTACGTGAAATCGCACGAAGGGCAGCGGCCTCAATGGCTTTCGCATCTATTTGATACTTTGCCATGAGTTGCGCTGGGGTACCACTTTCTCCAAAAGTGTCCTGCGTTGCGACGAACTCTTGAACTGTAGGCAAATGTTGTGCCAAAGTTCTAGATATACTCTCACCAAGTCCCCCAAGATAATTGTGTTCTTCTGCTGAAACTACGCATTTTGTCTTTCGAGCAGAATCGATAATAGCTTTTTCGTCTAATGGCTTTATGGTGTGAATATCAATCACTTCTGCCGATATGCCTTGGTCATTTAGGGCTTGTGCGGCTTGAATTGCTTCCCATACAAGATGGCCTGTTGCCATAATACTAACATCGGTTCCTTCAATCATTTTCAGAGCCTTACCTATTTCAAAGTTTTGATCTACAGGAGTAAAGTTAGCTACCTTAGGTCGACCAAATCTTAAATAAACCGGTCCTTGATGCTCGGCAATAGCCAGTGTTGCTGCTTTGGTTTGGTTGTAATCACATGGATTGATCACCGTCATTCCAGGGAGCATCTTCATCAATCCAATATCTTCTAAGATCTGATGTGTAGCTCCGTCTTCACCCAAAGTTAAACCAGCATGTGATGCACAAATTTTCACATTCTTACCAGAATAGGCTATTGATTGTCTAATCTGGTCATATACCCGTCCTGTTGAAAAGTTAGCAAAGGTTCCAGTAAAAGGGATTTTGCCTCCAATGGTAAGACCCGCTGCAATCCCCATCATATTGGCCTCTGCAATTCCCACCTGGAAGAAACGTTCTGGATTTTCGTCAATAAAGGTTTGTATTTTTAAAGAACCTACTAAATCAGCACATAAGGCCACTACTTGCGGATTGGTTCTTCCCAGTTCAGTCATGGCATCACCGAAACCACTTCTTGTGTCTTTTTTTCCTTGATCTTTATATATTTTCATTATTTCGAGGTCTTTCTGATTAATAATCTCCTAGGGTTTCAGGATTTTGGGCAAGAGCGGTTTCTAACTGCTCATCGTTAGGAGCTTTACCGTGCCATGCATGAGTGTGCATCATAAAATCTACACCATTACCCATCACTGTATTCATTACAATACATACTGGCTTACCTTTTCCGGTTTCTGATTTGGCCTGCTTTAGAACTTCAACGACTTGATTAAGGTCGTTTCCGTCTTCAATACTCAAAACAGTCCAACCAAAGGTTTTAAATTTTTCTCCAATATCGCCAAGGGCACATACATCCTCTGTCGTTCCGTCGATTTGTTGTCCGTTTCGATCTATGGTAGCGATAAGGTTATCTACTTTATTAGCCGAAGCATACATAATAGCCTCCCAGTTTTGACCTTCTTGAAGTTCACCATCTCCGTGAAGACTATAAACGATACTTGCGTCTGCATTCAGCTTTTTGGCTTGTGCGGCACCTAAGGCTACAGACATTCCCTGGCCCAATGAGCCTGATGCAATTCTTATACCTGGCAGGCCTTCGTGTGTGGTGGGGTGTCCTTGAAGCCTTGAGTCTAATAATCGGAAAGTATTTAATTCATGCACAGGAAAATAGCCTCTTCTGGCCAAAACACTGTAGTATACGGGAGAAATGTGTCCGTTAGATAAAAAGAAGAGATCTTCACCTTTTCCATCCATATCAAAGGAGGTGTCTTGGGTCATGATTTCATTGTACAAGGCGACAAAATATTCAGCACAGCCAAGTGATCCTCCAGGATGTCCGGAATTCACTTTATGAACCATTCTCAAGATGTCTCTTCGAACTTGGGTAACAAGTTTTTCTAAGTCGTGTAGGTTATTCATGTTGATTGATTAATATTCGATAAAAGTAACACCTTATCTTTGCCTTATAAAGAAAAACGATTGAAATTTAGTTTAGAAAAAATTGAGGGTAAGGCAAGAGCAGGTTCAATCGTGACGGACCACGGTGAGATAAAAACACCAATGTTTATGCCCGTTGGAACACTAGCCACCGTAAAAGGGGTTCACCAACACGAACTCAAAGAAGATACAAAAGCACCAATTATTCTTGGTAATACTTATCACTTATATCTTCGTCCTGGAATAGAGGTCATTAAAAAAGCAGGAGGGTTGCATCGTTTTATGGGATGGGATAGAAGCATTCTAACTGATAGTGGTGGTTACCAAGTCTATTCTTTAGCAGATAATCGTAAAATAAATGAAAACGGAGTTCAATTTAAATCACACATTGACGGCTCAAAGCATTTGTTTACTCCAGAAAGTGTAATGCAAATTGAACGCGATATCGGAGCAGACATCATCATGGCCTTTGATGAATGCACGCCCTATCCCTGTGATTACAAATACGCAAGTGATTCTATGCACATGACCCATCGCTGGTTAGATCGCTGCATCAATGCCTTAGCCCAAATTCCATATACCTATGAGTACGAGCAGGCTTTTTTCCCAATTGTTCAAGGTTCTGTGTTTAAGGACCTGAGAATTCAGTCTGCCGAATACATCGCAAAAGCAGATGCCTTTGGCAATGCCATAGGAGGTTTATCAGTCGGAGAACCTGCTGAAGAAATGTATGCAATGAGTGAGGTGGTTTGCAATGTTTTACCAGAGCAAAAACCAAGATATTTAATGGGGGTGGGTACTCCGATAAATTTATTAGAAAATATTGCTCTAGGTATCGATATGTTCGATTGTGTAATGCCGACTAGAAATGCGCGAAATGGGATGCTATTTACCACGGAAGGAACCATAAATATCAAAAACAAAAAGTGGTATGACGACTTTTCACCCATTGATGAAAATGCACACTCCTATGTAGATACTTCTTATTCAAAAGCCTATTTAAGACATTTGTTTGTAGCAAACGAATTTTTGGGTAAACAAATCGCCTCTCTTCACAATTTGGCTTTTTATCTTTGGTTAGTTAAAGAAGCCAGAAGACATATTTTAGAAGGAGATTTTTACCAGTGGAAAAACAAGATGGTTTTAAAAATGGACAAACGCCTGTGAGACTAACAATATTAGATAAGTACATACTGAAAAAGTATTTGACGAGTTTCTTGGGAATGTTCATCATTTTTATTCCGATAAGTATACTCGCAAGTCTCGCGGAGAAAATCAATAATATTTTAGACAACAAAGCTCCGTTTTTAGAGGTGTTGGAGTACTATGGAAATTTTACCTTGGTGCTGGGGAATATATTAATGCCCATCTTACTTTTTCTATCTATCATTTTCTTTACCACTCGATTGACAGAACGAAGTGAAATCGTTGCGATGCTCAGCTCTGGCGTTTCGTTTAACCGATTTTTAAGACCTTACTTTATCGGAGCTACTATTGTCGCCATTCTGATTTTTTTAATGGGTTCATTTATCGTTCCCAATGCCAGTGTGCAATACCATGAATTCGAGTACGACTATTTTCACAAGGGACGAAACGACAGGCAAACGCGAAACATATTCAATCAAATCAACAATCAAGATTATGTTTATGTAAGCTTTTTTGATCCCAATCGAAATATAGGCTATTACTTTACCTTCGAACACTTTAATGAAGACCAAACACTGGACTATAAAATAACATCCACTAATATAAAGTGGGTGCCAGTTGACACCATTTACAGTTTAACCTCTTACACCAAACGAAAATTTAGAGAAGGCAAAGAAATCATTGAAAAAAAGAGAAAATTAGACACCTTGTTCAATTTCACTATTGATGATTTAATGCCTGTATCATACATTGCTGAGACCAAAAATTTATTTGAACTCAATGAATTTATTGACGATCAACAGCGAAGAGGGGCTTCCAACGTCAATGTTTATGTTTTAGCTAAGTACAAAAGATGGGCCTTACCAATCTCAGCTTACATTCTGACTATTATAGCAGTTTCTGTAGCCTCTATAAAGAGAAGGGGAGGAATGGGAGCTACTCTTGCCTTCGGAATGTTCATTGGATTTATTTATGTCTTTTTTGAACGCGTTTTTGGGGTGCTCGCAAAACAGGCTGATTTTTCTCCCTTGATGGCCATACTTATACCCAATGTACTTTTTGGAATATTAGCCTTTATTATGTTGCAGAGAGCAAAGCGTTAATCACTATATTTGTCGTTCAACTTTAGCGATAAAAACATTCATTATATGGAGTATTTAGAGTTTGAATTACCCATTAAAGAACTTGAAGATCAATTAGTTAAATGTGCTTCTATTGGCGAAGAAAGTGAAATAGACGTCACGGAAACTTGTAGTAAAATTCAAGAGAAATTAGACGAAATTAAAAAAGACATCTACAAGAACTTAACGCCTTGGCAGCGCGTTCAAATTTCCAGACATCCTAATCGTCCTTACACCATGGATTACATTCAGGCCTTGTGTGGAGATACCTTCCTGGAATTGCACGGTGACCGAACAGTAGGTGATGACAAAGCCATGATTGGAGGATTGGGAAAAATCGGAGATCAGAGTTTTATGTTCATTGGTCAACAAAAAGGATACAACACCAAAACCAGACAGTACAGAAATTTCGGAATGGCGAATCCTGAGGGATATCGTAAAGCATTGAGATTGATGAAATCTGCTGAAAAATTTGGAATCCCTGTTGTGACATTTATAGATACTCCAGGAGCATATCCTGGCGTTGAGGCCGAAGAGAGAGGACAGGGTGAAGCAATAGCACGAAACATACTAGAAATGTCTAGACTGAAAGTGCCGATTATTTGCTTTATTATCGGTGAAGGTGCCTCAGGTGGAGCCTTAGGTATTGGAGTAGGAGACAAAGTTCTTATGCTCGAAAACACCTGGTACTCTGTGATTTCTCCAGAATCTTGCTCATCGATATTGTGGAGAAGTTGGGAACACAAAGAGGAGGCTGCCGCAGCACTGAAGTTAACAGCCAAGGATATGAAGCGAATGTCCTTAGTCGACGAAATTGTTAACGAGCCACTAGGTGGGGCACATTCGAATCGAGAAAAAACATTTGATACCGTACGAAATACAATTGTCAAACATTATAAAACCTTAGCAGCACTTACCCCCAAAGAACTTGTCAAGCAACGCATGGAGAAGTACTTTGAAATGGGTGTATATCAAGAATAAAACATCAAATGGCAGAACGGCTTCCAAATTCTTCAACGCAGCAAACAAACCCCTCTGTGGTGAGTTTAGAAAAGGGAAAAATCCCTCCTCAGGCTATTGACCTAGAGGCTGTAGTATTGGGTGCCATGCTTATTGATAAAAAAGGAGTTGACGAAGTCATTGATATCTTGCATAAAGATGTCTTTTATGTAGAGGCGCATCAACATATTTTTGAGGCCGTTTTTCAATTGTTTCAAGAGGCTCAACCTATTGACTTATTGACGGTATCGAACAAGCTCAAAATGAATGAGAAACTCGATACAGCTGGAGGAGATTACTACTTAATCGAACTCACTCGTAAAGTGGGTAGCTCTGCTCACATCGAATTTCATGCTCGAATCATTTTGCAAAAATTTGTTCAGCGCTCTTTGATCAAAATTTCTACGGAAATCATTGAAGATTCTTATGCTGACAATAAAGATGTTTTTGATTTGCTGGATGAGGCAGAAGCCAAGCTTTATGAAGTAACTCAAGGTAACTTAAAAAAATCTGTTGAAACCGCTCAAGACTTGGTGATTCAAGCCAAACAGAAAATAGAAGAGATTTCGAATAAGGACGGGCTTAGTGGTATTCCATCAGGATATGACAAGCTCGATAAACTCACTTCTGGATGGCAACCTAGTGATTTAGTCATTATCGCTGCTCGCCCTGGTATGGGTAAGACGGCATTGACTCTTTCAATGGCTAGAAACATTGCCGTAAACACTAATATTCCAGTGGCCTTTTTCTCTTTAGAGATGTCCTCGGTTCAGCTGATTACACGTTTGATTTCATCAGAAACGGGACTGACATCTGAAAAGCTTAGAACTGGTAAATTAGAAAAGCACGAGTGGGAGCAGCTCAACGTCAAAGCGAAAGCACTCGAGTCTGCACCCTTATTTATCGATGACACACCATCACTTTCTATTTTTGATTTGAGAGCGAAGGCGAGAAGATTAGCCTCCCAACATAAAATTAAGCTCATTATCATCGACTACTTACAGCTGATGACTGCGGGTAGCAGCCAAAAAGGAGGCAATCGAGAACAAGAAATTTCAACCATTTCCAGAAACTTAAAGGCCTTGGCTAAGGAATTGGATATTCCAGTAATAGCCTTATCTCAATTGTCTCGTGCTGTAGAGACCAGAGGTGGGTCAAAACGTCCGCTTCTCTCTGATTTAAGAGAGTCCGGTGCTATCGAGCAAGATGCAGATATCGTGTCATTTATCTATAGACCAGAGTACTATAAAATTGACGAATGGGATGATGAAGATCAGTCACCTACAGATGGGCAGGCAGAACTTATTATTGCAAAGCACCGAAACGGCGGTTTAGAGAATATCCGACTGAAGTTTATTGGTGAACTCGGTAGATTTGAAAATTTGGAAGACTTTGATATGCCTTTTGAATTTGAGTCTAAAATGAATGACAACTTTGATCAATCTTCCTTCAGAGCCAATCCAAATGATGCTTTTGACGGTTCTGATGATGGCATGCCTTTTTAATTTTTACTGTTCTATTTGCTGAAGTAATTGCTGTAAAACATATTCTACGCCATGCTCTTCATTGCTAAGTGTTTGAAAATTGGCTGCTTCAATTACATTTGGATGTGCATTACCCATAGCGTAACTCCATGGAGTCAATTCAAGCATTTCAATATCGTTATTAAAATCTCCAAAAACCATAATTTCCTCTGGATGAACCCCTTTGTCTTTTAATAATTGATGTAGTGCGAATCCCTTGTTTGCGTCTACATGCGAGATATCCACCCAATGATTCCCCGATACTTTAACCTTGTAATACTCTTCCAAGGATTGCACATGAGGATAGATTTGTTCTTCTGCATTTCCGTTGTGATTGAGCGCAATTTTTAAAACGGTATGCATAAGGTTTTCATAAGATTTCACCTGTTCATGACCTATATAAAACTCACTTAGATAGGTTAAAAATCGTTCTGACGTACTCGTGGTCAGTGCAGTACCATTACAGCACAATACCGAGTGAATATCTTTTTGGAGTTTTATCGCATCTATAATTCGGGACACATCTTCTTTTTGAAGCGGACACTGATGTAATAATTCATCTTTATACATGGTCATGGCTCCGTTTTCTGCAATAAAAATGACCTCTTGAGCGATTGGTGCAAGTTTGTCATACATGCTGTTGTATTGCCGTCCACTCGCCGCGATAAATCCAATACCATGTTCTTTTAGTCGCGCATAGAGATTGTAAAAACGAGCACTGACTTGATGCTTGTTATTTAACAAGGTGCCATCCATATCAGAGACGATATACTTTATGGGTGGGTTGGGTAATTGCATACTTTAAAAATATAAAAAACCCGGAGCCATAGCACCGGGTCTTATGATTTCTAGCGGAAAATCTTTGTTATTTAATCTTGTCTACAACTGCTTTAAACGCATCTGGATGATTCATCGCTAAGTCGGCAAGGACTTTTCGATTTAATTCAATTCCGTGCTTTTTACAGGCACCCATAAACTGTGAGTAAGACATGCCGTGTTGACGAGCTCCAGCATTAATTCTGGTAATCCATAAAGCTCTAAATGTTCTCTTTTTATTTCTTCTGTCACGGTAAGCATATAACAATGCTTTTTCTACCGCATTTTTTGCTACAGTCCAAACGTTTTTTCTTCTACCGAAGTAACCTTTGGCTTGCTTCATTATTTTTTTTCTTCTTGCTCTTGACGCTACTGCGTTTACTGATCTTGGCATAATTAATTATTTTTTGTAGTAGGCGATCTTCATTTTTAGATACTTTGATAAGCGCTACTCCATGGTTAATAAATAGACCTTTGAAATTATTATTTCAGTCTTAATTGTGTTTTGATACTATCCACATCTGAATCGTGTACTAATCCAGAGTGTGTAAGTCTCAGTTTACGCTTTTTAGATTTTTTGGTCAAAATGTGACTCTTAAAAGCGTGCTTTCTTTTGATTTTTCCAGAACCCGTAATGGTAAACCTTTTCTTGGCACTAGATTTTGTTTTCATTTTTGGCATAACTCTATCTAATTTATTTCCGCTAGGAAATTACTTTTTTACTGTTTTTGGTGCGATGAACATGGTCATACGCTTACCTTCTAATTTTGGCATCTGTTCAACCTTGCCAAGTTCTTCTAATTCTTGAGCTAAGCGCAAGAGTAGAATTTCACCTTGATCTTTATACACAATAGAACGTCCTTTAAAAAAGACAAAAGCTTTAAGTTTAGCACCTTCCTTTAAAAACTTTTCCGCATGTCGCTTTTTGAATTCAAAATCGTGGTCATCTGTTTGAGGCCCAAACCGAATTTCCTTAACAACGACTTTGGTCGCTTTGGCCTTAAGTGCTTTATCTCTCTTTTTTTGCTCGTACAAAAACTTCTTATAATCGATGATTTTGCAAACGGGTGGATCTGCTTTTGGCGAAATTTCAACCAGATCGAGCTCCATTTCTTGAGCAATGCCTAAAGCTTTTCTAGTGGGGTAAATACCAACTTCTACATTGTCTCCAACGAGTCTCACTTCAGGAATGATGATTTCCTCATTAGTGCGATGCAGCTTTTTATTCTCCCTCCTAGGCTGCGGTCTTGATCTTCTACGTATTGCTATTGTTTCTAAATTTTAATTAAACTTCATTTTTAAATGGTTTCAGTGTTTTCGACACTTCCACCTCGATTTCTTTTACAAAATTCTCTGTGCTCATCGATCCTAAATCTTCACCTCCATGCTTTCGAATAGACAACATTTCGCCTTGTTGTTCCTTCTCTCCAAGAATTACCATGTATGGGATTTTTTGCATTTCGGCTTCCCGAATTTTCTTCCCAATAGTCTCATTTCTAGCATCGACAAGGCCGCGAATTTCGTAATTTTCTAATGATTTTAAAACTTTTTGAGCGTATTTTTCTTGTTTCTCTCCAATAGGTAACACCATTACTTGTGTAGGTGTCAACCATAATGGAAAGTTTCCGCCAGTGTGTTCTAACAAAAGAGCTACGAATCGTTCCATAGAACCAAATGGAGCTCTGTGAATCATAACAGGTCTATGAAGCTGATTATCAGAGCCTTTGTAGGTTAAATCAAATCGAACAGGCAAGTTGTAATCGACCTGTATAGTACCTAATTGCCATTGTCTACCTAAGGCATCTTTAATCATGAAGTCGAGTTTTGGACCGTAAAAAGCAGCCTCTCCTTCTTCTATAATGTATTTCAATTGTTTGTTTTCCGCAGCTTGAATGATTGCTTTTTCAGCCTCTTCCCAAACGTTAGTTTCTCCTATATATTTATCAAGATTGCTCATGTCTCTCACGGATACTTGAGCTGTAAAATTTTCAAACCCTAGAGAGTTCAATACGTATAACGTCAAGTCGATGACCTGCTCAAATTCTTCAAGTAGCTGATCTTGGGTACAAAAAATATGAGCATCGTCCTGCGTAAATCCACGAACTCGAGTCAATCCGTGTAATTCACCGCTTTGTTCGTAGCGGTAAACCGTTCCAAATTCTGCAAAACGTTTAGGTAAGTCTTTATAACTGAATGGGCTTGCTTTGTAAACCTCGCAGTGATGAGGGCAGTTCATCGGTTTCAATAGAAACTCCTCTTCGTCTTTTGGAGTTTTTATGGGTTGAAAACTGTCTTCACCATATTTGGCGTAGTGACCTGAAGTTACATAGAGTTCTTTTTGACCGATGTGCGGTGTAACCACCATTTCATAGCCCGCTTGTTTTTGTGCTTTTTTAAGAAATTGTTCAAGACGTTCTCTCAATGCGGCTCCTTTTGGTAGCCATAGCGGCAATCCTTGCCCTACCTTTTGAGAAAATGTGAACAGCTCCAATTCTTTTCCCAGTTTTCGGTGATCTCTTTTTTTGGCTTCTTCAATGAGTGTTAGATATTCTTTAAGCTCTTTTTGTTTTGGAAATGAGATGCCGTATACCCTTGTAAGCTGGGCATTTTTTTCATCTCCTCGCCAATAAGCCCCTGCCACATTTAAAATTTTAAACGCTTTTACAAAACCTGTATGCGGTAAGTGTCCTCCTCGACATAAGTCCGTAAAAGTAGAATGGTCACAAAAGGTAATTTCTCCATCCGCTAAACCTTCAATCAGCTCTGTTTTGTACGGATTGTTTTTATAATAGGCGAGGGCGTCAGCTTTTCGAATTTCTCTTAGTTTGAATTCGTGTTTTTCTCTTGCAATCTCGAGTGCTTTCTTTTCAATTGCTTCAAAGTCTTTATCGCTAAATGAATGACTACCAAAATCTATATCGTAATAAAATCCATTTTCAATAGCAGGACCAATAGTGAGATGTACACCGGGATAACTTTCTTCAATGGCCTGCGCCAAAATATGTGCGCTAGAGTGCCAAAAAGCTTTTTTGCCTTGGTCGTCTCTCCAGGTGTAGAGTACCAAATCTCCATCTTGCTGTAGGGGTGTGCTTACCTCCACAGTTTTTTCATTGAAAGAGGCTGAAATAACATTTCTAGCCAAACCTTCACTTATAGAAAGTGCAACATCCATTGCTGTACTCCCCTTGGGCATCTCTTTTATGGCTCCGTCTGGTAATCCAATTTTAATCATTGTAGTGAATTGCTCATTTCTGTGCGCAAATATAGTATTATACCTACAGGAGTGCAAAGTCATTTATTTGCAAAAAAAAGAGAAGCGCTATTGCTGAGGTCAGTTCGAAATATCAATTATGTATATGCTGTTTGCTTTTTAAATTAAGAATTGTCAGAAGTTTAGTACAAGAAAAAAGCTAAACAGTTGACCTTCAAATTGTTGATATTTTTCCATAAAATATTTTATAAATGTTTGGTGTGAAGCAAAAAGAGTTTCTATATTTGCACCCGCTTTGAGAGATAAGCGCCTAAAATGTATCTGAAAGAGGTAGAAAAGTAGGGTATAATTTTAGGGATTAAGATGAAGTTCTTAGACATATTGAGATGACAAAAAAACAAGCGTAAAGATTCAAAGAATTCAAACCTGAGAGAATGCTTGAGGTCAATACTTTAATAAGAGTTGTTGAGTAAGTACTTTAAATTTAT
>JBMYMD010000013.1:0-66193 GCA_049596955.1 Flavobacteriaceae bacterium
AAAACAAGAAAAGAGATCAAAACTGACCTCTTTTTAAAACTTGCTCCCCCTCTTGGGCTCGAACCAAGGACCCTCTGATTAACAGTCAGATGCTCTAACCAACTGAGCTAAGGAGGAATTTCGCTTTGCAAGCGGGTGCAAATATAATGTTTATCTCAATTTGCACAAATAATAACGAAAGCTTTATTCGATTATTATTTATGATGTTCTTATTTGAAAATAAACTTATATAAATCGTTGCCGTTTGCAAATAAAAGTAGGGCAATCAGTAAAAAGAATCCGACCATTTGCGCGGTTTCCATAACCTTGTCGCTCGGCTTTCTGCCAGATACTATTTCATAGAGTAAAAACATGACATGACCTCCGTCCAATGCAGGTATAGGCAGAATATTCATGAAAGCTAAAATGATCGAAATAAGTGCGGTGGTTGACCAAAAGTCCGCCCAGCTCCATGTGTCTGGAAATAGACTTCCAATAGCAGCGAATCCTCCAACACCTTTGTAAGCTCCAGTAGCAGGATTAAAAATTTTCTTTAATTGCTTGACGTATGATCCAAGTGTGCTAACGCCCTTATTAATTCCAGCCGGAAAGGCCTCAAAAAAGTTGTAGTTTACTTGAGTAACCCCCAGATAATTTAAATCTTCTAGGGTTTCAATAGGAGGAATTCCACTTAATACACCTATAGTCGCAGAGTCACTTACCATAAGGGTAATCGATTCCAAAGCACCGCTTGCTCTTCTAACTTCAGTACTAATTTCTTGACCTTTATACTTTTCTAAGATTGATTTGACTTCATCGTAAAACTCGACCTTCTCACCGCCTAAACTAAGAATCTGATCTTCAACTTCAAGCCCTGCGTTCGCATTGTGTGAATCTTCAGGAATGGCTCCAATCATAAACGGAATTCGATAAGCCAAAAAGCGAGCTTTATCATCGTCATCTATAAGCTTTGAGATGAATCCTACCGGAATATCTTGTGTTTGTGTTTTTCCGTCTCTAATGAGTGTAACTTCTTCTCCATTGACCAATTCTAAAAAGACAGAACGAAAAGATTCAATTGGTGATCCGTCTACAGCTAAGATCTTATCTCCAGTTTTAAGTCCTGCCGCATCTCCTATTTCTTCTTCTACAACCCAAACTCCACCTTTTAAACTGTCCATAGGTATGTATTGGTCACCGTAAGCCCATGCTAAACCGATATAAATAATCACGGCTAAAACAAAATTTACAGTAACTCCACCTACCATGATAATCAATCTTTGCCAGGCGGGTTTTGCTCTGAATTCGTAGTCTTGAACAGGCTGCTTCATTTGCTCCTTATCCATAGACTCGTCTATCATTCCAGAGATTTTCACATATCCACCTAGGGGAAGCCATCCGATACCGTATTCTGTTTCTCCAATCTTTTTCTTGAAGAGCGAATATTTTATATCAAAAAACAGATAAAATTTTTCTACACGAGTCTTGAATAATTTGGCAGGAATGAAGTGCCCCAACTCGTGAAGAACAATTAAAATAGAGAGACTTATAAAGAATTGTACAATTTGAATGGCCATACCAGATAGTTATGGCTGCAAATTTACCTCATTATGTTTAAAATAAAAGCGTAGAAACTACCTTTGTGAAATGATTAACTTCTTTTCCAGATTTAAATTCTTTTTTGCAGTCTTAGGAGTACTGTCGGTAATCATCGTATTCTTGTTTTACAACGCCTTAAAGCCTGAAGAGCGCCTTCCGATTTATCAGCCTAACATGGTCAGTACTACACTTGTAGATAGCAGCATGCAGTACGTAAGAAAATACCATAGTATTGCTGACTTTAAATTGGTCAATCAAAATGGAGATACCATTACGCAAAACACCTATGCAGGTAAGATTTATGTGGCAGATTTTTTCTTTACTACCTGTCCTTCAATCTGTCCGGTAATGACCGCCAATTTAGCTGAGGTTCAAGACGAATTTAAAGATGACAACGAAGTACTATTACTGTCTCATTCTGTGACTCCAGAGATTGATTCTGTTGCCCAACTCAAGAAGTACGCCATAGAAAAAGGGGTTATCGATAAAAAGTGGAATCTGGTGACTGGCGATAAAAAGCAGATTTATGAATTGGCAAGAAAATCTTACATGGCGGTAATGAATGATGGAGATGGCGGTGCCTATGATATGATTCATACCGAGAATTTCATGCTTATTGATAAAGAACGTCGTATTCGTGGTTATTACGATGGCACCAACAGAGAAGAGGTACAGAAATTGATTAGAGATATTGAGATTTTAAAAAGTACTTACTCCAATTAATTCCTTCAATATTTTCGTTATTTTTGACTACTTAAAATAATTCTAAATAAGAAAAGTGAAGAAACTGTCACAACTCAATGTAGGAGAGAAGGCCATAATTGCCTCGTTTGAAGAAGACGCCGTGCCGGTAAAATTGTTAGAATTAGGATGTCTGCCTGGTAATCAAATTGTGCTTCACAGCATTGCCCCCTTAAAAGACCCTATTTGTGTAGAACTCGAAGGATCACAAATTGCTATTCGAAGAGAAACTGCCGTTAGAATTTTTGTTGAAACGGTCTAAATGCGAAGTGCCAAATCATGAGTTCAAATCCCCTTAAAGTTGCTCTTATCGGTAACCCTAATACGGGAAAAACCTCTGTATTTAATGCCCTTACAGGCCTGCGCCAAAAGGTTGGAAATTACCCTGGTATAACGGTTGAGAAAAAGACAGGTCGTTGTAGTTTAAATGAATCTACTACCGCAGATATTATTGATTTACCGGGGACTTATAGTTTAAATACAACATCTTTAGACGAGAGTGTTGCTGTTGAAATTCTACTCAATAAAAAGAATACAGATCACCCAGATGTGATTGTTGTAGTCGCCGAAGTAGAACACCTCAAGCGAAATCTTCTGCTTTTTACACAAATTAAAGATTTGAAAATCCCAACCCTTTTAGTCATTAATATGGCCGATCGAATGGCTAAAAAAGGGATTGAAATCGACGTAGAAACACTCGAAAAAGAATTAAACACCAAGGTCATTTTAGTCAGTACTAGAAGTGAAACAGGAATTAATGAGCTTAAAACGCAACTCCTAAATCATCAAGAGTTAAACACTGAGGCATGTACCGATATTACTGCCATAGATCAGGTCTATTTTAAACAACTGAAATCGACCTTTTTAAGTTTTGACTCCTACAAGCTTTGGTTGCTCATTACCCAGGATGTGAATTTCATGCCCATTGAGAAAAAACCTCCACTCCAAAAGGAAAACCTGACCAGTACCAAAACAAAAGCGGAGTTAAAAAAATTACAACATAAGGAAACTGTACTGCGCTATAAATTCATAAATGCAGCAATAAGCAAAGCTTATATTAAAAACAGACTAAAAGCAGAAGGCTGGGAGGGTGATCTCGATCGAATACTGACCAATAAATTCTTGGGCTTTATCATTTTTGGAGTAATACTACTCACGATTTTTCAAGTCATTTTCGACTTTAGTAGTATTCCTATGGATGCCATTGACGGGCTTTTTGCAGGCTTAGCTCAAGTTGTTCAAGATAGCTTGCCAGCGGGAGTTTTTACCGATTTACTATCCGATGGACTTATAGCCGGAATAGGAGGGGTAGTCATTTTCATTCCTCAGATCGCTTTTCTGAGTTTCTTTATTGCATTGCTCGAAGAGAGCGGTTATATGTCACGAGTGGTGTTTATGGTAGATCGTATTATGCGACCTTTCGGATTGAGCGGTAAAAGTATTGTGCCTTTGATGACTGGGACGGCTTGTGCAATTCCTGCTGTTATGGCCACGAGAAATATTGAGAATTGGAAAGACCGTTTGATTACCATTTTAGTAGTCCCTTTTACCACTTGTTCTGCTCGGCTCCCCGTCTACTTAATCATTATTTCACTCGTTATTCCAAATGAGCGTTTTCTAGGACTTGGATTACAACCTTTAGTATTGACCCTGCTTTATTTTTTGGGTTTTGCTATGGCTTTATTAGCTGCTGCCGTGCTCAATGGAGTACTTAAAATTCCAAAGACAGACTTCTTCATGGTAGAGATGCCTCCTCTGCGTAGACCCCAAGTTAAAAATGTGGGAATCACCGTATATGAAAAGACCAAAAGTTTTTTAACTGAGGCAGGACGTTTGATTTTAGCACTTTCGGTAATTATTTGGTTTTTGGGTTCCAATGGTATAGGAAAGGATTTTAAAAACGCCGAACAAATAGTGACTACTCGGGTTGAAGCATCAGAAATGATTTGGACTGAAGAAGCTGTTGAGCATGAAATTTCCAACTACAAATTAGAACACTCTTTCATCGGATATATGGGTAAAGCAATCGAGCCCATGGTGAAACCCATGGGCTTAGATTGGAAAATAGGTATAGCACTGATCACCTCTTTTGCAGCAAGAGAAGTGTTTGTCGGAACCTTGGCTACAATTTATAGCGTTGATGAAGAAGATCAGCAAACCATTCGAGAAAAAATGGATTCCGAGCGCACCTCAAGCGGTTTGAAACGTTTCAACTTGGCTTCTGGAATTGCTATACTCCTCTTTTACGCCTTTGCCATGCAATGTATGAGTACCCTTGCTATTGTAAAAAAAGAAACCAACAGCTGGAAATGGCCAATGTTACAGTTAGGGGCTATGACACTTATAGCTTACATCTGTGCAGTAGGCAGTTATCAATTAATTATTCCTTACATTTAAGACATGCAAGATGTACTAGTCGGAATCAGTTTATTCATTTCTTTGGCTTATTTGTTGAAGCATTTTGGAGTATTAAAGTATTCTTTATCACCCTTGAACAAAACAAAGAAGCCGTCGGCACACAATTGCGCATCTTCAGATTGTAAATGCGGTTCTAAATGAAGCAGAGTTTTTTAATACTTTTTCTAATGCTGTTGACGGCCTCTTGTGGGAGTTCAAAATCAACCGTTGGCGCCAATGAGCTCAGAGACGAACTCAACAATCGCAACAGAACATCAATGACCCTTATGGATCTTTTGCGTCAAAAGCCAGGAATTTTCATGTCAAGAGGAGTTCCTGTCTTAATGGCTGCAGCCAACTCATTCAATGGCGAAAAAAGTTTCGAGCCGCTTTACGTTGTCAATGGATTTATTGTGGGAAATTCTTTTAGAGATTTACGTGTACTCATCGACCCGAACTCTGTAAAATCTATTAAGGTTGTAAAAGTAGCAGAGGCTTCAAAATACGGCTCCAGAGGTGGAAACGGAGCTATAGAAATCACCACCTACTAAGCTCAATTTTTATCGTTTTATTTTCATCTAGAACAAATTTACACTCCTCAAAAGTAGGAGGTCCAAACGCTTTCATTTTTCCAATAGAAAATCCAAGAGCCTCTTTGGGAATGCCTAAAAAATTCTTGTCTAATTTTTGATTCGCATTGGCGTCGTGAAAAACAGCGATAGCATACTCACCTGATTCTAAATTGGTAAAGCTCAAAAGATTTGTGGCGTTGTATACCTTTTGAGTTTTGGCTTTGTAGACTCTTTTAAAATTTAAAAAAGCATCCTCTTGATTGTATATCGCCACACTCATCTCACCAATAAGATCTCTTGCTCCACTTATTTCAACACGAAGGGTGTGCTGAGCGTAGGATGAAAAACTAAAGGTAAAAAAGGCAATTAGAGCAAGTACTTGTCTGATCATAAAGTGGTATATCGATTAAACCACGCTAAGGTATGCGCAATCTTTGTCATAAGATTGCTCGGGCGATTCGCAATACCGTGACTTGCCTCGGGAATTTCGACCAAAACCGTTTCAACTTTTCTGAGTTTCAAAGCGTGATACAGTTGCTTAGATTCACTCGGAGGTGTTCTGAGGTCATTCATGCCTACCATGACCATAGTTGGGGTATTGATGTTCTCCACTAAAGATAGGGGAGAGAAATTCCAATAGTCTTCAAAATTTTCCCAAGGTTGACCTGGGAATCTCGTATTTGCATAGCCGTAATAGTTGTCTGCTACCAAGGTTTTCGATATCCAATTTACCACAGGCTTGACTACAACAGCCGCTTCGAAACGATCATTTTTTCCTATCATCCAAGCTGACATAATACCACCTGCACTACCACCTGCTACAAAGAGTTGGTCTTCATGAGCAATTCCTTTGGCGATACAAGCGTCAACCCCGTCCATAACATCGATATAGTCCTCACCAGGATAATTGTGATATAGTAAATTGGCAAACTCTTCTCCGTAACTGGTGCTTCCTCTAGGATTGGGATAGAATACGATATACCCAGCCGCCGCGTACAATTGCATTTCAAATGAAAAACGATCACCGTAGTTTGAGATAGGTCCTCCATGATTTTCTACCATAAAGGGATATTTTTTTGACGCATCGTAATTGGGCGGATAAACAATCCAACCTTGAATTGGTCTTTGATCAAAACTTGAGCGGTACCAGATTTCTTCAACTTGCCCCAAGGTTCTGTTAGCAAAAAAGTCTTCGTTTAGTTTTGTAATAAGGTAAGGTGCTTTGTTGTTTTTGCGCTTGATAGCCAAATCCGCAGGGCGCTCTGGAGTACTGTGGGTATACACTACAGTTCCTTGGTTCGAAACGCTCATAGATCCACTTGCATAGGGTCTACCTATGGTTGTTCCTCCTACATTCGATGCGAGAGGTCTAAATCTTTTCTTTAGATCGATATATCCAATTTTTCCATTACCATTTTCATCATAGCTCAGGTATAAACCACCGGCATTAGCATCCCAATACATGTTTTTGATGTCTAAATCAAGCTCATCGGTAAGTACCATTTTTTCAGATCCGTCTAGCTTCATCAAATGTAATTTCATGCTTTGGTGCGCTTGAACCTTATCTTCAAAGCTTAAATAGGCGATGTATTGGCAATCAGGAGAAACCTTTGGCATTCGGTCTGGGCCTTGACGGTCAGTAATCGCGGTAATTTCCAAATTGTCCATATTTAGGCTATAGATTTCAGAGTTTCTAAAATCGTATTCCCAGTTATCATTTCGATTGGCAGAGAAGAAAAGGCGTTTAGCATCAGCAGAAAAACTGAGCTGCCCGCGGTGGTTGTAATCTCCACTTGTCAATTTACGAAGGGCTCCACCTTCGGCAGACATCATAAAGAGGTGTGAAAATCCAGGTTTCATATATCCTCTTCCGTCAGCCTCGTGCTTTAAACGGTCCGTTACTCTAGGTGTTGCCGCCCATTTAGCCCCTTTTGGTTTTGCTGGAATTTTTGCGATGACCGGAGCTGGGCTCGGAATAAACATACTAAAGGCGAGATGCTTGCCATCAGGAGTCCAAGTTAGACTCGAAGGGCTTTGGTCAAGTTGAGAGATCTTTGCGCTTTGTTGACTTTTCATCCAATACATAAAAACCTCACTACCCTGATCTGTACTGCTGATAAAAGCAATTCGATCTCCTGAAGGTGACCAACGTGCACTAGATTCACTCTTTTCTCTTGAGGTGAGTTTGTGATGGTCACTGCCGTCAGATTTCATGATCCAAAGAGAGCCGGTTGCTCTGTCATTCATTTTATCGTGACTCATTTTGCGATAGACTACGTATCTTCCGTCTGGAGAAATTTGTGGATCGCTTGCATACTGAAGTTCAAAAATATCATCAAGTTTTAGTGATTCTTTTTGAAAACCATAGGTAAACTGCAACGTTACAAGGAGTAAAGTAAGAACCTTCTTTGTCATGATTTTTGGGTTTATTCAAATATAGAAATGAAAATTAAGTATTATTCTTACAAAATAATGAAGGTATCGTTTGACGGCATATATTCACGATAAATTCACAGCTTCCTGAAACAAAATGGATACAGCCTCGATAAAACAACTCAAAGACACGTTAAGTACACTCGGTAGAGAAGAGCTTACAGGACTTTTACTACGAATGGTCAAGTTCAAAAAAGAAAACAAAGAACTATTGACTTTTTTGCTTTATGAAGCAGGTGATTTAGACGCTTATGTTTATGAAACCTCTCAAGAAATCAAAGATGAATTTGAAAATTACCGATTAAAAACGGCTTACTACAAAAGAAAGGGATGTAGGCGTATACTGCGCATACTTAAGAAATACATCAAATACGCAGCTGACAAAGAAGTTGAAGTCCGCTTACTCTTGGCTTATGTTTCTATGGTGGCTGAATCCAAAGCATTCATCACTGACAGGGTCATTCAAAAAATAGCATTTAGACAACTCTTACTGGCAGAAAAAAGTATTGTCAAATTGCATGAAGATTTACAGTACGAGTACAAACTTGAACTCGAAGAACTCATAAGGCGTATACCTCAAACGCTTTAGCCTAATGCTACGTCTAAACACATCATTACGATAAATCCTCCGATGAATCCCATAGAAGCTATATCTGTGTATTTGTCGCGCTGGGTTTCTGGAATAACCTCTTCAACAACCACAAAAATCATGGCGCCTGCAGCAAAACTTAAGGCATAAGGTAAAATAGGTTCGAAAGTCAGTACTGCCCAAGCTCCTAGAACAGCAGCTATGGGTTCAACTATCGCAGAAGATTGTCCGTATAAAAAACTTTTGGTGCGCGATAGACCGCTTCTTCGAAGAGGCATAGCGACTGCAAACCCTTCAGGAAAATTTTGTAATCCAATACCTAGAGCAAGTGCAACAGCAGCGCCTATAGAAGCACCTTCAAAACCTGCAGCCACCCCTCCAAATAACACTCCAACAGCAAGCCCTTCAGGAATATTGTGTAGGGTAATGGCGAGCGTTAATAATGTGGTGCGATGCCAGGGTGTTTTAATACCTTCTTTTTCAGATTCTTTAAAGTTGATGTGCAGATGAGGTAACACTTTATCGAGTAAAAAAATAAAGATGGCACCTAGCAAAAATCCAACCGCTGCGGGAATCACTTTTACAAAACCTTCACCTTCACTCATTTCAATTCCGGGAGCGAGTAAGGACCAAAAGCTCGCAGCGACCATTACACCTCCGGTAAAACCAAGCATGCCGTCTAATACTGCTCGATTCATACTCTTAAAAAGAAAAACCAAGGCTGCGCCAGCTGCAGTTAAGCCCCAAGTGAATAAGGTGGCTAAAAATGCCGCATAAACAGGATTGAGAGATTCAAAATAAGTTACTATTTCATTCATCATACTGGATTTAAATAAAGGTTAGAAGCGATTTTAGTAGAAATGTATTTTTGTTGACCATCGACCGCAATCCTCATACTTTGGTCGAATTCTTCAATATCAATGATTTGAATTTCACTGCCTAAAGAAATCGATAGACGGTCGAGAACTTTGAGAAAATCAGCAGAACTGTCTTTAACGCCAATACAAACCCCACATTCTTCTCGTTTAAAATTGCTCAAGAGTTTTTTGGTTCTTCTCGAGAGCTGAAGTGTTGCATCGGGAATTGGATCTCCATGAGGATCGTATTTGGGAAAATTTAAAAACTGATCTAAAGAAGAAGTGAGTTGTTCACTTTGAATATGTTCTAGTTGTTCAGCGACCTCGTGAACCTCATCCCAACTAAAATTTAAATGCTCTACCAAAAAAACTTCCCACAAACGGTGTTTACGAATTATTTTTAGTGCAGCTTGTTCACCGTTTCGACTTAGAATAACCCCTTTGTATTTGCGATAGTCTACCCATTTGTTACTATTGAGTCTTTGCAGCATATCGGTGACAGAAGAGGGTTTCGTATTGAGGTGTTCTGCCAATTCAGTAGTCGAAACCGCACTACTTTTGTCTGTTCTCAAATGAAATATCGCTTTGAGGTAATTTTCTTCGCTACGACTAAGCATTTATTTTTTTTAACAAAAATATAAAATTAGACAAACCTAAAAAATAATATTTAAAAATAATCACTAGTGCTTTGTGTATATTTACAACAGTGCAAGAAAAATTTGATTATACAATTATAGGTGCGGGAGCGGCAGGCACACTTTTGGCCTATGAAATGACCAAAAATCCCTTTTTTAGTCAAAAGCGCATCTTGATTTTAGATCGTGGCGACGATGAAAGACTCGATCGAACATGGAGTTATTGGGAGCGCGGTGATGGTGAACTCGATCATTTGTTACTACACGAGTGGACTCAATTTGAGGTGGCCTACAAGCAAAATAAATACCTTCATCGAATGCACCCTTATCGTTATAAAACGATAGAAGGCACGGATTTTCATCAGTATTTTGATGCTGAATTTCTCAAGCACCAAAACATTCTTATACGACATGAAGAAGTGCAAGATTGTGTAGAGACTGACCAGGGGGTCACGATTCATTGTCAATCGCAAAACGTCTATCAAACTAAGCTCGTATTTGATTCAAGATTTAATTATCCCGAATTAAAAAATCAAACAAAATATCCCGTTTTACAGCAGCATTTTATCGGCTGGTTTGTAGAGACCGAAGAGGATGTTTTTGATGAATCGACGCCAAAGTTCATGGATTTTACGGTAGAACAAAGAGGCAATACTCGCTTTATGTACGTGCTTCCATTTTCGAAAAACAAGGCGCTAGTCGAGTACACATTGTTCTCTGCAGAACCCCTTGAAAAAAAGGAATACGAAGATGAAATAGTCAGCTACCTCAAGGAGATGACTCTTAAGCCTTACAAGGTTATTCAGATGGAAAGTGGAAATATACCGATGTGTTGCTATCCACTTTGGAAAAAGACAACTTCTAAAATTATGCCGATTGGTATGGCAGGTGGTTGGACCAAAGCCAGCACGGGATATACCTTTAAGTCTTCTCAAGAAAAAGCAAAAGCATTAGCCTTGTTTTTAACCCAAGAAAAAGATTTAAAAGCCTTCTATTCTGCAGGTAAATTTTGGATATACGATATGCTGTTGCTAGATATTTTATACAAGTCCAACGAAAAAGGTGCAGCAATTTTCACTTCTTTGTTCAAGCGAAGAAAGGCTCCACTTATATTGAAATTCTTAGAAGAGAAAACCTCATTTGCCGAAGACGTAATGGTGATGGCAGCACCAAGACCTTGGCCTTTTATCAAGGCATTGCTCGGCAGAGTTTTTAGCGGATTTTAGTTAGAGATCTCTAACCATGAGTTCTTGCGCAAAGTCAAAAAGCACTTTCTTTTTATCGTTCTCAATTTGCAGTTCAGAGAGTGCGTCAAAGGCAATTTTAGTGTAGCGTTCAACTTCTGATTTGGTATAAGCAGCTGAACCTGTATCTACAAAAAGTTGCTTTACGGTTGCTACTTTTTGGTTTTGGTCAACGCTTTGAGTCGAGAGTAATTTTCGCAGCTCTTGTTCTTGATCGGTTGAGGCGAATTCAAGGGCCTTAATGACCAAAATGGTTTTTTTATTCTCCACAATATCTCCCCCAACTTGCTTTCCAAATTTTTCGGGATCGGCAAAGGCGTCTAAATAATCATCTTGTATTTGAAAGGCAATTCCTAAATTCAATCCAAAAGTATAGAGTTGATTCTGTTCTTTTTCAGATGCATTTGCAATTATGGCTCCCATCTTCAGTGCTGCAGCAATAAGTACAGCCGTCTTATACGAGATCATTTTAATGTACTGCTCTAACTCGACATTTTGCTGATGTTCAAACTCTACATCGTACTGTTGGCCTTCACAAACCTCTAGTGCTGTTTTTGAAAAAAGCTGCACCAGTTGCACTTGCACTTCGGCCGGGTAAGATTCAAAGAGCTGATACGACTTTATGAGCATGGCGTCTCCAGATAAAATACCTGTGTTCAGATCCCATTTTTGATGTATGGTTTCTTCGCCTCTTCGCAGTGGAGCTTCATCCATAATGTCGTCGTGTACCAAGGTGAAGTTGTGAAACAATTCAATAGCTGCTGCTGCCTGAATTAAATCTTCTTTTTTGGCGCCGAATAATTCTCCAGAAGCCATGAGTAGGGCAGGGCGTAGTCTTTTTCCTCCAAGACCCATAATGTAGGTTATAGGGTCGTATAATCCATGAGGAGGTTGAGACTTTAAATTCGACTCAAAGAAGTCTTCTACAAGTGCGATATATGGAAGAAATGCTTTCATTTTTCTGTGTCAAAGTTAAGACTAAATAAAACGGCATTGTTAAATTTTTGTAAACTCTAGAAACTTTTTTTGTTCTTAAAGTTTCCATTGGTAATTTTGTGCTGCTATGAAAAAGAAAATTATAGAAGTGGCGACTTCGCTATTTTTAGATTTGGGCTTTAAAAGCGTGACTATGGATGATCTCGCTAAAGAAATGGCCATTTCCAAAAAAACCATTTATTCCTTCTTTGAAAATAAGACCCAGCTGGTCAAGTGCTGTACGGAACAATTATCAGAGGTAATCTATACTGAGATCGCAGACATTCAGCAAAAGCTTTTACATCCCATTGAAGAACTATTTGAGATTAGACAGGTCGTGCGCAAGCACTTAAAAAATGAAAAGAGCTCGCCACAGTATCAATTGCAAAAGTATTTTCCTAAGCTCTATGAGAGCCAACGCCAAGGCAAATTTGAAATGATGCACGGCATTTTGACCCAAAACCTCAAAAGAGGAATCGAAGTAGGTTGCTATCGCCCCGAACTTGATTTGGAGTTTACGGCTCGCATTCACTTTTTTAACTATATGTCTTTTTCCGATAAAAAAGTATATCCAGATCGTCTCTTTGACTACAATAAAATCACATTAGCCTTCTTGGATTATCACGTTCGAGGAATCGCATCCGATCAAGGATTAGCTTATTTAAATCAATATCAATCAAAATAAATCAATATGAAAAAAGTGTTGCTCACCATGCTCGTACTATACAGTGCAGCAATCGGTGCTCAAGAAAATCAACGCACTCGTTTTAGTGTAGATGAGGCCATAGTTTATGCTCTCGATTTCAATCGAAATTTGAAAAATGCCAGCAGAGACTTAAAAGACGCTGAAGCTCAAAAGTGGATGACTATTGCCTCAGGTCTTCCACAAATTGCCGGTTCTGTACAGTATCAAAATCAGTTAAAACAGCCTGTTGCCCAGATACCCGCCGAATTTTTTGGAGGAGCCCCAGGTACCTACACCACGGTGGTTTTTGGACAACCCCAATCGATGAATGCAAGTGTACAATGGAATCAATTACTCTTTGATGGAAGCTATATCGTAGGCGTACAAGCCACAAAAACCTTCTTGGATTACAGTAAAAACCTATTCGAAAAGACCCTGATGGAAGTGCGCACCCAAACGGTAAAATCTTACACTAATGTACTTATTGCCGAGGCGGGTACAGCCCTGTTGTTAAAAAACAAAGCCAGCCTTGATCAAAGTATTGTAGAGGTGACTGCACTCATGGAAAATGGACTCATCGAGGAAGAAGCACTAGAACAATTAAAAATTACAAGCTTTAACATAGAAAGTCAACTTAAAAACAGTAAGCGTCTTGTTGAAATTAGTCATCAAATGTTAAACCTTGTCATGGGAAGACCGATTTCGGCCGAGCTTCAACTCAGCGAGAGTATCGATGATATGATTGCCAAAGACGCGATCGGAGCACTCTTAGAAAGAAGTTTTGAGTTAGACCAAAATGTAGATTTTAAAATGGTGTCAAACTTAAATAGTCAACGTTCTTTGGAATTGAAACTGGCCAAGAGTAAGGCCTTACCAACCCTCTCTGCTTTTTGGTCTTACGGACAAAACAGTTTTTCAGATTCCTTTAATTTCTTAGGTGAAGACAATCAATGGTTTCAGTCGTCTATTGTCGGGGTCAATCTCGAAATTCCCATTTTTAGTTCGCTTTTGAGAACAGCTCAAACACAGCGTGCTAAAATTGCTTATGAACAGGCTAAAACGCAGAAAGAAGAGACCATATCTCTTCTAGAGCTTGATTATGCCAACAAGAGCAGTGCCTATGAACTCGCCATCGATTTGTACTATAACAGTCAAAAAAATTTAGAACTCGCCGAGCGCATCGCTGAAAAGAATGAAATCAAATTCAAAGAAGGAATCAGCAGCAGTTTTGATTTGAGACAGGCTCAGCTCCAACTCTACGAGAGTCAGCAAGAATATTTAATGGCGATGCAAAATCTTATTACCTCTAGAGTCGAACTCGAACATTTAATGAATACATCACTTTAATCATCAATCAAAAAATATGAAACACATCACAACATTATTTGCACTATTGTTATTGACGGCATGTGCCGATAAACAAAAATCGGTTGAACAACTCATTGAAGACCGAAACCTTGTTGAGCTTAGAGCAACAAGAGCACAGCTAACAGAAGATAAAATAGTAATTGAAAAACAGATTGAACTACTCGACGATGCCATATCCAATATGGGAGAAAGGGGTGCACTTGCGCTAGTAAGTGTTTTTGAAGTGACCCATCAAGCTTTTGAGCATTTTATTGAATTGCAGGGGAGTGTTCAAACCAAGCAAAACCTATTGGTTTATCCTGAAATGCCCGGAACTTTAAATAAGGTTTATGTCAGTGAAGGGCAGACTGTCCGAAAAGGACAATTAATTGCCAGTATAGACGATGGAGGAATGTCAAGTCAATTGACCCAACTCGAAGCGCAGCTCGCATTGGCTAAGACTACTTTCGAGCGACAAGAGCGTTTATGGAATCAAAAAATCGGTTCTGAAATTCAGTTCTTGCAATCAAAGACGGCTTATGAAGCTAGCGTTCAAGCCAAGGCATCCTTAGAGCAACAATTGAGAAAATCAAAGGTGTACGCCCCCTTTACAGGGAGAATAGACAAGGTCTTTTTTGAAGAGGGAGCAGTGGTAGCACCCGGTGCTGGCTCAGCACTTTTTCGGGTAGTAAATCTAACTGAAATGTACCTCGAGGTCGATGTACCTGAAGCCTATGTAGCCACCGTAGTAAACGGCACAAAAACCAAGGTGTTCATTCCTGTTTTAAACAGAACAGTTGAAACCACTATTCATCATACAGGGAGTTTTATCAATCCAGGCAATAGATCTTTTAAAGCCCAAGTACAGCTAAGTAACGAAAATGAAGACATTAAACCCAATTTAACTGCCAAGGTTCAAATTCGAGATTACTTCAATGAAAATGCCATGTTGATTCCTCAAAGTCTACTCTCAGAAAATGCCGAGGGCAATCAATTCGTATATGTGATCGAAAACAAGAATAATAAAACCACAGTGCAAAGACGAATTGTTGAAACCGGAGAATCCCAAGGCGACCTCATGGAAGTGACTTCGGGAATAGCTGTTGGCGATCGTTTAGTCGCTGAGGGAGCACGTAGAGTTAGAGACAATCAAGAAGTTGAAATAGTAAGCAGCCTAGAGAAGTAAAAATGGATAATTTAAAACACAAAATAAAAGAGTTTAAACCCTCTTCATGGGCCATAGATAATTCATCTGTAATCTATGTCATGATTTCACTCTTCTTGTTTATCGGGGTTTCTTCATACCTCTCTATGCCTAGAGAAGAGTTTCCCGAAGTAAAAGAGACTAAGATTTTTATCAGTACCATCTATCCGGGAAATACGGCAGAAGATATGGAACGTCTCATAGCCGATCCCCTAGAAGATCGATTGAAAAACATCTCTGATGTGGTCGAAGTGGTTTCTACTTCTCAGGAAGATTATGCGATTATCACTGTTGAGTTTGATCAAGAACTTTCGATTCCTGAAGCCGAACAAAGGGTAAAAGACGAGGTTGATGCTGAAAAAGCCTCTGAAGACTGGCCCGTATTTAACGGAGCTAAGGTTGAACCAAGTGTATTCGATCTGAACATATCAGAAGCTATACCGCTATTAAATGTAAATCTAAGTGGAGATTATCCTGTAGAACAACTCAAGGCCTTTGCGGAATACTTAGAAGACGATATTGAAAAAGTAGAAGAGGTCAAGGGCGTAGATCTTAGAGGTGTACAAGACAAAGAAGTGGAGGTCGCCGTAGACATTTACAAAATGATGTCTGCACAGGTGAGTTTTGACGATGTAATCAATAGTATTCGCAACGGAAATATGACCCTCTCTGCGGGTAATTTAGTCAGCAGTGGACAACGTCGAACCATACGCGTCTTAGGTGAGATTCAAAAGCCCGTTGAGCTCGAAGAATTTGTGGTAAAATCTGAACGTGGAGCCGTTTATTTGAAAGATATCGCAGAGGTGAAATTCAAACCAAAAGAGACGACTACTTATGCCCGAGAGAAAGGTCAAAGTGTGGTAATGCTCGATATCAAAAAGCGTTCTGGAGCAAATGCCATCAAGGCTTCTGAAAAAATTAGAGCCATTGTAGAAGAGGCAAGAGTAAATTACTTTCCGCCTAATCTCGATTTGAGTATCACCAACGATTCTAGTGAAAGAACTTTGAGCCAAGTAGATGATTTGGTCAACAACATCATCTTTGGAATTATACTCGTGGTAGGTGTTTTAATGTTCTTTTTAGGGTTCAAAAACGCCATTTTTGTCGGTTTCGCCATTCCGATGTCGATGTTTATGTCTTTTATGATTCTCAGTGCTTTAGGTTATACACTGAATACCATGATTTTATTCGGATTAATTATGGGCTTAGGAATGTTGGTAGACAACGGAGTAGTGGTGGTTGAAAATGTCTATCGACTCATGGAACAAGAGGGCATGAGTCGCGTTCAAGCTGCAAAACAAGGAATCGGAGAAATTGCAGTACCGATTATCATCTCAACGGCTACAACAGTAGCGGCTTTTGTTCCCTTAGGTCTCTGGCCTGGGGTTATGGGCCAATTCATGATTTATTTCCCAATCACACTCTCGGTGGTTTTAGGTTCTTCACTTTTTGTGGCCATATTTATCAATTCGATGTTGGTTTCAAAGTTTATGACTGTTGGAGACACTGTAATCCCTTTTAAAACACTAGTGAGAATGACTTCAATTTTCGGGGGTCTTGGCCTGTTTATCATTCTAATTGGAGGGCCACTAAGAGGTCTTGGAACGCTAATGATTGTTGTTTCAGCCATGTTCTGGATTTACCGTTACGGGATTCGACGCTGGGCGTATAAATTTCAGACCATTACCTTGGTGCGTTTCGAAAACTTTTACGAGAAACAATTAAAATTTGCCCTGAGAGGAAGAAATGTCTATTTCTTTTTTGCAGCTACTTTGATGTTGCTCATTGCGGCCTTTATGAGTTTTGGCGCTTCTGTGGGCAGTGGCAGAACGAAGATTGAGTTTTTTCCAGACAACATTCCCAATCAAATATTCGTCTATATTGAATACCCTCAGGGTACTGCAATAGAAAAAACCAATACGATTACCAAAGCAATTGAAAAGCGAGTTGCTGAAATCGTCAAAGATGATGCTTACATCGTAGAAAATGAAAATGCGCTTGTCGAATACAACATTGCTCAAGTCGGTCGAGGTGCTGAAAACCCGTTTACCGAAACCGGTTTAATTTCTGATATGCCACACCGAGGAAAAATTACCTTGGGCATGAAAGAGTTTAAATTTAGAAAGGGATTAGATTCTGAATCCTTAAGAAAACAAATTCAAGAAGAACTCGCTGGAATCTATCCAGGGGTGACCATTTCAGTCGAAAAAGACCTGGTTGAACCTCCTTCAGGTTATCCTGTAAACATTGAATTAGAGGGTCAGAATTACGATACACTGATCAGTCTTGCCGAGCGAATCAGCGCATTTATCAATAAGAAAAATGTGGCCGGAATGGAAGGTCTCAAAGTAGATGTCAACAAAGACAAACCTTCTATGGAGGTCTTGGTCAATCGTCAAAAAGCAGGAGAGTTAAATGTCGCTGTCGGCCAAATTGGAATGCAGTTGCGCAGATCATTATTTGGAGACAAAGCTGGAGTCTATAAGAAAGAAGGAGAAGACTATGACATCAATGTCAGATTTAATCAAGAGCAACGTTATAACAATTCAGCACTTTTTGATCAGCGCGTTATTTTTAGAGATATGGCCGATGGCCAAATTAAAGAGATTCCAATTTCTGCGCTCGCTTCGAGTAAAAACACTTCGACCTTTAGCGCAATTAAACACAAAGACGGTGAACGAGTGGTCAGCCTTTATTCTGGATTAAAACCAGGCGGAAATGCTGTTGAAATTGTAGCGGAAATTCAAGAGCACATGAAAGGATTTGAAGCTCTACCAAGAGGAGTTTCTATCGATTACACCGGCCAAATCGAAGAGCAGAACAAACAACAAGACTTTTTGATGGGGGCATTTTTTACAGGTCTTGGACTTATTATGTTGATTTTGATTTTCCAATTTAAGGGGCTTTCAAAACCTATGATTATTATGATTGCCATCTTCTTGAGTCTTATTGGTGTTTTTGGAGGGTTGATGCTTACAGGATGGCCCTTTGTCATCATGATGACTATGATGGGAATCATCGCTCTAGCCGGAATTGTAGTGAACAACGGTGTTGTACTCTTGGACTATGCCGACATTTTAATTCAGCGTAAAAAAGAAGAATTAGGCCTGCAAGCTGAAGATTATTTAGGGATAACTGAATTTACTGCTTGTGTAATTCAGGCGGGTAAGGCACGATTAAGACCAGTAATCTTAACAGCTGTAACTACAGTCTTAGGATTGATTCCTTTGGCCATAGGTTTAAACATCAATTTCATTAGCCTAATGGCTGATTTTGATCCTAAAATTTATGTGGGTGGAGATAATGTTATTTTCTGGGGTCCTTTGGCTTGGACGGTAATCTTTGGTTTGGTCATCGCAACCTTCCTCACATTGATTATAGTCCCGGTCTTATTTCACATCAGTTACCGCCTTAAATTAAGAGTATTAAAAAAGCCACAGCAAACTGCTATGGCTTCATAATAAAAAAGGTCCGAATGGTTTCGGACCTTTTTTGTTTTAATTCTTACTCACTACGCTGGTATTGTTCCATTTGGTAATGCGCTCTACCTTATTGTTGTTGAAGGTAACTTCGTCAAGGGTATCGTAATTCCAAAACAACCACTTGCCCTGTCGTTTACCGTTTTTATAACTACCACTTGCGATTTTTAGGCCTTTAGGATCATACTGCGTCCACTCACCGTGAGGTTTTCCATCTTTTAAAAAGCCGGTTTGTGCTATTTCACCATTAGAGTGAAAATAGGTGACTTCAGTTAAACCTTGAAGATCTTTCTTTTTGGCTTCTTGCTTATACACCTTAAGTGTAGTAGTGATTTCTTTAGTTTCTGCGCTGCTTTCTTGTGCATAACTCAACTGTAAAGACAGTACTATAATCATGCTAATTATCATTCTTTTCATATGGCTTTCCTTTAAATTCATTTCAAATATACAAAAAATTTACAAATAGTTTACATTAAATTAACATTAGCTAACATTTTAAAAAATGTTCAAGTAGAATCATTAGGACTGACTATTTTTGTTTCAAATTAAATCGAAGCATGTATAGATCTCATAATTGCGGTGAATTAAGAGTTTCAGACTGTGGCCAAAAGGTCAAACTCTCAGGTTGGATTCAGAAATCCAGAGACAAAGGTTTTATGATTTGGATTGACCTTAGAGACCGATACGGTATAACCCAACTTATTCTAGACAGTGAACGCAGTAGCGCTGAACTCATAGAAAAAGTGAGAGAACTCGGCCGCGAGACCGTAATTCAAGTTGAAGGTGAAGTGGTTGAACGCTCTGCTAAAAACCAAAACATCCCTACAGGAGAAATCGAAATTGTGGTAGAAACCGTTGAGGTCTTAAACCAGGCCAAACTCCCTCCCTTTACCATTGAAGATCAAACCGATGGAGGAGAGGAGCTTCGAATGAAATATCGATATTTAGACATCAGACGAAATCCGGTAAAAAAGGCATTGATGTTTAGACATCAGGTCAGTATGATGGTTCGCAATTATTTGTCTGAGCAGGATTTTGTAGAGGTCGAAACGCCTTATTTGATTAAATCAACACCAGAGGGAGCCCGTGATTTTGTGGTGCCTTCTCGTATGAATCAAGGTCAGTTTTATGCGCTTCCGCAATCGCCTCAAACCTTTAAGCAGTTGCTTATGGTAGGAGGTTTAGATCGCTATTTTCAAATTGTCAAGTGCTTTAGAGATGAAGATTTAAGAGCCGACCGACAGCCTGAATTCACTCAAATCGACTGTGAGATGTCTTTTGTAACCCAAGACGACATCCTTCAGGTTTTTGAGGGATTGACATCTTCTCTCATCGAAGAAATTCACGGCGTTAAGACTGGAGCATTTCCGCGTATGACCTACGATGAGGCCATGAAGCGTTACGGAAACGACAAGCCCGATATTCGATTTGGAATGGAATTCGCTGAATTGAATAGCTTGGCACAACACAGAGACTTTAATGTTTTTAACAGTGCTGAATTGGTGGTGGCTATTGCTGTTCCTGGAGCGGCAGAATATACTCGCAAACAAATAGACGCTTTAATCGACTGGGTGAAAAGGCCTCAAATTGGAGCAAAGGGAATGGTTTATGTCAAATGCAATGAAGACGGAAGCTATAAATCCTCTGTAGATAAATTCTATACTCAAGAAGATTTAGCAGCTTGGGCACAAGCCTGTGGAGCTCAAAAAGGAGACCTTATTTGTGTGCTCTCTGGAGACCTAAAATCAACTAGAACTCAAATGTCTGCCCTAAGAATGGAACTGGCTGAACAGCTCAATCTGCGCAAGTCAGATGAATTTGCACCCCTATGGGTTGTTGATTTTCCACTTTTAGAGTTGGATGAAGAAACTGGGGTATACCACGCGATGCACCATCCATTTACCTCTCCAAAAGAAGGTCAAATTGAACTCCTCGATAAAGATCCTGCAGCAGTCAGAGCGAATGCCTACGATTTGGTATTAAACGGAAATGAAATCGGTGGCGGATCTATACGTATTCACGATAAAGAAGTTCAAAAAACCATGTTTAAACATCTAGGTTTTACTGAACAAGAGGCGCAGGAACAGTTCGGATTTTTGATGAATGCTTTCGAATACGGGGCACCTCCGCATGGCGGAATCGCATTTGGATTAGACCGATTAGTCGCCATTCTCGGAGGCCAAGAAAGTATTCGTGATTTCATTGCCTTTCCAAAAAACAATGCGGGTAGAGATGTCATGATTGACGCTCCAGCTGCCGTAGATACTGCTCAATTAGAAGAATTAGGATTGAGCATCACCAATACAACTTCTGATGAGTCTTAAACGGCGTGTATTTCGCAATATATTGCTGCTCTTTGTGCTCGGCTGTTTGGGTAGTATTGCTTACGGACTTTACCACTTAAACACCCCTGATTCATTTGCACATCAATTTATAGGATGTGGCACTGTGGGCTTATTTTTTGTGGCCATGCCCATTTTTCTTTTTGTAGAGAGTAAAGGCAAAGAAATGAAAGACTATTTGCTCACTACCGAGAATATTGAAAAGATGCAAAAAAAAGAACCGAAAAAAAAGAATAGCTTAAAAAGCTAAGCTTTTCGGACTCAGCAACTTTAAAAGATGTACCTTCGTGACATCAAATTTTATTTTAATGACTGGTACAGTTAAATTTTTTATTGAATCTAAAGGTTATGGATTCATCACTAATGACGAAACAGGGAAAGAAATCTTCGTTCATGTTTCATCTTTGAATGGTTTAGAAATCAAAGAAGGCGATAAGGTGACTTATTCTGAAGTTGAAGGAAAAAAAGGAATAGTCGCTGCTGATGTTCAGCTTGTCTAAGCCAAGCAAATATTGTTGATCTAGAGCTTTTAAAGCCGTTTACGATCAAAAAACTCCTGCAATAACTTACGACTCTCTCTACCTAGAATGCCAAACTCAACTTGTGTTTTAGG
Organism: Flavobacteriaceae bacterium; assembly: GCA_049596955.1. Classification (GTDB taxonomy): domain Bacteria; phylum Bacteroidota; class Bacteroidia; order Flavobacteriales; family Flavobacteriaceae; genus UBA3478. Next base: position 21,692 of record JBMYMD010000013.1, read on the forward strand.
ATGTAAACTCGCACCCATGGCTCTGTAGCCTCGCTTGGGGTCTTCTGCGGCGAATACTACTCTGCCAATCTGGCTCCAGTACAGCGCACCCGCACACATCTGACATGGCTCAAGGGTAACATACAAAGTACATGATCTGAGGTATTTCGCCCCGAGGTAATTTGCAGCGGCTGTGATTGCTTGCATCTCTGCATGTGCAGTTACATCACAAAGTAACTCTGTGAGGTTATGAGATTTGGCGATGATTTGTTGCTTACTGACAATCAAGGCTCCAACAGGCACTTCGTCTTTTTCAAATGCGAGCTCTGCCTCGGCTATTGCTTTTTTCATGTAATAGTGATCGTCGAAAGGGCTTTCCATAAAGAGCGCTTATAATTTGTCTGTGTTCAAAAGTAAATCAAATTATAGGGTATCGTACCTTTGTTTTATGAAGAATTTAAACGAGCAAGATCTTCCAAAGGCTATTTCGACTTATGACATCGAGGCTTTAGCACAACTGGTTGTGCTTGTTCGTGAGCGAATCATTGAAACCATAGCCAAAAAAGGCGGACATCTCGGCGCAAGTCTTGGCGCCGTAGAGCTCAGTGTAGCCCTACATCATGTATTTGATGCCGAAATTGATCAGCTCGTGTGGGACGTAGGTCATCAGGCCTACGGTCATAAACTACTCACAGGTCGAGCTCAAGATTTCGATAGCATTCGAGATTTCGAAGGTTTAAGTGGATTTCTGAGTCGCACAGAATCCAAATACGATTCCTTCGGTGCTGGTCATAGCAGTACCTCGATATCAGCTGCAATGGGGATGGCGCTCTCTCAAAAGCTCAAAAACAACGGAGCTCATGCTGTCGCTATTATTGGTGATGCTTCGATTGTTAGTGGAATGGCCTTTGAAGCCTTAAACCATCTAGGAGAATCTAAAGCCGATGTATTGGTGATTCTCAACGACAACGCCATGGGAATTGATCCGAGTGTAGGAGCGCTTAAAGATCATTTTTCTAAGGGTTCAAGTTCAATTCAATCCTTTTTTGAATCCTTTAAAATTCAATATTCTGGACCCATAGATGGTCATGACCTCCCTATGTTAATAGCATCTTTAAAAGCCCTCAAATCACTTAAGGGTCCACGACTCTTGCACCTTAAAACCGTTAAAGGCAAGGGGCTAAAGGCGGCTGAAAAAGATCAGGTAACCTATCACGCTCCAGGTAAGTTTCAGCCGCAAACAGGTCAGCGTTTTGAGACCAAAAAATCCTTTTTAAAATTTCAAGAAATCATTGGGCAGACCTTATTTGAACTTTGTAATATTGATGCCAATGTGAAAGTCATCACTCCTGCCATGTCTACTGGAAGCGGTCTAACCAAAGTATTAGCTGAATTTCCCCAGCAGTGTTTTGATGTTGGAATTGCAGAACAGCACGCAGTTACCTTGTCTGCAGGTCTTGCCACACAAGGTGATTTTGTTTGTTGCGTTATTTATTCCACCTTTTTACAAAGGGCCTACGATCAAATCATTCACGATGTCGCGCTTCAAAATTTACCCGTTGTATTTTGTATAGATCGCGCGGGCTTGGTTGGGAATGATGGTCCAACCCATCACGGGGTTTTTGACATTGCTTACTTGAGTTGTATTCCCAATATTGAAATCTTAAGCCCTGCGAATGGTCAGGAATTACAGCATTTACTCTTTGAATTAAAAGCAGCACACGAGCAAGGCTCGTTGAATCATCCTGTGGCCCTGCGTTACCCCAGAGGTTATTCTGAGTTAAAGACCCTTGAAGGTCAAAAATCTACAAAGAGCTTACGTCGAAATCAGTGGTCGAAAAAGGGGGACAGTATCGGAATTATCGCCTCGGGAAGTATGCATAAAATTGTAGACGCTTTTCTTGCACAACGCTCAGATCAGCAGCGATTTTCTGTGTTTAATTTAAGGGTGCTAAAGCCACTAAACAGTGATGAAATCACTGCATTTTTAAAGGCACATCAAATCGTTATTACTCTCGAAGATGGCGTCTTAAAAGGAGGAGTGGGCCAAAGCATCAAACAACTCGCTTTTGATGAGGCTTACCAAGGAAAGGTGTACTGCAAGGGTATCGAGGATAATTTTGTTCCGCACGGTACAACTTCAACCCTATTTAAACATCAAAATATCAGTGTAGAAGCTCTTAACGCTTTAGTGGATCAATCCTCTTAGGGTTTTACTTAGGGCGATAGCCTGAGAATCGCTCAAGCTCGCCGTAAAGCAACTCGAAGCCATAAGCGCATCGTAGATAGAATCAATATTGCTCTTGTATTCCTCTGGTATTTGACTGAGCAAAAGCTTATCGTAGACGCTACAGCAGTCTTCAAAAAGATGAACCAAGGCATCGCTACTCGCCTTTAAAATATCGCTAAGCATTTGGTATCCTGCTATTTCTTTATCAATCACTTCGGAGGCCTTATAAAAATGAGTTACACTCAATTTGCTGATATCGTTGAGTTGTTTGGTATAGGCCGAAGCACTGATTAAATCATTGGGTTGTGTTCCCGATAAAATGGCGTTTTCTGCATCTAAAAACAAATTCTTAACCTCCTGAAGAAGCACATTAATACCTAGAGCTCTTAGATAGCTCATGCGATCTGCAGTCGAGGGCAGTAGTTTGAATTTGTTGTAATCCACGACTCTTTCTGTTATTGACAGCAGAATTTCTTGTGCTATAGATTCTGCTATAAAGCCCAAATTTACCGCATCTTCAAAGTCGATAAGTGTATAGCAGATATCATCGGCAGCCTCTACCAAATACACCAGAGGGTGACGGTAAAAACTGTTCGTTGAAGAAGGATTTTCGAGCAATTCTAATTCTTTTGCTAATTCGAGAAAAAAGTCTTTTTCAGATTGAAAGTAACCGAATTTTTTGTCTGCAATATGTGGGCTAGGTCGGTGTGGAATACTCGCCTTGGGGTATTTGATAAAGGCTCCTAATGTGGCATAACTCAACCTAAGCGAACCCGGGACTCCTAATCGAGAAGCGCTCAGCAATTTAAATCCATTGGCATTACCCTCAAATCGGGTGAGGTCATTGTATTGGGCCTCACTGAGTTTGGATTGATATTGGCGACCTTCTTCTTCAAGAAAAAAATGACCAATAGCCTTTTCGCCACTGTGTCCAAATGGAGGGTTTCCGATATCATGAGCTAAGGCTGCTGCAGCCACAATAGCACCAAAATCATTAAAGCGATACCCTTGTTTTTGCAAATCCGGATGTCGCTGTAGTATAACCTCACCAACCGATCTACCCAAACTCCTAGCTACAACCGAAACTTCTAAAGAGTGGGTAAGACGAGTATGAGCGAACGATTTATGGTGCGTTCCACTGACCACAAGTGGCATGACCTGAGTTTTGTCTTGAAGCGATCTAAAGTATTTTGAGAATATAATTCTATCGTAATCTACTTCAAAACCCAAACGTGTCTCATCTTGTTGACTTCGGAGTCGACTAGATTGATCACCAAATCGTTTTAAAGATAAAAGCGCGGGCCAATTCATTTGCGATAGAAATTCATTTCGTCTATATATTTAAATACTTCAGGTGGCACTAATGAGCGGTATTCTTTTGATTCTTTGATTTGTTTGCGCACATAAGAAGACGACAATTCTAAAATGGGTCCGTCCGTCCAAATGATTTTGGGGTGGTCGGTGTATTTTTCTTGAATTTCAGTCTTTTGAACCCTTGGATAAACCATGATATGGTAATGTTCTAAAATGACATCTGCGTTTTTCCATTTGTGAAAATGTGCCAAATTATCCTCGCCCATAATCAAGTAAAATTCGTGATTCGGGTATTTTTCTTCAAGTCGAACTAAGGTGTCAATGGTGTAGTTGGGTTGAGGAAGGTCGAACTCAATGGTATTCACCTTAAATTTGGGATATTCAGCAATAGCCTCGTAAACCATTTGATACCTGTGGTTGTTCGAAAGCATTTGTTGCTTTAATTTGAAAGGACTTCTCGGACTGATAACAAACCAAAGTTCTTCGATTAATGAATTTTCTACCAGATGATTTGCCAAAATTAGATGCGCCTGATGAATAGGGTTAAAGGTGCCAAAAAACAATCCTACCTTTTTCATGCTTAAGCCTTTAAAAATTGGGAGACCAAATCTTCGGCTTCTTTCAATGCCGTCGGTAAGTCATCGTTTTTTAAAATCACATCAAACCTTGAAGCTGTTAGTAATTCTTCTTTTGCTTTTGCAACGCGCATTTGTATGATTTCTTCTCGGTCAGTATTGCGCATACGAAGTCTTCGCTCGAGTTCTTCGACAGAAGGAGGTTGAATAAATACCGACAGGCTTTCTTTTGGAAATTTAGATTTCAAGGCGATGCCTCCGGCAACATCGATATCAAAGACAACGGCTTGTTTAGAATCCCAAATTCGCTTGATTTCACTTTTATAGGTGCCATAAAATAAATCGGGATAAACCTCTTCGTATTCGATAAATTTTTCCGCTGCAATGTCCTCTTTAAATTTCGTGCTGTTCAAAAAATAATAGTGAACGCCATCTTTTTCGTGATCCCTAGGCGATCGTGTGGTCGCTGAAATAGAAAAAGCTAAGGGCATTTCTGTTTTAGACAGCAAGTGATTGACAATAGTACTTTTACCACTTCCAGATGGGGCAGAGAAAATGATAAGTTTTTCGGTGTTAAAGGACATTTAACAATTGTTCTTTGATTTTCTCTAGATCGTCTTTCATGATGACCACTACTTTTTGCAGGGCAGCGTGATACGATTTAGAACCTATAGTATTGATTTCTCGTCCGATTTCTTGAGCGATAAAGCCAAGCTTCTTTCCCGAAGACTGTGCGTTGTTCAAAGTCTCTACAAAATAAGAGAGGTGGTTGTGGAGCCTTACTTTTTCTTCAGTAATATCGTATTTCTCGAGGTAGTAAATGAGTTCTTGTTCAAATCGATTTTCATCTACTGATTCTTTGATTTCAGCTACTGCCTTTTCCATGCGAGAACGAATTTCTTCTTTGCGAACCACATCAATTTTTTCGACTTCTTCAAGAGAGGTTGAAATGGCTTCAATTCGATAAATAAGATCGGCTGCTAGAGCTTCTCCTTCTTGAGCTCTAAATTCGTTGAGGTGCTTAGCTGCTTTCCTAAGACCCTCTAAAACAAAGTTTTTTTCTGCCTCCTCAATTTCTTCACGGCTACTTTGCATAACGTCGGGAAGTCGCATTGCAATTTGAAGAGTGCTCTGCTCGTCGGTGGAAACTATATCAGCTAACTGCTCCATATAGCTCCTAACTAAGGCCTTATTGATATTCGTTGCACTGTGACCTGAGTTGTTTTCAACGTGTATAAAGACCTCGACTTTGCCTCGATTGAGCTCAGTTGACAGCATCTTTCTCATGTCTAACTCAATTTCTTTATAGACCTGAGGATGGCGAATCATCAAATCTAGATTCTTGCCGTTAAGCGCCTTTATCTCAATGCTGATTTTTTTGTGTTCGATTTGGCCTTGGAATTTTCCATAGCCGGTCATGGAATGTATCATACACTAATTTGAAGGCAAAATTAAGGATTAAACCAATGGCTTTAATCTAAAGGTCTGATCCAAATGTTTCTATAGCTCACTCGGGACTCATCCGCATGGTCTTGTAAAATCAGCGGACCATCCCCATGTGCATTATTTTTTGGCCATCCGATGTATTCGGTAGTTCCCAATATTTCAAAATGGTCTTGAACTAAGACCCCGTTGTGAAGTACAGTTACCGTTGCCGATTTTATTTTTTCACCTTGGTCGCTAAACTCAGGCTTGTGATAAATAATATCATAGGAATTCCACTCACCAGAAGGCACAGAAGCCATGGCTAGAGGCACAGACTGTTTATAAACAGAGGCTACTTGCCCGTTGACATAAGTCGGGTTATCGTTGTTGTCAAGAACCTGAACTTCATAAAGACCTTGAAGAAAGACACCGCTGTTCCCTCTGGATTGATTAGAGCCTTGGATTTCACTTGGCGATCTCCATTCGAGGTGTAATTGAACACTTCCAAAGTGTTCTTTAGTTTCGATATCACCAGATTTGTCTTTTACGGTCATACTGCCGTCATCGTTAAGTATCCATTCAGCTGGCCCTTGGGTCACTGAACTCTGCCACTGCTCTAAATCACTTCCGTCAAATAAAACGATGGCATCCGATGGCGGAAGACCCATCTCTCCCGGACGCACTCTTGGAGGAACAGGCTCATAAAACTCCGTTTTGCCTGGAGTCGTAGGTTCCTCACCTTCAAACAATCCAAAAGGGTTTGAGGTATTGACATTACTATTAGCTTCTTCCTCTTGTGCTGTTCCACAAGAGGTAAAAAATAATCCTAAGCCTATACTTAGCACTACAAAACCTTTTTTCATTACAATTTTGCGATTTTAATGTTTCTATAAGCCACTCGATCTCCGTGATCTTGCACACCGATGTGTCCATTAGGATACGCGCCAAAACCTTCCCAAGTTGCAAATTTTGAATTGGCGACCATTTCGTCCCACTCGCTTCCGTCTAGAGCGAAACTTACAATTACGGTTCCGTTTAAAGTAACTTCACCAATATTATTTACGTGGTCAATTTTTATGGTACATGTATTCCATTCACCGGCAGGTTTGGTGACATCTTCACTCGGTTCTACCATGTCGTAAAGGGCTCCTGCATGTCTATTGAGGCCATTTTTTGAATCTGGATGTCTCTCATTGTCGAGAACTTGAATTTCAGGACCCGTTTGATAGGGAGCAAAGAAGTCTTTAGATTCGTGAATCCCCCAAAATATTCCACTATTCCCACCTTCGGCAATCATCCATTCCATGGAGAGTACAAAATTGGTGTAAGTGTTTTTTGATATCAAGTTATAGGTTGCCCCTTGTGGACGTTCAGCAGGAGGGTTAAATACCATTGCACCTTCTTCAATACTCCATGGCTCAACCACTTCACCTCCATTGTATACTTTCCAGTTGTCAAATGAAGTTCCGTCAAACAAGGTTTCCCATTCTAAAGAGGTTGTTTCTTTCTCTGAGTCCATTGATTTGTCTTCTTCTGTTTGTTTTGCGTTGTTCTTGCATCCCAGCAATACTAAAGTTGCTAAAGTGCTTAATACTATTGTTCTCATATGCCTAAAATGTTGTTTAATTTTTGTTGATCTAAATCGCCTCCAGCAAAATCGTCGAACGTTTTTTCTGTGGCTTCTATAATGTGTTTTGCGATGAATTGTGCACCTTCACGCGCTCCCTGTTCAGGACTTTTGATGCAGCATTCCCATTCCATAACTGCCCAAACATCGCATCCGTACTGTGTGAGTTTCGAAAAGATGGTTGCAAAATCAATTTGACCATCTCCGAGCGAACGGTAGCGACCTGCGCGATCTTGCCAGTCGTTATAACCGCCAAATGCTCCTTTTTTTCCAGTAGGATTGAACTCGGAATCTTTTACGTGAAAAGACTTGATAAACTCGTGATAGTGATCGATGTAGGTGATGTAGTCTAATTGTTGGAGGATGAAATGACTGGGGTCATAGAGAATATTTACCCTTTTGTGATTTCCTGTCGCCTCTAAAAAGCGCTCAAAAGTATCTCCATCATGAATGTCTTCACCGGGGTGAACTTCATAGCACACATCTACACCTTCCTCGTCAAAATGATTCAATATAGGCATCCACCTCTTCGCCAGTTCCGCAAATCCGGTTTCAACTAAACCAGGTGGTCTTTGAGGCCAAGGGTGGGCAGTATGCCACAACAAAGCTCCAGAGAAGGTAGCATGTGCTTTTATACCCAATCTTCGAGAGGCTGTTGCTGCTTTTTTCACAGTTTCAACAGCCCATTCCGTTCTTGCCTTAGGATTGTTTTTAACCGCATCAGGTGCAAAATTATCAAACATAATGTCGTAGGCCGGATGCACCGCAACCAATTGCCCCTGAAGATGCGTAGAAAGTTCAGTGATTTCAAGTCCGTAGGAGTTGATTTTTCCCTTTAAATCATCGCAATAGGTTTGGCTTTCGGCGGCCAAATCTAAATCGATTAAAAAGTGCTCCCATGTCGGGATTTGAATTCCTTTATAGCCCAAATCTGCCGCCCACTTGCACATTCCGTCCAAGGTGTTAAAGGGCGCTTTACTGTCGACAAATTGCGCTAGAAAGACTGCAGGTCCTTTAATTGTTTTCATAATTTATATTTAGTCGTCTAGTTTAATCCAAACATTACCTTGGCCATGTGATGCAACGGTTGCTTCGATAAAATTTAAACCGCGAACACCATCGTGAACCCCGGGATAAGCTCCTGAATCTACTTCTTCGCCTCTAATTGCTTTGGCCATTCCTCTGTAGATATTACCCATGGCATCAAAAATACCTTCTGGATGTCCGGGAGGAATCTTAGACGCTTCTAAAGATTGCTCAAAATTGTACTGATGTCCGGGTTTGAGCACTTGTAGAGGTTTGCCTTCTTGCAAGAAATAGAGGTAGTTGGGATTTTCTTGTTCCCATTTTAAAGCTCCTGTTTTACCGTAAATGGCCACAGTGAAATTGTTTTCTTCGGCGGTTGCTATTTGCGAAGCACGTATAACTCCTTTGACATGCTCTTCAACACGTATGAGAATGGTTCCGTCTACGTCCATTTCATTGTCGCCGTATACATGGTTAAAGTCTGCTAAAATGCTTTTGATCTTAAGGCCAGAAGTGTATTCAAGCATTTGAAAGGCGTGTGTGCCAATATCACCGATACAACAGCTGATACCTGATTTTGTTGGGTCTAGCCTCCAAGTGGCCTTGCGTTTTTCTTCATCGTGTATGATAGGGTTGATCCAACCTTGATAATATTGTGCATCCAGTTTTTGTACCTTACCGATAAGACCAGCTTTGATCATTTGCCTCATCTGCCTAACCATGGGATATCCCGTATAGGTATGCGTAAGAGCAAAAAGGACATTTTTTTCTTGCTGAATCGCCAACAGTTCTTTGGCCTCGTCGTGAGTCATGGTCATCGGCTTTTCACAAATGACATTTATTCCCGCTTGCATAAGGGTTTTAGCCATTGGATAGTGCAGAAAGTTGGGCGTCAAAATACTCACCACTTCAACGCGTTCCCCTTCGGGAAGTTTTAATTCTTCTTCTACAAGCTCTTCAACAGTGGCATAGATGCGATTCGTTGGAATATCAATCTCTTTTGCAAATTCAAGACTGATGGCTTTATCTGGATTAAAAACACCTCCGATGATTTCGTAATCATCGTGCATGTATGCGGCTATTCGGTGAACGATACCAATAAGGGAATCTCCACCACCTCCAAGTATTCCTAATTTTATTCTTTTGGGCATGTTTAGTTTATTAAGAGTTATAGTCTATTTTTTCATCTTTAAAAGTAAGGCTGAATAGCACAAACACCAAAACAGCAAATAGTGCAGGTGCCTGCCATATGCTTTTCCAATCGTGTATTTCATCTATAAGATAGTAATCAGCTATACCTCCAGCGATCTCAAATCCTATGAGCATTCCAACTCCATAAGTAGCCAGAGTGATAAGACCTTGAGCAGCACTTTTGTTTTCCTCACTAGCCTTTGCATCGGTATAAATTTGTCCCGACACAAAAAAGAAGTCATAACAAATGCCGTGCAGGGCAATACCAATGAGAAGCATATAGGCTTTTTCATCAACATCTCCATAGGCAAAAAGTAGGTAGCGAATTCCCCAAGCGAGCATACCGATTAAAATGGTTTTTTTGAAACCAAATCTTTTGAAAAAAACAGGAAGCGCTAAAATGAATAGGGCCTCTGAAATTTGACCGATAGACATTTTAGCCGCGGGATTAGCCATACCAATTTCACTTAAAAAAGGAGCGGCGTTTTGATAGTAAAATGCCAGAGGAATACAGATTAAAACAGAGGCGACAAAAAAGATTAAAAAGTTGCGCTCTTTTAATAAACTCAAGGCGTCTAATCCTAATATTTTAACTAAACTGACATTTTCTTTCTGTGTAGATGGCGGGGTTTTGGGAAGGGAAAAACTAAAAACACCCAAGAGAGCCGATGCGGCCGCTGTCATTAAAAAAGTGTTTTTCATTGCCCCTTGAGCGATTGCTTCTTGACTATCCCATTGAAATAGATACGAAATAGCCATTCCAGATAAAATCCAACCTACAGTTCCAAAAACTCTTATGCTCGAAAATTCTTTAGCAGTATCGCTCATTTGGTGAAATGAAATCGAATTTACTAAGGCCAGAGTAGGCATATAGGCAATCATATAACCGAGAACATAAGGGTAAAACACTTCAAATGAAGTGATTTGTGACATTTGATACATCAAAAAAGCCCCGATCAAATGAAGTACGCCCAATATGCGTTCGGCGTTAAAAAATCGATCTGCAATAAGGCCTATAATAAATGGGGCAATAATGGCACCCCAAGATTGAGTAGAAAAAGCTTTCGCAGCTTCTGCACCACTAGCATTTAAATTTTCACTGAGAAAAATCCCGAAGGTGACAAACCATCCGCCCCAGATGAAAAATTCTAAAAACATCATCAGGGACAATTGTAATCGCGTGCTGTTTTTCATTTAAGCAAGGTTTTTTCAATAAGGGCTTTACTGGCCATGATGCCTTCTTCTTCTGATAATTCATCACCTTCAAATTCAACACCAATGAAACCTTGGTAATCAGAATTTTTGACGATTTCCATCATTTTGGCATAGTCAATATTGCGCTCGTTACCTCGCTCATCAAAGGTGTATGTTTTAGCGCTCACCGCTTTTGCATAAGGCATTAATTCTTTAACACCAAGGTACTTGTCGTACTCATCAGTACATGTGCGTTCTCCTGTACTTCCGTATTCTGAGGCCATACAAAAGTTTCCGAAATCAGGCAGTGAACCGCAGTTAGGCATATTTACGGCTTTTAGGACTTCTGAGAGTTTTGCCGCATTTGAAGAAAGTCCACCGTGATTCTCTACAATGACATTAATGTTTTTTTCTAGGGCATAAGATCCAAGTGCTTTCATGCCAAGCACCGAAGTTTCTATCCATGTTTCCGCATCTGAACTTCCGTGTAGATTAACGCGAATAGAGTGACACCCTAAAGCTGCAGCAGCATCAACCCATCTTTTGTGGTTTTCCACAGCTTCGTTGCGTTCTGCTTCATCCTCAGCTGAGAGGTTTCCCTCTCCGTCAATCATAATTAATACGTTGCGAACGTTGTGCGCCTCGCTTGCGGCAAGTGATTTTTCTATGAAGGATTGCATGCCTGCTTCAGGGCTTTCTGCATTTTCGAAATGTGGCCTGTAGAGTTGATTGACGTATTCAATACCTTCAAAACCCATTTCACTAGCTCTTTTTGCAAAGTCAAAGGGATCCATACTTCCGTTTCGGATTTGTTTGTTCATGGACCACTGCGCAAGTGATAGTTGATATTTTGGAGCGGTCTCTTCAGATGAAACTGTTGTTTCTTTTTGTTTACAAGCAGTAAAACATATAAGCGCTGCAATGAGCACATATTTTGAGGTAAGATTAATGTTTAGCATCGGTTTAAATTATTGATTTTAACAGTTGTTATTATTGAAATTAGCCTTGAAAATTATAAGGTTTTCAATTGTGAGGACAGATTTCTAAATAAATGTAGAAAATTTAAGCAAGAATTTATACATTTAATATTCTAAACCGAAGACTAAGCATGAATAAATTCTATTACAACGAACCTCGCGACTCTTATGACGCTATTGTAGTCGGAACTGGAATCAGTGGAGGATGGGCCGCTAAAGAGCTCTGCGAGAAAGGATTAAAAACCTTGGTGCTTGAAAGAGGGCCTATGGTAAAACACAGAGAAGATTATCCAACTGCCAATAATGATCCTTGGGATTATCCACATGGAGAGACGCCTACCCAGGAAATGCTCAAAAGGCAACCCAAACAATCACGTACGGGATACACTACTAGAATGTCTTCTGCACATTGGTTTGTAGATGATATTGATCATCCTTACAACGAAATCAAACAATTTGATTGGATGCGTGGTTATCATGTAGGTGGTCGTTCAATTATGTGGGGTAGACAATCCTATAGACACAGTGATATTGATTTTACTGCCAATAAGCGAGAAGGTATTGCAGTTGATTGGCCGATTCGATACAAAGACATTAAGCCGTGGTACGATAAAGTAGAGGCTTATATTGGAGTCTCTGGTGAAAATCGTGGACTAAAGCAATTGCCTGATGGTGTTTTTGAGCCTGCCTTTGAATATAACTGTGTTGAAAAAGTTTTTCGTGAAAAAGTAGAATCAGGATTTGAGGATGGCCGAGTAGTGACTATGGGTCGTACAGCGCACATCAATAGCGATAAAAAATTTGATGGAGACGGACGTATTCGTTGTCAAACTCGTAACCGTTGTATTAGAGGGTGTCCTTTTGGAGCCTATTTTAGTAGTAACAGTTCTACTTTACCTGCAGCAGAAGCTACGGGGAATATGACATTGCGTCCAGATTCAATTGTACATGAAATCATGTACGATGCCGATACTCAAAAAGCAACGGGTGTAAAAGTAATAGACAGAGAGACCAAAGAGACTTTTGAATTTAAGGCTAAGGTCGTTTTCTTATGTGCATCAGCAGTGGCCTCAACTGCCATTTTAATGCAATCAAAATCAGATCGTTTTCCTAACGGAATGGGTAATGACTCTGGCGAATTAGGGCACAACATCATGGATCACCACTTTAAAGCAGGTGCGATGGGCCGCTTTGACGGTTTTGAAGACCAATATTACAAGGGTCGAAGACCTACAGGATTGTACATTCCTCGTTTTAGAAACATCGGTGGTGGCACTGATATGAAAGAATTTAAAAGAGGTTATGGATATCAAGGAGGAGGATCTAGAGGCAATTTTACTGAGTTAATTGCAGAAACAAAAGGATTTGGAGCCGAATTGAAAGATGCCATTTTCCAACCTGGAGATTGGAATATCGGAATGACTGCTTTTGGTGAAATATTGCCATACCACGATAATAAAATGATGTTAGATTACGATCGTCTTGATCAATGGGGGCTCCCAACAGTGACCTTTGACGCTGAAATTCGAGACAACGAACTTGCGATGCGTAAGGATATGCAAGAACAAGGTGTCGAAATGTTGAAAAAAGCTGGAGCCAAGGACGTAATGGGTTATGATGCGCATTACGGGTTTGGAAATGGAATTCATGAAATGGGTACTGCTCGTATGGGTAGAGACGCCAAAACATCAGTCGTTAATGGACACAATCAATTACATGCTGTGAAGAACGTATATGTAACCGATGGAGCATTCATGACTTCAGGAGCATGTGTCAACCCTTCACTAACCTACATGGCATTTACAGCAAGAGCTGCTGATCATGCCGTAAATGAACTCAAAAAAGGAAACATCTAATTATGGAAAGAAGAACCGCACTAAAAAATATGGGCAAAGTTTTTGGCTTTGCCGTAGCTACTCCAACTTTCTTAAGTATTCTCGAAAGTTGTCAAAACAGCCAGTTTGCAGATTGGACACCTAAATTCTTTACTCAAGATCAGGGAGAATATGTAGGAAGGATGTTAGACGTCTTATTACCAAAGACAGATACACCTAGTGCAACAGAGCTCAATGTTCACGTTTTTATCGATGAGTTGGCCAATGCTACTTTTGACGATGCCCGAAAGGCAGATGTTCAAATGTTACTCAATGCATGCATGAATCAGACATTATCCATGTCTGAGGTTGACAGCGCAAATGACTTAAGCGATGAAATGATCGCTAATGCGTTGACTTCGTTCTACGGAGAGCTAGATGAAGAAACCGCTCAAAAGCATGCTGAAGCCTCAAAAGCCTATCAAATGGCAAAGATGAATGGCGAAACAGCTTCTTTAGAAGAGGAGGTTGCCGCTCGAAGTTTTGCAAATGAAATTCGAAACCTTGCGATCAGCGCATATAAAAACACAGAGTACATAGGTGAAGAAGTATTGGCTTATCTGCCAGTACCAGGACCTTACGTAGGCTGTGCAGATGTCCAGGAATTGACTCAAGGACGAGCCTGGTCATTATAGAAAGAAAGTATTTCAATTGTAAACCCGAATCATTCTTGATTCGGGTTTTTTTTATACCAAAAGGTATTAATCTCTAAGTTGTAATATTGAATAACTTACAAATTTATACCAATTGGTCTTTTTTGAAACACGAACTTCTACTCCCAACACGCTTTTGTCATTCATCGATAAAAGGTGTATTTGATTATAAAAGAGTCAATTATCCTACAAAATCGTGTAAGAATTTTTTCTTGAATTTTACCACTATAAACAATTCTTGAAATTATACAGTCACTTTAAAACCCCCTGTAAATACTGGTTATTCAAGCATTTTATGAACATGCGGTGAAGAAAATATTTTGAAACAGCAGCTAAAAGCTTTTTTACTGCTCTTTATTGTTTGTTTCTTGTTTCACATAAACCTTAATTAAAACTTAAATATGAAAAATCTAATGACATTTGCTTTTGTGTTTACAGCTGCCTTCGCAGTAGCACAAAACAATGATTCTGACGTAGACATTGTCGGTAATGACAATGAGGTTGATGTGATGCAAGCTGGTAATACAAACACTTCGCTTGTAGATATTGTTTCTGATGGAAATATTGTTAGCGTTGACCAAATGGGCTTATTTAATGGCTCATATGTAGGGGCTTTTTTAAGTTCTGATGATAACGAAGTATCAGTCGACCAAAATGGTGGTCCTAATGGTTCTGCTGTGTTATTAACTCGTAGATCAGATGGTAACGATGTTTCTGTTTCTCAAACCGGTGCATTTAACCTTTCTGGTGTAAGAGTTCATGATCGCTCTGACAATAATTCTGTGTCTGTTTCTCAAAACTTATTCTTTAACGCTTCAGGTGTAAGAGTAGCAAGAAATTCTGATGATAATGTAGTTGACGTAGAACAAGATGGTGTAGCTAATGCTTCAGGTATCCTTGTGCGTAGAGGATCAGACGGTAACTTCAACGAAGCTTATCAAGTTGGTAGTTTGAACCTTGGATTACAAAGTATGACTAGATCTGATGACAATTACGTTTCTCAATGGCAAATTGGTAATCGCAACATTAACGCTATCGAAATGTGGAGATCAAATGGTAACGACGTGTATGCCGCAGACTCTTACGGTAACAGAAATATCACTCTAACAGGATACTATATGTCTGATGATAATGAATCTTATGCAGCCCAATTTGGAAATAGAAACTTCAATGGTTTAAGTCTTTATGGTTCTGATGGTAATTCTATCAGTCAAGTTCAAATTGGAAACAGAAATGAGAGTGTGATTGATTTAGCTGGATCAGATAACAATATTATCGATCAAGAGCAAGGTTTTTTACTTTTTGGCTTTTTTCCACTTTTTGATTCCTACAACACATCTTCGTTCATCGGAGTGTATGGTTCAGATGATAACTTTGTAGAACACGACGCATGGGGCTCTAGAAGAACTTCACAAGTAACAGCATTAGTGAATTCTGACGGAAATGATGTTTACAATTGGTCTGATTTTTCAAGAAATACTGATAATACAATATTAGCATTCGGTTCAAATTCTAACGTTCTTTTTTCAAAACAAGAGGAGTCTGTCAGATCAAGCGCATTAACAGTTGTGGGAGGTTCTGATGATAACATTGTTGCAACTGAACAAATTTTTGACGAGGAGTCAATGTCTAATACTGTTCTTTTAAACTCAGACGGTAACGACGTGTATACGGGCCAGGCGGGAGTTTCTGAGTATTCAGGAATTTTGGTGGCAGGTTCAGATGAGAACTTTGTAACTGTTTATCAGTATGGTGAAGAAAACGCTTCAGGATTAATTATTGCAGGTGGATCAGATATGAATGATGTATACGTAGAACAATCAGGAATGGAAAATGACGCTAGAGCTTGGATTTTAGGAGACTCAGACATGAATTCTGTAACAGTTTTACAGTCAGGTGACTACAACAAGTCTTACACAGCTCCTATAGCTAACTCTGATAGCAATACTACTAAGCACAATCAAACAGGAGACGATAATTTAGCTCTTACTGTTATTGCTCCAGGAAGTGACAAAAACAGAGTTCGTATTAGACAAGCAGGAGAATTTAGTGCGGCAGTTACGCTTCAATCAGGAGATAAGAACAGAGCCGTAATCGTTCAAAGAGGCATGTCAGATACATCTTTTGCAATTATTGCTCAAGCAGGAACTAGTAATGATGGTGAAATTGATCAGCAAGGTCCAGTTAACTTTGCGGCTATTGCTCAAGCAGGAGATGAAAATACTGCATCTTCTACTCAAGAAGGAACTTTCAACTTAGCTATTACGCTTCAAGACGGAAATGGAAACGACGCTTCAAGTGAGCAAACTGGAACTGCTAACGCTTCTTTTATTGTTCAGTCAGGACTGTCTAATGAGGCTGATGCAACACAGGTGGGTACGGCTAACCTAAGTGTTATTGCACAGTTTGGAAGTATGAATTCAACAAGTGTTTCTCAGATGGGTCAATTGCACTCAAGTTCAGTTAACATTGTAGGTACTAGTAATGCAGTTACTGTTACTCAGATGAACTAAAAGAGAACATCATATTGTAAATATTACGACCGATTGTCGTTAATTAAAGCCCCTCATCGAGGGGCTTTTTTTATTTGGAATAGGACACATGAAGTTGGGTAAGAATTATCTCAACATTTAATTAGAGTGTAATTTTTTTTTGAACTAATTGCGAAAAGCCTTGTTTTTAAGGGGATTAAAAAATTATATTAATCTGTGTTAATAATTCTCTGACAAGATGCTCGTAAATATCTGCACACCAAGAGATTGATTCTATATATTTAATAGAATTATGATGCGAATATTTCTTTTAATACTTTTTTGTTTTGCAGGGGCTTTTGCTCAAGAGAATAAGTCAAATGTTGTATTACTGAGTTCAAATAGTAATGACATTACAGTTTCTCAAAAGGGAACAGCTAACGAGTCAAATGCTTCAGTTAAAGAAAGTGGATTCAATCTTGTATCTAGCTTTCAAGAGGGTTTTGAAAATCAATTTGATTTATTCTTCATTGATAACTCAGATAACAATAGTTTTAAGTTTAGACAATTAGGTCTGCGTAATAATCTATATGCCCTGGCTTTTAAAGGAACCGACTTTTCACGATTTAAAAGCGTTCAAAAAGGAGATAACAACTTTGGTATTCAAATTATTTCATTTTCTGACTTTGCCAAAATACTCAGTGTGCAAAGAGGAACAGCTAACGGAATAACAAGTTTAATAACAGGGAGTTCAGATGGGAGTATTGCGATCTCTAAGCAATTAGGAAGTTTTAATTCCAGTGGAACCCTAATTGATCGCAATTCGAATAATAATAGAAATCAAAACATTCAAATTGGGAGATTAAACAGAGTCGTAAATTCTATTTTCAACTCCGATGCCAATTCCCAGCTTACTACACAGTACGGAAGAATCAATAGAGCTTTTTCAACATTAGAGGCAAATTCAAACCAAAATAAACTATGGATTAATCAAACTGGTTATTTTAATGCTTCACTAAATGGTCTCTTTTTAAGCAATGAGAATGTATTACAGTCAATTCAAAAAGGGTTCTTGAATCGTATGACTTTAATTTGGGCCCTGTCAAATTTGAATCGAATGAGCTTATTTCAAGAGGGAGATCAAAATACTCTACGAATTAATGGGCTCTACAGCGATCTGAACAGACTATTAATTTTGCAAAACGGCCTAGCAAATAAAGGTTATATATCAGCTAGAGAGGCTTTAGCGAATCAGTATACCAATAAACAAAGCAATCGACGAAATATTTCTTTGCTCACTGTGATGATGAGTGATAGGAATAAAATTCGTGCATTTCAAAGTGGTAATGCCAACACTATGGTGCAACAATTTCGAAGCTCAAGTTCGAACGATATTTCTCAACATCAAAAGAAATCGATTAATGCCTTCAGTGGCATCTCTTTAATTGAATCTGAAAATAATGCGATTGGAATGACACAAAATCGAGCCAAAAGGTCTTATGGTGTGGTTAAACTCACAGAGTCCGACGACAATAATATCTATACAGAGCAATATAATGGGTATCAGAACAATTTAAATATTGAACTGGTATCTTATTCAGAAGATAACATTATGACTGTCTATCAGTCAGGAAATTACCAAGAATTTGATGCATACGCAGAAAACTCTAAAAGCAATCAATTTTACAGTTTACAAGAATCTGAAGACAACAAAAGTGTTGTGAAACTGAATAATTCGGATAGTAACACATTAATTTCGACTCAACAGGGTGATAGCAATACAGTAGTAGTCGCACTTGACGAAAGTGATAGGAATACTATTTACACGAATCAAACAGGTGATGAGAATACGGCTTATTATTTTGTTATTGCAGATTCTGATTCAAATACTGCTAAAATTGATCAATTAGGAGATGAATCTACAGCCATTGTAGAAATAGAAGGAGACCAGAATGTGGTTTGGATTTTTCAAGACGATTCAAGTAAAGAGTCTATTGCAATTGTGAGCATTGAAGGTAATTTAAATGAAGGGAACATAGATCAAAATGATGATACTTCTGCGGGTTATATTGAGATTAAAGGAACTGCTAATATTGCCTCACTCATGCAAGATGGAAATAGCCAGTTCAGTATTCAAAAGCAAGAAGGATCCTCAAATTTAGTGCTGTCTGTTCAAAATGGAGATGACAATTACAATTACACGCTTCAACAAGGAGATGCTAACACTATTTTTTCGACTCAGACGGGAACATTGAATTCGAATCGAATAATACAAATCGGCAGCGCCAATATCGCAATCGTTAATCAAAATGGATTACTACACACCAGTAGTATTAGGGAGATAGGTTCAAATAATTCAGCTACAGTCACCCAATTGAATGGATCAAAATAAAGTAATTTCATATATATTAGGTTCATAAAAAAACCTCGCAAAAGCGAGGTTTTTTCTTATTAAGAGCCACACATAAGGCAATCTTCATCATTGTCTTCACTTTCTTTAGCTTTTTGAATCATCTCTTTTAATTCCAAAGCAGTTAGTGGTTGTGTGTTAATTTCTTGACTCCTAGCAGAAGATTCCTCTTTTTTGACTGCTACTACTGCTGCTTCTGCCACTTTGGCTGGCTCTGGGGCTTTCTTTTTAGTATTATCTAGAGTGAATTTAATTGCATCTGTGGCTGCTTTAGTTCTCAAGTAATACATTCCGGTTTTCAGGCCGCTCTTCCATGCGTAGAAGTGCATCGAGGTCAATTTAGAGAAGTTTGCATCTTCCATAAATAGATTCAATGATTGGCTCTGATCGATAAAGTAACCTCTCTGTCTACTCATATCGATGATATCTTTCATACTTAATTCCCAAGCTGTCTTATACAACTCTTTCAAGTCCTCTGGGATACCGTCAATGTGTTGGATAGAACCGTTGGCTCTCATGAGTTCTTGTTTTAAATCCTCATTCCACAATCCTAACTCAACCAAATCTTCTAATAGGTGTTTGTTGACTACAATAAACTCTCCTGATAGCACACGTCTAGTGTACAAATTCGAGGTATAAGGCTCAAAACACTCATTATTACCTAGTATTTGTGAAGTGGAAGCCGTTGGCATTGGCGCGACTAATAAAGAATTTCGCACTCCAGATTTTTTAACTTCCTTTCTGAGCTTATTCCAATCCCATCTGCCAGATAAATCCTCATCATTTACACCCCATAAGTTGTATTGGAATTTTCCTTGAGAAATTGGAGAACCTTTATATGAACTGTAAACGCCTTCTTCTTTAGCCATTTCCATGGAGGCTTCTACAGCTGCGAAATATATAGTTTCAAATATGTCTTGGTTCAATTCTTTCGCCTGATCCGAAGTAAATGCCAAACGGAGTTTTATAAAGGTATCCGCCAAGCCCTGCACTCCAAGACCAATAGGTCTATGTCTCATGTTGGAGTTTTCTGCTTCGATGACAGGGTAGTAATTACGATCTATAACTCGGTTGAGGTTTTTAGTCACGCGTTTGGTTACACGATACAATTCTTCGTGATTGAAGCTGTTGTTTTCAACGAACATAGGTAGGGCAATCGAAGCCAAATTACATACAGCTACCTCGTCTGGCGAAGTGTATTCTAATATTTCTGTACATAGATTTGATGAGCGTATAGTTCCTAAATTCGATTGGTTTGATTTTCTGTTCGCAGCGTCTTTGTAGAGCATGTAAGGAGTTCCAGTCTCGATTTGTGACTCGAGGATTTTTTCCCACAACTCTCTAGCTTTTATTGTTTTTCTACCCTTTTTCTCAGATTCGTATTTGAGGTAGAGTTTGTCGAATTCATCGCTATGAGAATCTGCTAAACCTGGGCACTCGTTTGGACACATCAAGGTCCAGTGTTCGTTAGCCTCCACACGCTTCATAAACAAGTCTGGAATCCACATTGCATAGAACAGGTCGCGAGCCCTCATTTCTTCTTTACCGTGGTTCTTTTTCAGGTTTAAGAAGTCAAAAATATCAGCATGCCAAGGTTCTAAGTAAATCGCAAAACTTCCTTTTCGCTTTCCGCCACCTTGATCTACATAGCGAGCGGTGTCATTAAAAACTCGGAGCATAGGAACGATACCATTAGAGGTGCCGTTGGTTCCTGAAATGTAGGAGCCTGTCGCTCTGATATTGTGAATAGATAAACCTATTCCACCAGCAGATTGCGAAATTTTAGCTGTTTGCTTGAGGGTGTCATAAATGCCATCAATACTGTCTTCTTTGGTAGTCAAAAGAAAACAAGATGACATTTGTGGCTTAGGTGTTCCTGAGTTAAATAGAGTAGGTGTTGCATGTGTGAAATACTTCTTTGACATGAGCTCGTAGGTCTCAATAGCGGCATCAAGGTCGTTCAGGTGAATTCCAATAGAAACGCGCATTAGCATGTGTTGGGGGCGTTCAGCTATCGTTCCATTTAATTTCAATAAATACGAGCGTTCAAGGGTTTTGAAGCCGAAATAATCATAACTGAAATCTCGATTGTAAATAATCGCAGAGTCGAGTTTATCGGCATTCTCTTGAATGACGTCGTGTACCTCTTTCGAAAGAAGTGGTGCTGCTTTACCTGTTCTTGGGTTGATGTATTCATAAAGCTCCTTCATCGTTTCAGAAAACGATTTTTTTGTGTTTTTATGAAGGTTAGAAACAGATATACGAGCTGCTAATTTTGCGTAATCAGGGTGAGTGGTAGTTAAGGTAGCGGCAATTTCAGCTGCTAAATTATCTAATTCTGAAGTAGTCACTCCATCGTAAAGGCCGTCAATGACGCGCATCGCAACTTTTACAGGATCGACCAAATCGTTTAGTCCGTAACAAAGTTTACGAACTCGAGCTGTAATTTTGTCGAACATTACAGGCTCTTTTCTACCGTCTCTTTTGATTACATGCATATCTCAGGGGGTGTTAAAGTAGGTTAAGTTAATTGTTGATTTATTAAAAGTCGGCATCAAAAGAGAAGGACTCCTCTGTGCTTGGTTTAGTTGCTGAGTTTTTCACTCCTGCCTTCTGGTATTCACTCACTTTCTTCTCAAAGAAGTTTGTTTTTCCTTGAAGTGAAATCATATCCATAAAGTCGAATGGATTACTCACATTATACATCTTCTCGCATTCGAGCTCAACCAATAAACGGTCTGTTACGAACTCTAGGTACTGAGTCATTAGCTTAGCATTCATTCCAATCAAACTTACGGGAAGCGATTCTGTGATAAACTCTCTTTCAATGTTGAGTGCATCTACAATGATTTCTTTGATTCGCTCTTTTGGTACTTTGTTTACCAAGTGCTTGTTGTGAAGGTGTACCGCGTAATCACAGTGTAATCCTTCGTCTCTAGAAATCAATTCGTTGGAAAATGTTAATCCTGGCATAAGGCCTCTTTTCTTCAACCAGAAAATAGAGCAAAACGCACCAGAGAAGAAAATTCCTTCAACAGCAGCGAAAGCGATAAGACGTTCTGCGAAACTTGGAGATTCGATCCAACGCAATGCCCAGTCTGCTTTCTTCTTAATGGCAGGGAAATTCTCAATTGCTTTAAACAATACGTCTTTCTCTTTTTCGTCATCGACATAGGTATCGATCAAAAGTGAATAAGTTTCTGAATGGATGTTTTCCATCATGATTTGAAATCCGTAGAAAAATTTGGCTTCTGAATATTGCACTTCATTTACAAAGTTTTCAGCTAGATTTTCATTCACGATACCATCAGAGGCTGCAAAGAAAGCCAAGATGTGTTTGATAAAGTAACGCTCGTCATCGGTGAGTTTGTTACTCCAGTCATGTGGGTCTTGAGATAAGTCAATTTCTTCTGCAGTCCAAAATGAGGCCTCAGCCGTTTTATACCACTGCCACAGGTCGTGATGCTGGATTGGAAAAATTACGAAACGGTCTTTGTTGTCTTCTAAAATGGGTTCAATTGCTGTTGACATATTCTTATTCTTTTAGTATTTCATATTTGTCGGGACTAACAAAGATTATAAAAGACATGCATTGATTTTGGACTGTTTAACGAGAATTACTCCGAAGTTTTTAACAGAAATTGTTGAAATGTACTCTTAGGTCAACGACAGTAAGAATTTAATAAAGTTGACAAAGTTAGAGCGAATTTTTTTTTGCGCGAGCTATGATGGGTTTTGTTTAACCTTTGAAGCGGCTTCAAGCTTGGCGTACCATTTCGTGCCAAATTTGCGAATGATAGCTTCTTTCAAAAACTCAAAGACTTTTAGTTTTTGAGTTTTCCCTAAATCACAGGCAGGACTGCAGATATGCCACTGATGGTAATTCACTGCAGTGAATGAGTTGTAGCGAGTGAGTCGAATCGGATAGAGGTGACAACTTATGGGTTTTTTGAAATCGATTTTTCCTGCATTAAAGGCGGCCTCTATACCGCATTTTGCGATTTTATGATTGTCGTAAACCACATATGCACAATCTCTTCCTCGAATTAAGGGAGTTTCCCACTCTCCGTCTTCTCCTTTGACAAAGGTTCCTTTTTGGGCTATGGTTTCAAGCCCCTCTTCACTTAAAAAAGGTTTGATTTCAGGTAGATTTCTTTCAAGGATTGAAAGTTCTTCGTCTTCAAGAGGAGCTCCGTATTCTCCTTCGACACAGCAGGCTCCTTTGCAAGCTTTTAAATCACATAGAAAGTGTTCTTCAAGCAGGTCTTGGGATATTATTTTATCATCGATTTGAATCAACTTGAAAAGGGCTAAGGGTTCTTAGATTTGAAACCGTGTACGAATTGTTTTCCAAATCCTTCAGGAACATGTTCATCTCCAGGAAAGCCCAATTCAATACTACCGTTTTGATCAGGGATGTAATTCGTTCCAAAAAGATAGTCCCATACACTCAAACTGATTCCATAATTTACGCCATGGTTTTTTTCTTTAGGTAGGTGATAGGCGTGGTGATAAAGGTGCATTACAGGATTGTTAAATACGTACCTTAAAATTCCGTAGTCCAATTTTACATTGGCGTGATTGAGGTGCCCGATGGAAATAGCCACAAAGTGAACAATATAGGCTTGTTCAGGTTCAAATCCACCCAAAAGCATAACCCCAATTGTCTTTAAGGGCTTGTATAATATATTTTCCATCCAGTGATAACGCATATGTGCTGCAAAGCCCATTTCTTTTACGCTGTGGTGAATCTGATGAAATTTCCACAAGGCCTCAAAGCGATGCAAAGCGATATGTGTAAGCCATTGCACAAAATCCAATAAGACAAAGAAAATGAGAAGGCTCCATAAAACACCTACACCGTTCAGATCAATGAGTTGAATACTGTTGTATTGTATTCCAATGGTACTAAAGAATTCTCCCAATAAACTGTAAATTCCACTGATTGCAATGCTAAAGGCGAAGAAGTTGAAAAACATGTAGAAGAGGTCTAACCAAAAATCTTTTCGAATGGGTTTTTGATTTTTTCTCCAAGGAAAAAGCAACTCAAGGCTGTAAACCAAAGCTGAGATGACAATCAGTCCCCAAAAAAAGTTTTGATACCAAGGCACGTCAAAGGTTACCGAGCGCATAAACCAGTTTGCACTTCCTTTGATACTAGACCAAATGATTTCCATAGCAGTGATCATATTTCAAAATTACAACTATGATTTAAAAATCTAAGTAAGAGAGGTTACTTAATTCGCCGTAACCCCCATATTACTGGTCATAATTGACATCATTTTTTCGAAGTCTATTTTGGGTTGATAGTTCCAGTCATAGCTAGCCTCCTTGTACGACAGGCTATCAGGCCAACTCTCGGCAATATCATACCTGAAATCTCTTCGATACTCAGGTCTAAAATGTGGGTATTGCCCTTGCAGGGCCAAGGCCAATTCCTTAGGTGAAAAAGACATACCTCCTATGTTATACGAATCTCTAATGGTTATTTTAGAGGACTCAGCATGCATCAATTGTATAGTCGCCTCAACAGCGTCTGATATATAAAGCATGGGGAGCGCCTTTTCGGGATTGATGGCACAATGCATTTGTGTTTCTGCAGTAGCTGCTCGAAACATATCCATCACATAATCGGTAGTGCCTCCACCAGGTGGACTCTTAAAACTGATCAGGCCTGGATACCGAATACTTCGAACATCAAAATTGTATTTCTGGTGATAGTATTGGCACCAGTGCTCTCCTGTAAGTTTACTTATTCCATAAACAGTAATTGGTTTATGAATTCCATTTTGTGGACATTGTTCACGTTGACTTTCGTAACCAAAAATGGCGATACTCGAAGGCCAAAACAGTTTTTGAATGACGCCTTCTCTACCCAATTCAAGTAAATTCAAAAGTCCTTGAATGTTGACCTTCCACGCCTGTTTTATGTTTTTTTCTGCAGAGGCGCTCAACAGTGCAGCCAAGAGATAAACCTCTGTGATTTGGTGTTTATCGATAAGCGCTCTAATCGCATCGGCATCAGTCACATCTAAAAATTCAAAAGGTGTATTCGAAGCATGCGTACTTGAACGAATGTCTGCTCTTATGATGGTCTCGTCGGGATAGTACTTTTGAAGTGCCTCACAGAGCTCTATGCCCAATTGACCTTCACTGCCGATAATTAAAATTCGATTATCGTTCATGGGGATTTAGTTAGTTTAGTAATGCTAAAATTAATTCAAATTCTGTCAGTACATTTGGTATATGAGAAAATTTTTGATTTTCAACATGGCTCTTTTGTTTTTTGGATGCAAAGCAAAAACCAATACCACTGAGCTTAGCCTAAGCTCGGCAGTTTCAGAAATAGAAGAAACTGAAAATCAAGTTTCTACTTGGAAGCTTGAGCGTAACGACCTTAGCCTTTTAGATGAAGAAACCTTCAGTTTAGTCGAAAACTGGGGGGCTTTTATGAAATTTCAACTCGGGCTCGAAAACTTAGTAAGAGCGACCAATGAATCAGAGATGCTTTTGGCAATTGAAGATTTAATCGTTCAGGAGACTGAACTATCCAATTCAACCTACCCTGAGGTTTTCAATCACCAAATGATCAAAAGCCGTCAAAAACTCGTTCGAACTTTTTTACTTCAACTTAAAGCTGATTTGTTAGATAAAACACCTGTCACCAATTCGGGATCTAATTTCTTAGATAGTTACAATCAATGGATTGAATTTATGAATTCCCTTAGCACACAATTAAAATACCAACTCAAAGATGAAAATAAATCTTAACAAAAGTCGATTACTGTTAGTACTCCTCGTTCCAATTTTTATCCAGGCCCAGCAAAGTCCGGTCGTAAAAGAGCAAATTGTCTCGGTACTTGATCAGTGGCATAAAGCCGCGTCAGATGCCAATTTTGATGCTTATTTTAAATTGATGGACCAGCAGTCCATCTTTATAGGCACAGACCCTGAAGAACTTTGGAATAAACAGGAATTCATGGATTTTGCTAAACCTTACTTCGATAGAGGCAAGGCTTGGAGTTTCACCTCAGTGGAACGCAATATTTACATGGACCAAAACCAAAAATACGCTTGGTTTGATGAATTGTTGAGTACACAAATGGAGTTGTGTCGAGGCTCAGGAATTCTCATGTTAACCGACCAAGGTTGGAAAATTAGACACTACGTATTGTCTATTGCAGTACCCAATGAAGATGTTGATCAGCTTGTAGCACTTAAAAAAGAACACGATCAAAGCCTTATTGATGCGCTGCGCAAAAAGTAATTATTGCGCTTGGTTTTGTTCTTTACGCTCTAAAAGCGCTTGACGACTTAAGCTCGCTAAATTAAAATTAGGAGCCATTTTGATTGCTTCATCAAAAATTGCTACAGCCTCATCAATATTTTCGTTGTCTCCGTTAAATGTAATTAAAGCCTTTAAGTGCATAAATGCTGCTTTAAGTGGAACCTGATAGGGTTGTTGTCTTTCAAAAAAAGCATAATTCATTTCGTCTGAAGCATTGGCTAGCCCAAATTCGACATCCTCCATGGCAGCCTCAGTATTCCCAGTCAAAATTTTGAGATCGGCCACCTCATAAGCGGTAAAAGGGCTTTGATTTTTGTCAAATAAAAGTTGAAATGCATTTAATGCTCTTTGATTATCTCCTAAATTTTTGAGTGAAATGGCACGGGCAGATAAAGCGACATCTGAATCTTCGGCACTGGAGTTCAAACCGAGAATGCTAATGGCTTGAACGTGTTGCTCGCTGTTCATATAGATATAAGCTAAGGTGTCTCTCCGTTCGACAGATGGACTGATGACATTTAAATGAGTGAGTGCATTGATCATGCCGCCAACATCATTTTGCAACTGCATTTGTCGGTAAAACTTTTCATAATGAGAAAGTAAGGCTGCATTGTCTTGAGCTTGCACCAAACCAAAGTTTAGAGCAGTTAAGAAGAAACTTCCAAAAATGATCGCTTTTTTCATACTAAAAAATTAAGGCCTCAAAGTAATAAACAATTTTGAGATTAAAGAAAATTATAGTTATCGATTAATATTGAAACGACTTTTGTTGAATTATAGCATCACTAATTACAAAGGGCATCGGTATGGTTTGCTGCGGTCGATCTGAAATATTAAATTCAGGATGCGTTAAAAGGTCATTTGAAATTTCGTTAATCGTTAGATTTAAAGCTTCGTTTTTATCGAACTGCAACAAGATTTTAGTACTTGCTCCCTCGCTTAAGTAGTGCGTGAATAAGCGCTTTCCTCTGTAGGCTAAAAACAGGGGAGATAAAGGGCTTTCATTTACCTCAACATAATTGACCAAAGCACCTTCAGCAAAAACTTCGATACGATGAACCTTTCTATGGTTTTTGATTTCGAATTCAAGCTGTCGAACATCTTCAATAATGCTGTCTTTAGTCATCTGTAATTCGAAATCAGCAATCGCTTTTTCAGGAGCTGAATTTAGGTGTTGAAATCGAGAACCGTACTTGCTTGCAAATTGTGGTGTGTCATTAGAAGCGTTTGAATCATTGAAGTAGGATGCATTCCAAGGGTGAAGCACCTGATCATAGGTAGCCCAATACGCTCCATCTTCATTTTTTAAATAAACCAAACTTGTAGGCTTTGGACGCTCCTCGTTATAGCTTGAATTAAGGTGTGCATTACCCATTAAAAGTCCAAACAAAACAAAGGCCAGTAGACTCCATTTTTTGTAGGCGCCCATTTGAAATACAACAGTGATACAAGCGAAAAACAACAGGCTCACTAACAAGCTTACGCTTACTAACATCGAAAGGCCAAGACCAACAGGAAACATCTCAATCATTGGAGTCAAAATCAGCACAGCTGGAATACTGAATAGTTGAGGTATCCACTTGTGCTCTGGATAGTAATGAGTTAGTAGCAAGGTAAGGCTCATAAAAAAGGGAATCCAAATAAAGAAGCTTGCGCCTGCCAAATA
Source organism: Flavobacteriaceae bacterium (assembly GCA_049596955.1). Classification (GTDB taxonomy): domain Bacteria; phylum Bacteroidota; class Bacteroidia; order Flavobacteriales; family Flavobacteriaceae; genus UBA3478. Next base: position 49,592 of record JBMYMD010000013.1, read on the forward strand.
ATACTGAAGAAGTCCAGCAATTATTATCCAAAGAAAGCTCATTACACTGAGTAGAACATCTAAATTTTTTGGGGCAAATTTAAATCGCTCTAAAATCAGCAATTGAATTCCTAAACTCAGGGCAACCACAGCCGCGATGTACGACTTACCATTGTAGGTAAACCCGTGAAGCATGTCTTTGTAAGAGGGGTAAAGACTTTGCAGTACATCGTAGAAAAAATAGCCAATGATACCGTTGATTATAACAGTCAGGATAACATAAAGCGAAGCTTTGCCTAAAACAGACTTAGACCATCTTTCAGTAGTATATCTTTTAAAAACGGCCCATCCAAAAAGTCCAAGAACAATTAGAAATAAGGGCCATATCAAAGCATTGTCGTAATGTACGAATCCGATGGCAGGTAAATTGAAATAAATACGATCTCGCTCAGATTTTAAATCAGATAAATCGGCATTGCCGAAATACTGCAATAAGGGCATTAAATAAGTCTTTTGATGGGCTAAACTCTCCGCATCAAGGCGGTCAGCACGATCCAGGGCAGTGTGGTAATCAAAATGATCATCGATAAACGCAAAGTTAAAACCATCGATGTCTTTATCTTCTCTAAAAACCGTCAAATCGGTATCGTTAGGTAGGAGTTTATAAATACTATAGGCCAGTGAATTAGCCACAGGATGTGAAATGCCCGCCTTGGCAAAATGTTTGATCAGCTTGCTGTTTCCTTGATTAGTTTCGATTAACATATAACTTGGACCTCCACTGCCTCTAGCTTCAAAATTTAAAACTAAGCCTACCTCTTCTGCCCAAGGGTGATTATTGGCGAATAAATCAGCTCCATTTAGACCTAATTCTTCAGCGTCTGTAAAGACAATAATAATGTCATTTTTAAGGGCCTCATTTGAGTTGAGAAGCGTACGAACACCTTCTAAAATAGTCGCTACTCCGCTTGCAGCGTCACTTGCTCCAAAGGAGGAGTGCGGTGAGCTGTCGTAATGTGAAAGCAGCAACAAAGCATTTGATGATTCTCCTGAACTTCCTTTAATTCGGCTAATGACATTGATGGGCTCAGACACATTGGCCCAATCACCGGAGGTGTATCCTTTTTGTAGCAGAACTTCTAAACCTAATTTTTCGAGTTCTTGAATTAAATATCCTCGAACATCAGAATGCGCTTCAAAACCCAATCCGTGCTCGCTTTGACTCATTTGTTCGACATGGGCAAAGGCGCGTTTGAGCGAATAGGTATCTGCGGCAACCTCTTCGTAGAGATCTGCTGAGGGAGTTAAGGTGTTAAGGCTGATAAATGCAGCCAAAAAAATAAGGAGAACACCTAAATTTTCTTTGAGTAATTTGAAGAGCATAAATACGATTTAGTCAGTGATGTTTTTTCAAATTGAATTTGATTTTTATCAGATATACGGTAGTTCAAGTCGTAGAGTTCAAAAGTTATTTTTCCCGTCTTTGCAAGCCTAACCCCAGTAACCTTTTTTGTGTCAAAGCCCAATAACCACAACTCTCTGAGGTGCACTTTGCTTTTTTCTTTTCTTGCGAACCTTTCTAAGATAACATAATTCCTTTTAAGCTGACGATGAACATTGTTGAAGCGCTGGTTTCTTGTTCTATTCGCCTCATTGTGGTATTGAGTTCTACAACTGTCTGAACAAAAACGCTTGTCAATTCTACCTCTCAGTTCTTGTTGACATTGCACGCAAAATTGAATCATTTTTTTGGACAAAAGAAAACATCCCTCTCTGCAACTTTAAAACAGAAAGGGATGTGCTTTTTACTCTTCTGAGCTCAAGGGTTGGACAGCTGCCTTTAAGTAAGCGGCATTAAACTTGGCAATAGCTTCATCAATACTCTTTTTCTCATCGGCTAAGGCGTTCCACTGATCGCTGAGGTCATCAAATCGTTCCTGTGCACCCTGTGTTGGTTCAGGATCGTCAGAGTCGATGTAGGACTTCAAATAAATCATGTCTGCTCCAAGCTTATTGTGAAAATTGATGACATCTTGAAAGGTTTTTTGTTTGGGCTGGATGATTTTTTCTTCCCAAACCACGATTTTATCCATGAGGTCTTGAGCTTCAGACGATAATTCGTCATCTTCATCTAAACGCTTTTGAGCCCACTTGAGTTCTTTTTTTACCGTTCGAACGTAATTAACATCATCATGCATTTGGGTTAGCATTTGATCGAGTGCAGTGAGCATAGCCTCCTGCGATTGGTATGCGGCCAGTGGAGCTTCAACTCTTGGATCTGCTTGAAGATCTACAGTTGTACTTTGCATTTCTTCACCGATGTAGAGCTTTAGCGTATATTCTCCAGGTGCGGCATTTGCACCACTGAGACCTCCAAAAACAAAGATGTTTTCTAAGCTCGGTAGGGGTTCGTGCCTCAAATCCCAATGGAAACGATGGTAGCCCTCGGTATTTTTAAGACTCAAAGGTTTACTCGGACCTCCAGGCCAGGTTTTGAACTTTTTAGGAGCTTCACTGCTGTAACTTCTAATTAGATCTCCTTTTTTGTTGAGCACTTCAACTCTAATTTCTTTTTCAGCATCTGCGGCGCTGAGGTAATAATCGATAATTGCCCCTGGAAGCGGATTGGTTCCTTGAGTTGTTGATCTGCTCTGACCTCCCATAATTCTATAGGTCGTTTTTGGACTGAAAAGTTGACTTGCAGAAGTGTTGTCAGCACCTTGGAGAAATCCGAGGTCATCTAAGATCCAAAAAGATCTTCCTGCAGTGGCGGCGACTAGATCATTATCTGCAATTGTTAAGTCGTTTATCGGAACCACAGGTAGATTTAATTGAAATGAATTCCATTGTGCTCCTCCGTCTGTACTTATGAACAATCCTGTTTCGGTTCCGGCATAAAGTAAATCTTTACGTATAGGGTCTTCTCTCACTACTCTAACAAAAGTGTGCTCGCCTTCAATACCATCGGTGATAAGTTTCCATTTTTTACCGTAATCAGTGGTTTTGAAAATATAAGGCGTGAGGTCCATATTTTTATATCCCATCACTGCGATATAGGCGGTTGCAGCATCGTGAGGAGATACCTCTATGCTGTTGACGATATAATTTGAAATTCCTTTTGGAGTTACGTTTTTCCAAGTTTTTCCTCCATCTTGTGTCAGGTGCACTAGGCCGTCGTCTGATCCAGCCCACATTACGCCCTGTTTATGAGGAGAAGCAGTTAAAGACATCAAGGTATTGTAGTTTTCGCCTCCAGCACCTTCATTGGTGAATGGACCTCCTCCTTCATTGTGCTTGTCTTTTTCATCTCGAGTAAGGTCTGGGCTGATTACGGTCCAAGATTGTCCTTTGTCTGTGCTTTTGAAAACTACGTTACCTGCATGATAAATGACACTTGCATCAAAAGGGTCAACCAAAAGAGGCGCATTCCAATTGAAGCGGTATTTAAAGGTGCTCGGATATTTTCCTAATCCTAATTCGGGATATTCTTTAATTTCTTTATGTGTCGATGATTTTACATTAAATCGTTCGAGTATACCTTGATAACAGCCTCCATAGAGTATCTCGGGATTGTCAGGATCAAATGCGATAAAAGCGCTCTCACAACCAGGTCCCGAAAACCAATCTTTGTGATCTATTCCTCCATCATCAGTGCGACTTGCAATCGCTACAGAACTGTTGTCCTGTTGCCCTCCATAAACGTAATAGGGCATTTTGCGATCTGCAATAACTCTGTAAAATTGTGCAGTTGGTTGATTGGATTGTGTACTCCAACTCATCCCTCCATTATTGGAAATATTAGCCCCACCGTCATTGGAGTTAATCATTACTGAACTATTCTCAGGATGAATCCACAAGTGATGGTTGTCTCCGTGAGGAGTGCTTACGGGTTTAAAGGTCTTTCCGCCATCAATGGATTTTAGCATTGGTGCATTCAGTACATAAACGGTGTTTTCGTCTTGAGTGTCTGCAAAAATTTCCATGTAGTACCATGATCTGGTAATCAGAATACGATCTTTACTGGTTTGCGTCCATGATTTTCCCTGGTTGTCAGAACGGTATACTCCTCCTTTTTCGCCCTCGGCTTCGATCACTGCAAAGATTCGATTTGAATTCGCTCTAGAAACGGAGATACCCGATTTACCCATCATTTCCGGAAGACCTGAGCTCATTTTGGTCCAATTCATTCCGCCGTCTACCGACTTGTAGAGGCCAGAACCAGCTCCACCAGATTCCATTTTCCATGGATACCTTCTGTGATCCCACATCGAAGCGTAGAGTACCAAAGGATTATTCATATCCATGGTTAAAGAAGAAGCCCCAGTGCGCTCATCGATATAGAGAACTTTTGACCAACTACTTCCACCGTCTAGGCTTTTGTAGATACCTCGGTCTTCAGAATCTCCGTATTGCGCTCCCTGAACAGCGACATAAACCACATCAGGATTGCTCGGATGAATGATAACATCAGAAATGTGTCTACTGTAATCTAGTCCAATATGAGACCAGCTTTGACCGGCATCCATAGATTTGTACATGCCGTCTCCCATAGAGGTCATAACACCTCGAGCTGGGTGTTCTCCCATTCCGACATAAACCACATTGGGGTCTGATTCAGAAACTGCAATAGCTCCCACCGTACCTGTTTTTAGAAATCCATCGGAGATGTTTTTCCAGTTTAAACCATCGTCGGTAGTTTTCCAAATACCACCTCCGGTAGACCCCATGTAATAGGTGTGAGCCTGTTTGAGCACCCCAGTTGAAGCGACGCTTCGCCCTCCTCTAAAAGGTCCAATATTTCTCCAGCTCATTCCTTTAAATGATGCATTGCTAAGGGATTCACTAGTGACTTCTTGACCGAAAGTAAAACTCGCGATTAAGCTTAGTGTCAATGTAAGTAAGCCTCTTGATTTCATAGTATTTATCTTGTTTAGTAGTTATTGCATTAGATTCTTAAATATATAAAAACGTTTGTACATGTTTAAATGACGGGTAAAGCCATATTCAATTCAGACCTTTCGAAAAAATAGTTTATACATGAATGCATTAAAAAACAAAGTACAGTTGATTGGCTACGTAGGTAACGATCCCGAAGTGTCAGAATTAAAAAGCGGTAAAAAAAAGGCGAAGTTTTCTATGGCCACCAACGAATCGTACACCAATTCAGAAGGCGAACTAATTACCGATACGCAATGGCACTATGTGGTTGCATGGGAAAAACTCGCGCAAATTGTAGAAAAGTATGTTCGTAAAGGAAAGGAGATTGCAGTTGAAGGAAAGCTTCAAACACGTTCGTATGAAGATGTTAAGGGAGAGCGAAAGTTCATCACAGAGGTGAAGTGCAGCGAGGTTTTATTGTTGGGTAAACCCTTAGAAAAAGAATTGGTAGAAGAGTAGTTATGCAAAAATACGGTGTGCCTCTCTGAAGGTATTGGTATGAGCGTCAACAATTGTCCTGAGTTGAGGTGAGTAACCCCCTCCCATGGATATTTGAACTGGAATTTGATAGTGTTTTGCGTATGAAAGCACTAGTGCATCTCGTCTTTTACAGGCTTGAATACTGAGATTGAGTTTGCCAAGTTTGTCTGACTTGAGTATATCAACGCCGCTGAGGTAAAAGATAAACTGAGGTTCAAATTTCTGATGAATTTCCTTGAGGTGTTGTTCAAGTAATTGAAGATAGACCTCATCGGTAATTGAACTGTCGAGTTCAACATCTAAATCAGATTGTTCTTTTTTAAAAGGATAATTGGCCTTACCGTGCATCGAAAAGGTAAAAACTTCAGGCACTGTTGAAAATATTTCGGCAGTGCCATTTCCTTGATGAACGTCTAAATCTATTATGGCTATTCTCTGAGCTATTCCTTGGTCTAAGATATACTGAGCAGCAATGGCCTGATCGTTGAAGAAGCAAAAGGCCTCTGCACGATCACTAAAAGCGTGATGTGTTCCGCCGGCAATATTCATAGAGACGCCACTTTCGATAGCGTAATGTACATTGTATATAGTTCCTTGTGCAATGATTTGTTCGCGATCTACGAGTGCTTGACTTAAGGGAAATCCAGATTTACGAATTTCTTGTTTAGACAATTGTAGCGATAGCAATTTGTCAATATACGCCTGGGTATGCACTCTGGAGACTTTTTCTAGCGCAATTTTTTCTGGCGCAAAAAAGTTCTGCTGTTGAAATAATCCCTCGTATAAAAGTTGCTCGGGAAGCAGGCGATATTTGTCCATAGGAAATCTATGGCCTTCAGGAAGATCGAGGTAGTAGCAGGGGTGATACGCTATACGTATCATTAGGTAATGTCGCTACCGGCAGGAATGCCGTCTTGATCAGGATTCACAAAAACAAGCTCACCTTTGGCGTTCTCTGTCATAAGTATCATTCCTTGACTCTCTACGCCTCGTAATTTTCGGGGAGCTAGATTGGCTACAAGGGTTACTTGTTTACCGATAATTTCACTTGGTTCAAAGTGCATGGCTATACCAGAGACTACTGTCCTTTTTTCAATACCAAGATCAACCTGCAGAACTAATAGTTTATCTGCTTTTGACATTTTTTCAGCACTAATGATATGACCTACGCGTAAATCTAATTTTGAGAAGTCATCAAAATTGATTGTGGGTTTTATTTCAGCTATGGCTGATTGATTTTGTTCAGAGGCGTTTTCCAATTTTGTATTGTTTAGTTTTTCCAATTGCTTTTCGATTTCACTGTCTTCTATTTTTCGAAATAAAAGTTGATTTTCATTGAGTCGTGTACCGCCTTTGATCAGTTGTGATTCTTGAACGACTTTATTCCAATGAATTTGAGTGTGCTCTAGGCCTAAAATACCCTTTAGTTTGGCTGAGGTAAAAGGCAAGAAGGGTTCGCTGAGTACTGCAAGGGCACCGACAATCTGAATTGCTGTGTACATGATTTGAGCCACCTGATCTGGCTCTGTTTTAATGCGTTTCCAAGGCTCAGCATCTGCCAAATACTTATTGCCAAAACGCGCGAGATTCATGAGCTCACCTAAGGCTTCTCTAAATCGGTAACGATTCAAAGAAGATTCTATTTTTGAAGGAAAGCTCTTGAGCTGTGCCAAAATTTCTAATTCGTGCGCATTTAATTCTTGAACTTCAGGAACACTTCCGTTATAATATTTATGCATCAAGACCACAACGCGATTCACAAAGTTTCCGAATATGGCGACTAATTCATTGTTGTTTCGCGCTTGAAAGTCTTTCCATGTAAAATCGTTGTCTTTGGTTTCAGGTGCATTTGCAGTGAGTGCATAACGCAAAACGTCTTGCATACCTTCAAACTCTTCGAGGTATTCATGCAGCCAAACAGCCCAGTTTTTAGAAGTGGATAATTTTTGACCCTCAAGATTTAAGAATTCATTGGCGGGAACTTGTGTAGGTAAAATATAATCCCCCTTTGCTTTTAAAATACTGGGGAAGATAATGCAGTGAAAGACGATATTGTCTTTACCTATAAAGTGTACCAATTCTGTCTGTTCATCCTTCCAATAGGGTTGCCAATCTTTTCCTTCACGTTCGGCCCATTCTTTGGTAGAGGATATATAACCTATTGGGGCTTCGAACCAAACATAGAGCACTTTTTGAGCTCCTTCATAGGCCGCTGGAACAGGTATCCCCCAATCTAAATCTCGAGTCACGGCTCTCGGTTTAAGTCCGTCATCGATCCAAGATTTACACTGACCGTAAACGTTGGGTTTCCAGTCTTCTTTATGATCATTGAGAATCCAATCCTTTAAAAATCCTTCAAAATTATTGAGCGGCAAGAACCAATGTTTTGTTTTTTTCAAACTGGGTTTACTACCACTAAGGGTAGAGATTGGATTGATGAGATCTGTGGCGTTTAAAGAAGTGCCACATTTTTCACACTGGTCTCCATAAGCTTCTGGGTGCCCACATTTTGGACAAGTACCAGTCACAAAACGATCTGCTAAAAACTGCTGCGCCTGATCATCGTAAAGTTGCTGGGAAACTTGCTCTTCGAAGACTCCTTTTTCATGTAGCTCTTTAAAAAACGCTGAGGCTGTTTCGTGATGAATTGCCCTTGAAGTTCTAGAGTAATTGTCAAAAGTTATTCCAAAGTCCTCAAAAGATTCACGAATCATCTTGTCATAAGTGTCGATAATATCTTGAGGTTCCTTTCCTTCTTTTTTAGCACGCATCGGAATGGCCACTCCGTGTTCATCACTTCCACAAATGAAAGCGACATCTTTATCTTTTAGTCTTAGATAACGACTAAAAATATCTGCAGGCACGTAGACTCCAGCCAAATGTCCAATATGTATGGGGCCGTTGGTGTATGGTAGTGCAGCGGTTATGGTGTATCTGTTCTTCAGTTTCATAGAAGTGTCCTTCATCATCTTAGATTGGCAGTTCAAAAATAGACAATTCTGATGCTTTTTAAGAGCCTTAGAGGTTATCGGCACAACTTCCTTGTTCATAAGACAGAATTACAAATGCTGTTACTGTGCACGCATTGCCATAAGTAACCCCTTTGCAGCCGCAGACAGGATCAAAAATAGCAAGGACAGGGGAGATCAAAGCGTGGACTGCCTTGACATTCGTTTTTATCTTCACTACAGGCAAGCAAAGAAAACAATAAGAGCGCTAAATTTTTTTTTCATGCGGTATTGTGATGTTCGACATACAATGAGGCTCAAATAGGTAGAAAAGTAAATTTTAGAACTATTTAAACGTTTATAAATGTTTAGTATACGAATAGTTTTGCTCTTGCGAGCGAACTTTAGCTTGTGCAAAAAAATAAAATTGGCCTCGAAGGCGAAGAAATTGCCAAAGCTTATTTGCAACAGAATGAGGTACAGATTTTGGCTGTTGACTATCGGTTTTTAAGATGCCAGGTCGATCTCATTGGGCTCTTTAAAAATCAGCTTATTGCTTACGAAGTGAAAACGACAGCAAAAGGCGCCTATGCAAATCATATGATTTATAGATTGTCGACAAGACAACTTCAGCGTATTCTAAAAGCGACATATCACTTTATGAAAATCAATGGAATCCATAAGGAAATGCAAGTTGATTTTATAGCTGTTGTCATTACAGATGGAAAGATTGATATTCAACACACTAGGGATATACAGTACTTTATCGGATAGTTGTTATTTTTGTAACAATTTCGAGAAAATAACACAAACTGTATGAAAACTATATCTTCTGTTGTAGAAAGTTATATTCGACGTAAACCCTTTCTACAAACAGCCTTATCTGAAGGTATTATAAATCTCACTTCACTCTCGCGTTATATCAAACCAGAGGTAGAAGAAGTATTGCGAAAAGAAGTACGAGATGGGGCAATAGTAATGGCACTAAAACGACTTTCTGAGAATCTGGAATTCTTAGCTACCCATAAAATCGTAAAAGTTCTCAAAGATATTGGTGAGATTACAGTGCGTTCTTCGCTTACCGATTACACTTTTCAACTGACTCCTTCGATCTTATCGAGTCAGCTTGATCTTATGCGTGAGATTGAAAATATGCCAGATATTTTTTACACTTCTTCAAGAGGAGTAAATGAAATCAATATCGTTGTGTCAAATCGATTGGAAAAGACTGTTGAGCGTATTTTTAAAAATGAAATATGCACGCAGAAGGCTGAGCAACTGGCTTCAGTAAGTGTAAAGTTGCCCTCAGAGAATGTTACGGTTCCTGGAATCTATTATTTTATTTTTCAACGCTTAGCATGGGAAGGAATTGTGTTGTACGAAGTGATATCTACAACCAATGAATTTACTATTTTGGTAGATGACATACAGGCAGATAAGGCCTTTAGTATCATCAAAGCGTTGAAGAACTTATGAAAAAATCCAGAATAAAGTGGATACTCATTCCACTTCTCATCCTTGTTTTACTTGTAGGAGTATCCATCATTTACATCATTCTTCCTGCAAAACAAGAACAGAATAACCCTTTAGCATTAATTCCAAATGATGCAATAGTAATCGCAGAGACTAATAACCCTTGGAATAATTGGCAAGAGGTTAGAAACTCTGAGCCTTGGCAGTACATTCAGACCCATCCCTATCTACAAGAAATGATGGAAGGAATGTCTGACTTCGACACTCTTTTTCAAAAAAATAAAAACCTTATGGAGTTGCTCAACGATAGAACGGTTTATTTCTCAATGCATTTGATGCCCAATTTAGAATTGGGTTATCTCTATGCAGTTGATTTAAAGAGCTTATCTCGTTTAGCGCTATTTAAAACACAACTAAAAAACTGGCTAGAACCAGATTATTTAGTAACCGAGTCAAGTATCAATGATCATGAGGTTATTGAAATCTACGAACGCGATTCTGCAGAACGTTTTTTTGTGGCCATCATTGATCGTCAATTGGTAGTCAGCTATGAACGTAAACTTCTTCAAGAAGCCTTAGATGGGTACAAAGTTCGAGACTGGTATAAGGCTGATAATTTTGAAGAATTACACCTTGAACTTGAAGAAGATCGAGTGCGATTTCTAATTCAATTTTCAGAATTAGAAGATTTTTTAAATAGATACGCTACTGAAGATTCTGGTTTTACAGCACAGATGGGTCAAAATTTCACCTTCAGTGGTTTAAATTTTAGCATAGACAAAGACAATGTGCTTCAAGCAGAAGGAAGCACACTCATCGCCCAAAATTCTAAATCGTATATAGAAGCACTGCACAACTCTGGTTCTTCAGAGCGAACGGCATACACTATAGCACCAATAAGAACTGGACTTTATCTGAGTTATACCTTTGACAATTTGGAATTGTTTATCGAAAACCTAAAGGCTTCTTCTGTGGTAGATGAAAAAGAGGTCAATTCGTACGAAGAAAACATCGAAAAATTGAGCAAATTTTTGGATTTCGATTTAATGCAAAGTTTAATGGAGTGGGTTGACTCTGAGGTTTCCATTTTTCAATTTGAATCTGCTTTTGAAGTCAACAAAATTGAAATGGTATTGGGGCTTCGAGTAAAAGATAAAAAAATAGCAGCTCAGGAATTAGGCCGGTTTGAGCGTCAAATCAGACGAAAAACACCAATCAAATTTGAGACCATCAATTATTACAATCACGAAATTAGATACCTTGCCCTCAAAGGATTTTTTAAGGTGTTCTTTGGAAAACTGTTTCAAAATTTTGAAAAGCCTTATTACACCTTAATCAATGATGTAGTGGTCTTTGCAGATAATCCTAATGCTTTAAAGACAATGATAAAAGCCCATGTGGAAGAAACTACAATGGACTATTCACAAAGCTTTACCAAGTTTAATGAGCGTTTTAATGATCAGGTGCCCGTTTTTACCTATGTCAACACACCTGTTCTATATGAAACGCTGCTCTCCTATGCTGATTATGAAATGCGGCAAAGCCTCATTAAAAACAAAAACTACCTCATGAGTTTTCCTCAAATTGGAGTGGAATTAAATACGAAAGAGGTGGGGTTTGAAAGTGAAATGAAAGTCTCATATATTCCTTTTGAAGATCTTGAGGAAATACAAGATTTCGAGACTTATCACTTTGAAGATATTTACGATTGGCCCGAAAATGAAGAAGACGTTTTTTATGTAGGAGATTTGCATCCATCAGACATGGAAGCCAAGAAATACGAGCTCTTTTACAGCAATGGAGCAATTAGAATCAAAGTAGAACTCAAAAACGGCGAACTCAATGGGGATTACGTGAGTTACTACCCCAGCGGTAAAAAGAAAATCGAAGGAAAATTTAGAAAAGGAAAACAACAAGGATTATGGAGATACTACAGCGCAGAAAACAAAATTTTAGAGCGAAAAAGATTTTAATAGCGGTACTAACGCTTTTCATTTTTACGAGTAACAATCATTTGGCCTTTGGTCAGGATAGCTATTATCCGCCAAAACACCAGTGGAAAATCAATAGTTCATTTGCAAAAAAGCATCAAAAAGAATTGCAACAGCTAGTCGATTTTGCACAAGCCAATGAATATTCTGGAGATAAAGATTTGAGAATTGCTATTTTGAAAGGATTCGCTCGTGAACCTTTTCACGAAATTTTGGGTCCAACCAAAAAACGTGGTGGCCCTGCTGGAATGATTATTAAGTCAGGAAAAATCGTGGCTAAGTGGGGAGCGACCGATCGTGTCGATATGACCTTTAGTGTCACTAAGAGCTTCTTGGCAACCACCGCTGGATTGGCCTATGACCAAGGTTTATTGCCCGATTTCGATCATCAGGTGAAAGACTACATTTGGGACGGTACTTTTAGAGGTGCCCACAACGAGCAAATCACTTGGAAGCATTTACTGCATCAAACCTCTGATTGGTCGGGTAGCCTATGGGGTATTCGTGATTGGGCCGACCGCCCACCCCGAGAAGGTGGTATAGACGATTGGAAGTATCGCGAGTTACGTACCCCTGGAACGGTGATGGAATACAACGATGTTCGCGTTAATGTACTGGCCTATGCACTCACGCATTTGCACAGAAAGCCATTGCCTCAGGTGCTAAAACCTTTGATGGATCAAATCGGGGCAAGTGATACTTGGAGGTGGTTTGGATACGAAAAGGCCTACACCCTTATCGACGGTGTACAAATGCAATCGGTCACAGGAGGAGGACATTCTGGAGGAGGACTATTTATAAGTGCTGAAGATTTAGCACGACTAGGGCTACTCTATGCCAACAATGGAGTCTGGAACTCTACGCAAGTGTTGAGCAGTTCTTTTATTGAAAAGGCGATTACACCATCAGAACCCAATCCGAATTACGGATTCATGTGGTGGTTGAATCAAGAAGGTGGACGCTATTGGGAAGGTGTGCCAAAACACGTTTTTTACGCGGCTGGTTTTGGAGGTAATTTCATCATTGTAGACCAAGAAGAAGAATTGGTAGTTGTACTCAGATGGCTTGAACCCCGAAAAGTATCAGACTTTATGAAGTTGCTCTATCAGCAGTTATTCCCAAGGCGCTAATGCGAGAAAGGGCAGTTTGTATATCACTGACCTGGTCAATTCTCAAAAAGAGGCGCAGCCCGTTTTTGGTCTGCTTTTCTTTGAGTTGACATTTGAAATTCACCTGTGTTGTTTGCTTGAGTACGTGGTGAAAGGCTTCACTTTGGAAAAATTCAGAGTCGTGATCAGCGATGAAATAAGCCAGTAAGGTGTCTTTTTTCAAAACGATTCGCTCAATGGCAAGCGCTTTAAGCATCCACTTTAAAGGCAGGGTCAGCAACAAGTTTTCAGCCTCTAACGGAAGTGGACCAAATCTATCGACCAGAGTGTCTTTGTAGGCATCGAGTTCTTGCTGATTTTTAAGGCCGTTGAGTTCTTGATAGAGTCTTAAACGCTCGGCAACTACATTGATGTAGTGATCGGGAAATAAGAGTTGAAGATCGGTGTCAATTTGAATTTCTTTGACAAAGTCTTTGTTGGTTTTTTCTTCATCTTGATAAAGCTCAGAGAACTCATTTTCTTTTAATTCTTCAATAGCCTCATTCAGTATTTTTTGATAGGTATCAAATCCCATTTCATTGATAAATCCGCTTTGTTCTCCGCCCAATAAATCTCCTGCACCGCGTATTTCTAAATCCTTCATGGCGATGTGAAAACCACTTCCGAGTTCGGTGTATTGTGATAGGGCTTCCATGCGTTTACGTGCATCAGCGGTCATACTTTCAGTGCCCGGAGTAATGAAATAGCAAAAAGCCTTTTTGTTGGTTCTACCCACGCGTCCGCGCATTTGGTGCAGATCACTGAGTCCAAAATTATTGGCGTTGTTGATTAAAATGGTATTGGCATTGGGTATGTCTAATCCACTTTCAATAATGGTGGTCGAAACCAGTACATCAAATTCATTATTCATAAAAGCGAGCATCAGGGCTTCGAGTTTTTTACCCTCCATTTGACCATGGCCTACTTGAATACGGGCATCTGGCACTAGGCGCTGAATCATACCTGCAACTTCTTTGATGTTCTCGATACGGTTGTGGATGAAAAACACCTGTCCGTTTCGTTGAATTTCGTAAGAAATACTGTCTCGAATCAGTTCTTGATCAAATCGCACTACTCGACTCTCAATGGGATAGCGATTGGGAGGAGGCGTATTGATGATAGACAAATCGCGAGCAGCCATCAAACTGAATTGAAGTGTTCGCGGAATTGGCGTAGCTGTCAGGGTGAGAATATCTACCTTTTCTTTGATGGATTTGAGTTTTTCTTTAACTGAAACCCCAAATTTTTGTTCTTCATCAACAATGAGTAATCCCAAATCTTTGAATTTGATTTTGTCATTGACCAGTTGATGTGTTCCAATCAAAATATCAATTTTTCCTTCACCTAATTCATCGATAATTTCACGTTTTTCTTTGGCAGACCTAAATCGATTTAAATAATCGATACGTACCGGAAAATTCTCCAATCGTTTCTTAAAGGTATTGGCGTGTTGAAAGGCAAGCACTGTAGTAGGTACGAGTACAGCTACCTGTTTTCCGTTATCGACAGCTTTAAAAGCGGCCCGAATGGCAACCTCGGTTTTTCCAAATCCCACATCACCGCAAACCAAACGATCCATGGGTCTGCTGCTCTCCATGTCTTGTTTGACTTCTTTGGTGGCCTTTTCTTGGTCAGGGGTATCTTCAAAGAGAAACGAAGCTTCGAGTTCGTGTTGTAAATAACTGTCTTCATTACAGGCAAAGCCCTTGTCAAGTCTTCGTTTAGCGTAGACTTGAATGAGATTAAAGGCGATCTTTTTAACTCTTGCTTTGGTCTTTTGCTTGACTTTATTCCAAGCCCCTGATCCTAATTTATAGATGCGGGGTACCTGGCCGTCCTTACCGTTAAATTTTGAGATTTTATGCAGGGAATGTATACTGACATAAAGAATGTCGCGATCTCCATAAACCAATTTAATCGCTTCTTGCTTTTGTCCTTCTACATCTATTTTTTGCAGTCCGCCAAATTTACCAATCCCGTGATCGATGTGGGTGACGTAATCACCAACGGCCAGTTTAGTCAGTTCTTTTAGACTAATAGCTTGTTTTTGTGCGCGATTTCCTTTGAGCTTGAACTTGTGGTAGCGCTGAAATATTTGGTGGTCGGTATAACAACTGATTTTCAAGTCGCGATCCAAAAACCCTTGATAGAGATTTTCACTGATGGCATTGTAAGATACTTTGGTCTCTAATTCTTGGAAAATATCATAAAAGCGCTGTTTTTGCTTGTCGCCAGCACAAAGTAAATAATGGATGTAATCCTTTTCACTGTGCTCCTCAAGATGTTCTAATAAAAGGTCGAATCTTCGATTAAAGGCGGGTTGAGGAATTTGTCCAAAATCCAGATCTGCAGTGTTAAAGCGATTGATTTGAAGGTGCTTTTTCTTCTGATATTGACTTTTAAAGCTAGAGGCATTGAGGTATAATTCGTTCGGCTTTTGTCTTTGGATAGGACTTTCAATCTTTTCAAAGTTTTCAATGGCTTTGAGGTAAAGTTGATCGAGTTTGGCCTCAATTTGATCTGCTTGGTTGAGCAGTAATAGTGCTGGGTCTTCAATGAAATCAAAAAACCCAATACGCTCTTCTAAATCAGTTTTGTGATCGAGGTTGGGAAGGATGTTCATCTCTTCTTCAATACGGATTGAAGTCTGCGTTTCGATATCAAACAAGCGAATACTCTCGATTTCGTCACCCATAAATTCAATGCGGTAGGGGTGCTCTTTCGAAAATGAAAAAACATCGACAATTCCTCCGCGAACAGAAAACTCTCCGGCTTCGGTGACAAAGTCTACACGTTGAAATTCGTATTCAAAAAGCACTTCGTTTAAAAAGTCCAAGCTCATTTTCATGCCCGATTTAAGTGCAAGGGTGTTCTTTTGAATTTCTTGACGCGTCACTACTTTTTCGAGTAGCGCATCGGTATAGGTCACTAAAATTAGGGGTTCACTCTTTTGTTTGAGGCGATTGAGTACTTCAGCTCGGAGTAAAACATTGGCGTTGTCGAGGGTAGTTACTTCATAAGGCCTTCGGTAGCTCGCTGGATAGAACAACACATGGCGCTCTCCTTTGATTTTTTCAAGATCATTGAGAAGGTGAGCCGCTTCTTCTTTGTCGTTTACAACTACTACGGTATGCTGTTTTCTTTGTTGAAATAGGGCCGCAGCAATAAAAGATAATCCACTACCTACAAGGCCATTCAGCTTAATTTCTTCTTTTTGGGCAATAAGAGACTCCAGCCTTTTGAAGTTTTCAGAGGTCTCGAATCGCTTTAATATGTCGTTAAAACCGGCGTTCAAATCAAAAAGATAGATGTGCTGTTTTGGAGTACAAAAGTACGGCAAATAAGCAGGTTTTCTGATGCTTTTTAAAACATACTTTTGCGGATTGGTCATGAAGAAGCAAAGATTAATCGATAATTTTCGGTCAAGTTTTGAATGTGTTCTTTTGAATCCTATTTTTAGGGTAATGCCTGAGCAATTATGATAAAAAGCAACTGGATTACTAAAATCAAATACGCCATAGGAGAAATATTAATTATTTCAATTGGTCTTCTCATTGCCTTACAGACCAATAATTGGAATGAAGAACGAAAAAATGCAAACAAAGAAAAGCTTCTCATCGGGCATATTATTGAAGATTTGAATCT
>JBMYMD010000014.1:0-61963 GCA_049596955.1 Flavobacteriaceae bacterium
TAAAACAATGATGGAAGATTGGGCTAATGATGATATTAATTTGTTGACATGGAGAAAGCAAACTGGGGAGACTGCTTTTGAAAAGACAGAAGCAAACGATGAGCAGTGGAGTGAACAAGAGTATTACGACAGAGGTGTCTTAATGGTCGCCTTTGTCAAGTCTGGTGTAGAGTTGGCCTATGAAACAATGCAAGAAGCAGGAATTATTGAAGAATCAGCGTACTACGAATCACTTCACGAAACACCTTTAATTGCCAATACTATTGCGCGAAAGAAATTATTTGAAATGAATCGTGTAATTTCTGATACGGCTGAATACGGTTGCTATTTATTTGATCATGCGTGTAAACCACTTTTGGCTGATTTCATGAAAAAAATTGACTTAGACGTGATCGGTCACAAGTTTGATGCTCAAGCAAATGCCGAAATCGATAATGTCGAACTCGTAAGTATCAATAAAGAGATAAGATCACATAGCATTGAAGAAGTAGGTGAGCGATTGAGAACATCAATGACTTCAATGAAATCTATTCTATAAAGACGAATATGCCAGCTACCCTAGCATCTGTACATATCGAATCTATACGTGAGGCTGCCAACAAATTAAAAAATGTCGCCTTGAGGACTCCTCTTCAACACAATCAGCGGTTATCTGATAAGTTCGATTGTGACATTTATCTGAAAAGAGAAGATTTGCAAATCGTGAGGAGCTATAAGATTAGAGGTGCTTACAATAAAATTTCAAGCTTATCTCAAGAGGAGTTGGCAAAAGGTATTGTTTGTGCAAGTGCGGGTAACCATGCACAAGGAGTGGCCTATGCGTGCAAAACACTAAATGTTAAAGGCAGAATTTACATGCCTATCGTCACCCCTAAACAAAAAGTTGATCAAACTAAATTTTTTGGTCAGGATTGTATTGAGGTAGAGTTGGTGGGAGATACCTATGATGACTCCTATGAGGCGGCACAACATTATTCTCGAGATAGAGGTGCAACTTTTGTACATCCTTTTGATGATCTTCAAACCATTGCAGGTCAGGCCACAGTAGGACTTGAAATTGTTCAGGATGGCCCAAAAGAGATTGATTACATCATTGCAGCCATTGGAGGAGGAGGTTTAGCATCCGGAGTATTATCTACACTAGCGCATTTATCTCCCAATACAAAATTAATCGGAGTTGAGCCTGCCGGTGCTCCCGCAATGTTACAATCAATTAATCAAGGTGAATTAGTTACGCTTAAAGAGGTAGATACTTTTGTGGATGGAGCAGCTGTGCGCAGAGTAGGTAATAAAACCTTTGAGATATGTAAGGAGGGACTGCACAAGGTTATAACTGTTCCAGAAAACCATATATGTCAAACTATTTTAGATCTCTACAATAGGGATGCTATTGTTGCAGAACCAGCAGGTGCAATGGCGATTACTGCCTTGGACTATTTAAAAGATGAACTCAAAAATAAAAAAGTGGTATGCTTAGTGGGTGGCGGTAATAACGATATTGTTCGAATGGCTGAAATAAAAGAAAGAGCTCTTTTATTCAATCAAGTCAAGCATTACTTTATTGTTCGTTTTCCTCAACGACCAGGGGCTTTGAGAGAGTTTGTGGCTCAAATTTTAGGACCTAACGACGACATCACCCATTTTGAATTCTCAAAAAAATCGAATCGAGAAAAAGCTCCGGCTATTGTCGGTGTTGAACTCGCCTCGCCAGAAGATTTACAACCCTTAATTGATCGAATGAAAAAGGGTAATTTCTTTGGTGAATACATTAATGACAAACCAGATTTATTTCAATATTTAATATAACATGCAAATTCCAGAAAACTATCGTTTAGACCAACCAATAAATCATAAACATTATTTAGTCAATGGAGAGTTAATTGAATGGAAAGGATCAACTTCTGAGGTGCATTCACCTATATCTGTTACTCCTTCCTATCAAAGAACGTTATTAGGAAGTATTCCAGATTTAGGAGAGACAGAAGCCTTAAATGCACTTGATGCCGCTTCGAATGCCTTTGATAACGGTCAAGGAGAGTGGCCAACCATGAAAGTAAAGGATCGAATTGCCTGTATGGAGCGATTCGTTGAAAAAATGCTTACCAAAAGAGAAGAGGTGGTTAAGCTACTTATGTGGGAGATTGCCAAAAACAAACCTGATGCCTACAAGGAATTTGATCGAACTGTTGATTATATACACGACACCATTGAGGAGTATAAGAAAATAGACCGTTCTTCAGCCAAGTTTGAAAAATTTTCAGGGGTATATGCCCACGTGCGAAGAGGTCCTTTAGGTGTAGTACTTTGTTTAGGCCCATATAACTATCCCTTAAATGAAACTTTTGCCTTATTGATTCCGGCACTCATTATGGGTAATACGGCGATTTTTAAGCCAGCTAAACACGGGGTTCTATTAATTACACCGTTATTAGAAGCTTTTAAAGATAGTTTTCCTAAAGGAGTTGTAAATATCATGTTTGGAAGGGGAAGAAAGATTGCCGCACCAATCATGAAAACGGGGCGTATTGATGTTTTAGCCTTAATCGGGCACAGTAGTTCAGCTAATTCCTTACAAGAACTTCACCCTAAGAGTAATCGCCTTAGAACGGTTTACGGTTTAGAAGCTAAAAATCCAGCTATTATTTTACCAGATGCAGATTTAGACCAAACTGTTAAAGAATGTATTTCAGGTACACTCAGCTATAACGGTCAGCGTTGTACGGCGCTCAAAGTTCTTTATGTGCATGATGATATCAAAGACGAATTTTTGTCTAAATTCAGTGCCGCTGTGGATGCTTTAAAGTTTGGAAACCCTTGGGATGATGGAGTCTTACTAACTCCATTACCAGAGCCAAACAAAACCAATTACATCAAAGATTTAATTGATGATGCGAGTTCTAAAGGAGCTGAAATAGTCAATGCTAGAGGTGGCGAAATGATGGATAATTTTATATGGCCTGCCGTGATGTACCCTGTTTCACATGACACCAAACTATATCAAGAAGAGCAATTTGGTCCCATTATTCCAGTAATTTCTTTTTCTGATATCGACAAGCCTCTAAATGATATGGCGGAGTCTAATTATGGTCAACAAGTGAGCTTATTTGGCAATGACGTTGCGGCATTATCTTCTTTAATCGATATACTGGCTAATTTGGTATGTAGAGTGAATTTGAACTCTTCTTGTCAAAGAGGTCCAGATGTATATCCATTTACAGGAAGAAAAGATTCTGGTCAAGCAACACTCAGTGTACATGACGCGCTAAGATCGTTTTCAATAAGAACATTTGTCGCTTTTAAGGATAATGAGATGAATAATCAAACCATCGAAAATCTTTTAGCGGCTAAGCAAAGTAATTTCTTGAGTACAGATTATATTCTTTAACTGATGTAGGACCAAAATGCTTTGTCATTCATAATTTGAACCAAAGTATTTTTTATAATCTTGTTTTTTTCAAGTAGAAGTAATTCGTCTTCTTGTAAAATATCTTCGGCTTTTTTTCGAGCTAAGTGAAGAATTTGTGAATCTTTTACCAGGTCACTTACTTTTAAATTTAAGACACCACTTTGTTGAGTTCCCATTAAATCACCTGGACCTCTCAGGTTTAAATCTATTTCTGCTAGTTTAAAACCATCATTGGTTTGGACCATGCTATCAATTCGTTGTTTAGAATCATCAGAAATTTTGTCTGAGGTCATCAATATACAATGACTTTGATAAGCACCTCTTCCGACTCGGCCTCTTAATTGATGCAGTTGAGAGAGACCAAAACGCTCTGCACTTTCAATGACCATAATACTGGCATTTGGAATGTTTACACCTACTTCAATAACTGTAGTGGCTACCATAATCTGTGTATTATTCTTGATAAATCGCTGCATCTCAAATTCTTTCTCTTCTGATTTCATTTGACCATGAACTATGGAAATTTGATAATCTGGCATCGGAAAATCTCTACTTAATGCATGGTAACCATCCATTAAATCTTTATAATCTAACTTTTCAGATTCCTTAATTAGGGGATAAACAAAATAAACTTGCCTTCCTTTTGCGATTTCGTCTTTTACAAATCTTAGCACCTTTAGACGAGAAGCATCTGTTCGATGGGCTGTTGAAATTGGTTTTCTTCCTGGGGGTAGTTCGTCAATTACAGATAAATCTAAATCTCCGTAATAACTCATAGCTAATGTCCTAGGTATTGGAGTTGCGGTCATTACCAAAACATGTGGTGGAAGTTTGGATTTTTTCCACAACTTAGAGCGTTGTGCAACTCCAAAACGATGTTGTTCATCAATAATTGCCAAGCCTAAATTTCTAAAGACAACCTTATCTTCGATTAGAGCGTGGGTTCCGATTAAGATTTGTAAACTCCCATTCTCAAGTTCATGATGCAGTATTTCACGATTTTTTTTCTTTGTAGATCCGGTTAAGATTTTAACGTTGATTTCAAGAGGTTGAAGTAATTCAGATATTGAATTGTAATGTTGTTTGGCCAAAATTTCTGTGGGTGCCATTATACAACATTGATATCCATTGTCAATGGCAATGAGTGCAGAAAGTACAGCGACCATGGTTTTACCAGAGCCCACATCACCTTGCAGAAGTCTGTTCATTTGTACTCCTGAACCCAAATCTTTACGAATTTCTTTTAACACTCTTTTTTGGGCTCCTGTGAGCTCAAATGGAAGATGTTGTTTGTAGAATGTATTGAAATAAGTATCTATTTTAGAAAATTCGAATCCCTTAATATTTTTTAGTCTCAGTTGTTTTTTCTCTAACAATTGTAATTGAAGATAAAAGAGCTCTTCAAATTTTAAACTGAACTGAGCTTTTTGTAAATTTTCAAAAGAGGATGGAAAATGAAGTTCTTGTAAACTCTTTCTTTTTTCTGACCATCTAAACTCATCTCTCAAATGTAATGGAAGAGCCTCTTCAATGTGCTTTCCGAATAGCTCAAAGGCTTCTTTGATAATTTGCCTTAGAAAAACTGAGGAAACTCCGGCTTTTTGACACTTTTCAGTAGAGGGGTAAATAGGGAGTATTCCATCCGATGCTTTTCGTTTAAATGTGCTCAAAGATTCTATTTCTGGATGTACAATAGATAATGAGTTTCCAAATGCATTCAATTTTCCGTAAACGACAAAGGGTTCGTTTGGTTTGAGTTTTTTTTGCATATAACCTATGCCTTTGAACCAAACCAATTCTATATTTCCTGTCTCGTCGCTAAAAGTTGCTTTAAGACGCTCTCCTGAAGCACTTCTAATCTTTTGAATGTCGTTTATTTCACCGATAATTTGAACTTCAGCCGTGCTTGCCGCTAGGGTGTTTATTTTATAAAATTTTCGGCGATCGATATATCGATTGGGGATGAAGTGAAATAAATCAGCAATGCTATGTATATTTAAATCTGATTTTAAAACCTCAATTCTGTATCCTCCTAAACCTTTTAATTTTATATGGGGTGAATCAAGATTGATTTTTAAATTCATTTAAGCCTATTATATATGTCTTTTGAATGTTTTAAATCGTCCTTAATATACTATTTTTTATGAGAGCATTAGTTATTTCAGGTGGAGGAAGTAAAGGCGCTTTTGCCGGAGGTATTGCCCAATATTTAATAGAAAAGAAGCAATTACAATACGATTTGTATGTGGGTACTTCAACAGGCAGTTTACTCTTGCCACATTTAGCTCTAGGAGAAATTGAAAAACTTCACGATTTATATGGAAATGTTAGTCAAAAAGATATTTTCAATCTAGATCCATTTATTATAAGCAGAGATCATGGCACTTTTAGCACTAGGATTAACCATTTCAATGTAATTAGGAGTTTTTTAAGAGGAAATTCTACATTTGGAGAGAGCAAAAATTTAAGAGCTTTATTACAGAAAAACTTTTCTGTTTTAGATTTTAATGCTCTAAAAGAAAATAAAACCAATATTTACGTCACAGTTTCTAATTTAAGCACTCAGAATGTAGAGTACAAGAGCTTAAGGGATTGTGATTACGAAGATTTTTTAGATTGGATATGGATTTCTGCCAACTATATTCCTTTTATGTCTTTGGTCAAAAAGAATGGATATGAATATGCTGACGGAGGTCTTGGTAGTGTTGTGCCCGTTAAAAAAGCAATTGAACTAGGAGCAAAGACAATAGATGTTATTGTTTTAAGTCCCGAGCATTCTATATACAATAAACTTGGCGTCAAAAATCCTTTTGAACTCATGATTAATATGTTCAACTTCAGTTTAGATCAAATTGAAAAGCAAAATGTTCAAATTGGTCAGCTTATGAGTAAGGAAGGTGAGGTCAGCATTAATACGTATTACACTCCAACAGTTTTGACCACAAATCCTCTGGTTTTTGATTCTAAATTAATGCGCAAATGGTGGCAAAGAGGTTTTCTCTATGCTAAATCAGTCAATCAAACAGCTAAGTAGTTTTAGCGCAATATTTGCTTGGTTAGCATATAAACATTTGTAAAATCAGGAGATAATTTTAAAAAGGTAAAGTTGAGATTTTCTGAAGGAGCGATTTTTAAGCGATTGGGTTCAATAGCGTAAACATTTGTGAATAAATCATACAATTGAAAGGCAATGCTATCGCTACCATCTTCTAGTTTATCTAAATTTCCAGTAATGGTCAATTGATAACTTTTGAATGAATTCATAACTTCATTAACTGCAATTAACTTTGGTTCCAACGCAAGAGAGTCAGACATTTCCAAGATTAAATTTGCAATTGGAAATTGTATAGAAGCCTCTTCAATTTTTAAACCTTGAGCAGCACTGATTGTTTGGTTTAATCTTGCAGCTGCTGTGATATTAATACTGTCTACATCCAACATCAGACCTCTAATTTGCTCTGCTTTCTCTTCAATGTCATTGATGTTTGCAAGCTTGTTATTCACTTTCATCGTATTTGCAACAGACTCTGAAGTGAATTTACCCATGGTATTCATCAAATTAGTGTTTGTCTCACGCATATCTCTTAAATCATTGGAGTATGTCTCAATTAACACTGATTTACTTAAAAGTTCCGATCTGAGTTTTCTTATGGAGTCGTTTTGCTGTTCAATATTTGTCTTGAGTTGCTGTATCTCCATCAATAAATCACTTTTACGTTGCGACCATGATAATGCAGAGCACAGCAAAAAACTTAGGGTAATAATTTGAAGACGCATAGGTTTTTATTTTATAAAGTTAGCTTGAATTATCTTGCGTTTAGATAATTCAATGTGATTTCTGTCATTGACTTTACACCAAAAATTAGACCACTTTCATCAATGAAAAAATCAGGGGTGTGGTGTGGAAAGGCTTCTGTACTGTTTTTAGACATTCCTCCTAAGAAGAAATAAAAGCCAGGTACTTCGCTTTGAAAATAAGAAAAGTCTTCTGCACCAGTAATGGCCTTTGAGAGAACTACGTTCTCTTCGCCTAAGACCTTATTTAGTGTAGGAATTAAAGAGGCTGTAAGTTGAGGATCATTATAGGTGATATCGGTAGTGTCAAAAATTTCGATTTCAGCTTGACCTCCATAAGCTTCCGCAACGGTCTGAACCATTTTGGTCATTCGCTCTCGCACTTGTTCTCTCATACCGTAATCAAGTGTTCTAATTGTTCCAATAAGTTCAGCATCTTCAGGAATGATATTGAAACGAACACCACTTTTAATCTTACCAACAGATATTACAGCTGCCTCTTGGGTTAAGTTAAGTTCTCGACTCACTATACTTTGAAGTCCGTCGATGATCTTGGCACTTATATAAATAGGATCAACTCCAGACCAGGGCTGTGAACCGTGGGTTTGTTTTCCTTTGACATTAATAACAAATCGCTGTGCCGCAGCCATAGTTCCTTCTGGCTTATAACGAACTACACCGACAGGTGTTTGTGAGTTGATGTGTAAACCAACTATAGCGTCTACATCAGGATTTTTTAAAACACCTTCATTGACCATAGTTCTTGCACCGCCATACTCTCCTTCAGGAGCGCCTTCTTCAGCAGGTTGAAAGATAAATTTTACGGTTCCCTTAATCTTATTTCTGTTTTTTGCAAGTATCTCTGCCACTCCCATTAAAATGGCTGCATGGGTATCATGTCCACAGGCATGCATAATTCCCACTTCTTCATCTAAATAGGTTGTTTTTTTTGTTGATTTAAAACTCAAATCATTTCTTTCAACAACAGGTAATGCATCTATGTCTGCTCTTAGCGCAAGTACTTTACCATTTTTCTTTCCTTTTAAAATCCCTACGACTCCGGTTTTGGCAACTCCTGTTTGAACTTCAATACCAAGGGATTCAAGATGTTTTGCAATCATTTCTGCCGTTTCAAACTCTTGGTAGCTCAGTTCTGGATTTTGATGTATTGTTCTTCTCCAATCAACTACTTTGGACTCAATGTTATCATATACACTTTCTTCTATATTTAGATTTTGTGCATTTAGGCTCAACGTTCCTAGTATTGCAGTTATCGCCATTAAAACAATTCGCTTCATAATCGTGTGATATTAGTATTTAATTAGTTGATATCCCTCAGATTGATATTCAACTAAAGACGTTAATGCTGATAAAGATAAGTCAACACCTTCAATTAAATTTTCTTTTGGCATTTTTCTAGTGAATGAGGATTGTCCACAGAATATCACATCTGCACCAGCGGCTATTAACTCAGAGATGAGACCTGTATTGGGATTGTTGATGTTGTACTTAGACTTATACCACTGATTGTTCATTACATCTTTAGATGCAGATGAATGTATGACTAATGCCACGTGAATACTATTTTTTGCTATCCCGTTTTGTCCAAGCATATTGTAAAATCTCGCCGCAGAATCAATATTTTTATTTTTTACACCGGGGTCATTCGAAGTAGTGGTGATGTCAAAAACAACCTTATATTCGAAGTCTTTTTTTAGCGGAATTGTTTTGTTATCTACTTTCCATACAGCACCATGATTTTCAATATAAGGACCGGTATTTGTTTTTTGAGCTAAGCTCCATGAAGTGTTCAACAGAAAACTCCAAACGAGTAGTTTTACAATGTTCATTTTCATGTGATAAAATTATTGAAAACCATTGAAATCAATGGGCTTAATCACTAATTTCATCTAAAATATGACTATGAGCTATTTAGAGCACTTGAATGAAGCACAGAAGAAAGCGGTTTTACATAAAGAAGGACCCTTAATGGTGATTGCCGGTGCTGGATCAGGAAAAACCCGAGTACTGACGTATCGAATAGCTTATTTAATGCAGCAAGGTGTTGATCCTTTTAATATTCTTTCTCTTACTTTTACCAATAAGGCTGCACGAGAGATGAAGCATAGAATTGCTCAACTTGTGGGCTCAAATGAAGCGAAAAACTTATGGATGGGTACTTTTCATTCGGTTTTTGCCAAAATTTTGCGAATTGAAGGCCATTATCTTGGCTTTCCCTCTAATTTTAGTATCTACGATACTCAAGATTCCCAACGTCTGATCAGTTCTATTATCAAAGAAATGGGACTTGACAAAGACATCTATAAATACAAACAAATACAAAGTCGCATTTCTTCATTTAAGAATAGTTTGATTACTGTGAAGGCCTATTTTAACCATCCAGAATTAGTTGAGGCTGATGCAATAGCAAAAAGACCTCGAATGGGAGACATCTATCATAATTATGTTGAAAGATGTTTTAAAGCAGGAGCGATGGACTTTGATGACTTGTTGTTGAGAACCAATGAATTATTAAATCGTTTTCCGGAAGTTTTGCTCAAGTATCAAGATCGATTCAAATATATAATGGTTGACGAGTATCAGGATACAAATCACTCCCAATACCTCATTGTTAAAGCATTGTCAGATCGCTATCAAAACATATGTATTGTGGGTGATGATGCGCAGAGTATATATTCTTTTCGAGGAGCTAATATTGATAATATTTTAAACTTTCAAAAGGATTATGACAACGTTGCCGTATATCGTTTAGAACAGAATTATAGATCTTCAAATACTATCGTACAAGCAGCGAATGCTATCATTGCCAATAATAAAAATCAATTAGAGAAAAAGGTTTGGACTCAAAACGAACTTGGATCTAAGATTGTTCGAAAATGTTTACCGACAGATGCTGAAGAAGGTAGGTTTGTAGCCAATTCTATTTTTGAAAATCAGATGCAAAATCAATTACACAATAATCAATTTGCGGTTTTGTACAGAACAAACTCTCAATCAAGAGCAATAGAAGACGCCCTTCGGAAAAAGGAAATTCCCTACCGTATTTTTGGAGGATTATCTTTTTATCAGCGAAAAGAAATTAAAGATGTTTTAGCTTATTTGAGACTTATCGTTAATCCATCGGATGAAGAGGCTTTACTCAGAATTATCAATTTTCCAGCAAGAGGAATTGGTCAAACTACAGTAGACCGTTTAATTCTTGCTGCAAAGGATAACAATAGTTCGATTTTTACAGTAATTGAAAATCTTGAGCGCATTTCTATCAAAATACAATCGAATACCCGGCAGAAGTTATTGAATTTTCACACTATGATTAGGGCGTTTCAAGTTCAATTAAACCAGCTTGATGCGTTTTCTTTAGCAGAGCTTGTGGCTAAAAAAACAGGGCTGTTGATTGAATTTAAGAAAGACGGTACTCCAGAGGGTATAGCACGAATGGAGAATATAGAAGAATTACTAAACGGAATAAAAGATTTTGTAGAAGGTCAAAAGGAATTAGATGGTGCTACAGGAAATTTGACCGAGTTTCTTGAAGATGTTGCACTATTTTCTGATTTAGATAAAGCCACAGATGATGATGATAGAGTGGCATTGATGACCATTCATTTGGCTAAGGGATTGGAGTTTCCATATGTTTATATCGTAGGTTTAGAAGAAGATTTATTTCCCTCAGCCATGAGTATCAATACGCGCAGTGAATTAGAAGAGGAGAGAAGACTTTTTTATGTAGCTCTGACTAGGGCAGAGAAACAAGCTTATTTAACTTATACCATAAATCGCTATCGTTGGGGAAAATTAATAGACGCCGAACCGAGCCGATTTTTAGAGGAAATTGATTCAGATTTAGTTGATGATCAGTCTGTGGGAATGCTTCAAATGCGAAGAACTTCATTTATAGATAATTCTATTTTTGGTGAAGTTGACAAATCTAAACTGAGACAGGTCAAGCCTGTATCAGGGGTCCCGCCCACGAATAAAGGCAAAGCAGGAGGAGCTTTGCGTAAACTTAGAAAACTCAAACCTGAATCTATAGAAATTGAAGCGGCTAATACCATGGGTTCATATCCAGGAATTCAAGAGGGGCAAAGGGTAGGACATTCTAGATTTGGAAATGGTCGAGTTAAAAAATTAGAAGGAATAGGAGCCAACAAAAAGGCGGAAATAGCTTTTGACAATGGAACGATAAAAACCTTAATTCTTCGATTTGCGCAACTAGAACTCTTAGATGATTAATAAATTGTGCGAATTAACCTAGTTGGTATTTATCCTTCCTAGGTCATTTACTTCTGTAAAACCTTAGTAAAGGCTAGTTTTTCATTTAATTTTTGACTAATTGACAATTACGCCTTACTGATAGAAAAATAATTTTATATTTTTAGAATATACCTAAATAACAACTTATGTCTGAGATTCATACATCTAAATCAGGAGTTATACCCAATATTTTTGCTGGAGCGTTTGGTGCTTTTTTAACCGCCATTATCGACTCCTTTACCAATGGAAATGCGTCAATCACGAATAAATTTCTAACTATTTATTTTCCTGCTGACAATTCAGCAGAAACTCAAATTATGGTGGCCTTAGGGGTTGCATTTATAGGAGGAATAGTTTGTTGGATATACAGACCAAGTACTAGGCCAGATGCGTTTATGAAGGGTTTAACAATATTTGCGGTGCTCAATATTGTCAATCCTTTTAATGGTCAAGGTTTATACATTGATAATCACAGTAATTTTGATGAGGTCATCGAGGAGGAATTTGGAATGTATGAATCACCATTTCAAAATAATCAAGAACTGACAAAAACGACTTTCATAGCGTATCAACAACAAAAAGGTAATTCGTCACAGTCTAGATCAAATTTTAAACCAAATGCAACGATTCTTCGGTTTGGGGTAAACGAATGGGTGTCAAGCATTAAACCTCACACAAATATTTCTTCTATTATCAGTGAGAAAGTCTATTATAACCAAGTAAAAGGGGAGCGTTTGGCTCCTAAACAGCGAGTACAGATTTTACAATCGTTTTCAACTCGCTTCAAAGGTTACAAATATGTTAAGATTAGATATCAAAGTAGAAACAACAAGATTAAAGAAGGTTGGATTAAGGCAGGACAAAGAGAAAACTGGATTTTTGTCAAACCTGACACCGTGAAATCTAAAAGTTTAAATAGACAAAGTGCTTAACTTTTTACTTTGATTGAAGACTACAATTTCGATTAAATTTCATACATGTCCGCAGAATATATTGAATCGTGGGGGGGATATATTGAAGAACACAAACTGGTTCAAATATCGAAGACACTTTCAGAAGACGGTATTATTATAGTGCCTACAGACACGGTTTATGCTATTGCTTGTCATGCGAAAAGTGAGCTGGGACTCAGAAGACTAGCAAAAATAAAAGGTGTTGACCCTGCTAAAGCAAATCTTTCATTTATGTTCTCAGGTTTTAAAATGCTTTCAGGATATACTGCCCAATTGAATAATACTCAATTCAGGACATTAAAAAAGTATTTGCCAGGACCATACACGTTTATAGTACCTTCATCTTATTTTTCCAAATCGGTGTATGGAAAAAGAAAAACAATCGGAGTGAGAATTCCTGACATTTCAGTAATCACCCAAATTATATCCAATATTAATGTTCCACTTGCATGCACGTCATTGCACGATAACGATAAACTTATCGACTATACCACTGACATTCAAGAAATCATCTCAAACTGGGATGACAAAGTTGATTTTATTATAGAAGGTGATTTAGTAGGAAATATTCCTTCAACTGTAATTGATTTGACATCTGATTCTCCGGATGTACTTCGATTAGGTAAGGGAGAATGGTAAAAAAAAAGGAGAGCAACTGCTCTCCTTTTTTAAAAAGTTTTATTTGAACTTAGTTAATCGCAGGATCGTTCATACCTTCTTCTAACATTGAATAGACTTGATCAAGTTTTGGTAAAACAACGATTCTTGTTCTTCTATTTTTAGCTCTATTTTCAGCTGTATTATTAGACTCTAATGGTACGTAAGAGCTTCTACCTGCTGCTGTCATTCTAGATGGGCTTACCCCGAAGTCATCCTCAAGTATACGCACTACTGAAGTAGCTCTTTTTACTGATAAATCCCAGTTGTCCATTAATGGCTCTTTTCTATATGGTACATTATCGGTGTGACCTTCAACCATAAATTCAAAATCTGGTTGGTTATTAACAACTTTCGCTACTTTACCAAGAACTTCTTTAGCAGCACTTGATACTCTGTAACTACCACTTCTAAATAAAAGTTTATCAGAGATTGAAACAAAAACAACACCTTTTTCTACGTTGATCTGGATGTCTTCGTCATTCATATTTCCTAACACACCTTTC
This sequence comes from Flavobacteriaceae bacterium, assembly GCA_049596955.1. GTDB lineage: Bacteria > Bacteroidota > Bacteroidia > Flavobacteriales > Flavobacteriaceae > UBA3478. Next base: position 13,593 of record JBMYMD010000014.1, read on the forward strand.
AAGCTTTGAACAAGAGCTAGGTTTACAGAATCTCTTCTATTTACGGCATCTCTTAAGTTATTGATTTTTACGTTTGCTTCAGAAAGACTCTCAAGTGTTTTTTCCAAGTTTTCAGCACCTTTCGATGATAATTGAGTGAAACCGTCAATAGTGGTTTGGAAACCTTCACTTTGTTTCTTTAAAAATGCATTTTGCTCCATAAGAGCTGTCATTTGTGCTTTAGCATTAGCTGCTTCATCCAAACAATCATTTAATTTAACAGTAGCACTGTTTAATAAATCTTGAGTTTCTTTTTGCTTAGATTCAAGTTCAGCATACTTCTTTGAGGATACACAAGAGGTCATTAGAACACATACCCCTAAAGTGGCTAGTAAACCTTTTTTCATAATAGTAGTCTTGTTAAAATTTATGTAAATGTAACTAAATTGCGCTTTCCCACGCAATTTTTACAATTTTTATTCACGTAAATCTAAAAAAGTTTTGTGTTTTTTTACAAAAAAATCGAAAACTATAGAATTTGATTTATATCTAAGTTTTGGAAAAAGACCTTTTCTTTTTGATTTTATTTTAAAGAAATGAGTATAAAAGCTAAAATGAGCTCTTATAATAGCGATACAATGTCGAGGTTTTTTTTCTAAGAGAAATCTCACACCGGCAATACCATCTAAGAGTAGTCTACAACCGATGAGTAATGGCCAACGATACTTAGAGGTGTTTTTCAGAATATTAAATAAAGAATTTCGAAAATTTAAAAATGTCTTTTTGGGGTTCATGTTACTCAATGTAGATCCACCCATATGATAAACATTAGACATTGGTGAGTACATGACCTTGTAGTCGTTGCGTTTTATTCGCCAACAAAGGTCGATTTCTTCTTGATGTGCAAAATAATCATCATCGAAACCTCCTATTTCCCAAAACACTTTTGAGGAAATAAACATACAGGCTCCCGTTGCCCAAAAAATTTCTGATGTCTCGTCGTATTGACCAGAATCTTCTTCAATTTCTTGAAATATTCTTCCTCTGCAGAAGGGATATGCCAGTCGATCTATAAAACCCCCTGCTGCTCCTGCATATTCAAAAGAGGTTCTGTTGTAATAATCTAAAATTTTTGGTTGTGCAACGGCAACTTTAGCATCTTTTTTAAATAAATCTACAATAGGGAGTAGCCAATTTGCTGTTACTTCTACGTCAGAATTTAATAAACAATAGATATCTGCTTTGATTTCTTTTAGTCCGATATTGTATCCTCCGGTGAACCCATAATTTTTATTGAGTTGTACAAGGTGTACATCTTTAAACTCAGACGAGAGCACGCCAATAGATTCATCGGTTGATCCGTTGTCTATCACATACACTTGAGCACCCTTACTATGCTCAATAATTGTAGGCAATAATTTTTTTAGTAAAGAAGCCCCATTCCAATTAAGTACAACTATGGCAACCTTCACAATTTCTGTTCTTGATAATTTGGTATTTGTTCTAAAAATAAATAACGCTTACGCTTGTTATCTATTTTACAAAAATAGTGCGATATGCCATTAGTTACCATTAAATATGAGTTATTCATATTCATAGAATATCGGGCAATCTGGTCAAAAACATTCTGATCAATTTCAACATTAACGGCTTTACATTCTACAATTAGATACACACTACTATCAGGATTAAAGGCAACTATATCAAATCTACCTTTGGTATTACCAATTGAAATTGTCTTTTCTACCTGAATTAAAGAAGCAGGAATGTTTATTTCTTCAATCAGGTGATATAAACAGTGTTGCCGAACCCATTCTTCAGGAGTTAAAAGAATGTATTTTCTACGAATAATATCAAAGATGAACTTTTTATTATCCTTAATTTTAATTTTGAAATTATAACTTTTAAAATTCAGTTTTAGCACTGATAAAATTCTTTATACAAGTATACTAATATTAATCTATGAGTGTTGAGGCCATAAAAGCTCAAATTGATCGAAAAGAATTCAAACCTATTTACTTATTGCAGGGCGAGGAGCTTTTTTTTATTCAAGAGTTGACTAAATATTTTGAAAACCACATTTTAAGTGAAGAAGAAAAATCATTTAACTTTTCTGTTTTCTATGGCAAAGAACATGGTATAGAACAGGTTTTGGAACAAGCCAAAAGATTGCCTATGATGGCTGAAAGACAACTGATTGTGGTTAAAGAAGCACAGCACTTAATGCGTCAATTTGATAAATTAGAGTTTTATTTGAACCAACCTGTTTTGTCTACGGTAATTGTTCTATGCTTAAATCAAAAAAAATTAGACAAGCGAAAAAAAATATTCAAGTCTATCTCTCAAATAGGTGTTGTTTATGAGGCTAAGCCCTTATATGATAATCAATTAGCACCTTTCATTGATAATTTGTTCAATCGCTCAAATAAGAGTATTTCACCGAAAGCCAAAATTATGTTGGCAGAGCATATCGGAACTAATTTGAGTCTCATTGATAAGGAGATTAAAAAAATGATTTTGGCAGAACCTCACGCCTCTCATTTTGAAGATACTCATATTGAACAATACGTTGGTGTAAACAAAGATTATAATATTTTCGAACTCAACAATGCCTTGTTAAAAGGTGAGTTTGAACGGTCGGCTAAAATACTTTCTCATTTTCAACAAAATAGCAAAGACTACCCAATTCAAGCAATTCTTCCTGCACTGTTCAATCTATTCAATAAATTGTTCAAATTACAAGCACTGAGAACCACAAATACTTCGGTTTTAGCCAAAGACTTGGGAATCCCACCTTATTTTGTACAAGATTATATCGGAGCTAAATCTTATTTTGGACTAAAGGGCCTTGGTCGATTGATAGGAGATTTAAAAGATATTGATCTCAAATCTAAAGGGGTAGGATACAATTCTAATAATGTCAAAGACTTGTACAAGGAAATTCTAATTTCAATTGCGAAGGCTAGAAATTAGTCTAGAGGATATTTTTCAGGGTTCAACTCGTGCATCATTCCATAAATTTTATCAAATATGCTGTTGTAGTTTGGTTTGGAAAAATAATCACCATCTGAGCCATAGGCAGGTCTGTGCTCTTTTGCAGACAAGGTTTGTGGTGCGCTGTCAAGGAATTTGAAACCTCCTTGTTTCTCTACAATTTCTTGCAAAAGATAGGCAGAACAACCTCCAGGCACATCCTCATCAATCACCAATAGGCGATTTGTTTTCTTGACGCTTTCAACGCTTTCAGCATCTATATCAAACGGCCATAAGGTTTGTGCGTCAATAAGCTCTACAGAGATACCGTGTCGCTCAAGCTCTACGCAAACTGCTTCGACAATTCTCAAGGTAGAACCATATGAAACAACGGTTATATCTGACCCATTTTTGATTAAATCAATTGTACCAATTCTAAATTTATAGCTACCTAGATTGTCAGGTTTTTTTTCTTTGATTCGATATCCATTTAAACTCTCAATGAGTAAGGCAGGTTCTCCCGTTTCTAATAGTGTATTATAGAGTCCAGCCGCCTGAGTCATATTTCGAGGGGCTAAAATATAAACTCCTCTAAGCAAGTGTATTAAAGCACCCATATGCGAACCTGAATGCCAAATTCCTTCGAGACGATGTCCTCGAGTTCGAATAATGAGAGGCGCTTTTTGTTGGCCTACACTTCGATATCTCAATGTTGCTAGGTCATCACTAAGTACGTTTGCGGCGTACAATATGTAATCGAGATATTGAATCTCAGCAATTGGTCTAAAGCCTCTAAGAGCTAAACCTATGCCTTGTCCAACAATACTGGCTTCACGAATTGAAGTGTCACTTATTCTATCTTCGCCATATTTTTCTTGTAAACCCTCAAGACCTTGGTTGACATCACCGATTTTACCACAATCTTCTCCGAAAATCAATAGATTATCATACGTACTGCAAAGTGCATCAAAATTATCTCTTATAATAATTCTGCCATCTACCATAGCAGAGGTTTCGCTATATGTGGGTGTCACTTCATTGATTGTAAGTGCGTTTTTTGATGAGTTATCTATGAGTTGGCTGGAGTAATTTTGCTGTTCCTTTTCTTCAAATGAATGCATCCAATCTCTAAGAAGGTGCATATTTGAGAAATAAAGCTGAGAACTTTCTCTTTTAACTTGATAAGCCACATCTAATAAACTTCTTTTTAGCAAATAAGAATTTGTTTTAAGCTTTTTGATTTTGTCATTTAGAAAGTCTTCATTAGAATTCGATCGTAGATTATTTAAAATATCAACGAGTTTATCTCTTTCTTGAGTAATAGGAGAGGTGTATTCATGCCAAGCTTCTTTTTTAGCCTGTTTAGCCTCTTCTTTTGAGGATTTTTCTATCGACTCAAGTTCTTCTTTTGATGCCAAGCCGTTCTCTAATATCCAATTTTTGAACCCTAGATTACAATCGAATTGTTGTTCCCAAGCTAAGCGTTCTTTGCTTTTGTACCTTTCATGTGATCCAGAAGTAGAGTGTCCAATGGGTTGTGTTAGTTCAGTAACATGGATTAAAACAGGAATGTGTTCAGATCTAGCTAGTTGTTCGGCTTTTTGATAGGTCTCTAAAAGAGCTGGATAATCCCATCCTTTTACTTCGAAAATTTCATAGCCTTTTAATTCTTCTTCTTTTTGAAAACCGCTTAGGGCTTTTGAAATATTGCTTTTTGTTGTGTGTAAACTATTGGGAACAGATATTCCATATTCATCGTCCCAAACACTAATGACCATAGGGACTTGTAACACACCACCAGCATTAAATACTTCAAAGAATAAACCTTCTGAAGTGCTGGCATTACCTATTGTTCCCCAAGCAATTTCATTTCCATTTATGCTGAAATCTGAGGCATTAGAATAATTGTTTTTTCGGTATAATTGAGATGCTTGCGCCAATCCTAATAATCTTGGCATTTGACCTCCAGTACAAGAAATATCTGCACTGATATTGTATTGTTCATTTTGATTTAACCACTGACCTTTTTCGTCCAGAAAAGGTGTCAAAAAATGACCTCCCATTTGTCTGCCAGCGCTCATGGGTTCAAAGTTCAAATTCGTAGTGGCATAAAGCGCGTGAAAAATTTGTTTGGCACTCAATAAATCTAAAGCCATCATCACAGTTTGGTCTCTGTAATACCCTGAGCGGTGATCACCTTTTTTAAAAACTTTAGACCAAGCCAATTGAGGTAATTCTTTTCCATCTCCGAAAATTCCAAATTTGGCTTTGCCAGAGAGTACTTCTTTTCTGCCCAAAAGACTGCATTCACGTGAAAGTGTAACTAGCTTATAATCAGACAACAGTTGATTTTTAAATTCTTTTAGCGAAAGCGAAGTAGTAGAATTAGAATACTGTGTCATGCTCGGGTTTTGTGCAAAAATAATAAATCTTATAAAGCCTTATAATTTAAAGCCATTTGCGACTGAAAAGAGAACCAATCGTTTTAGGGCTTAAACTCAAGACAAATCTTATTTTATTGGGGTAGGCGTATTGAGACACTTGCCAACCAGAACTGTTATAAATAGGAAAATAAAGTTCTAAATAGTCGGTGACCAAATTTAACCGAATACCACTGTCATAAAAATATTGAATGGATTGACCTTTATTTTTCCCTAAACCAAAATCAAAGTACGCTTCTACATATCGATAAAGATTAATAGAACTATTTATCGAGGCTAATCCTTTGTTGAAAAAACGGTTATCAAACTTACTTTTGAACCCTCCTTCTGCCATTATAAATTGTTGACTAAATAAACCCTCTTCTTCCGATCGACCAATATAATCAAGATCAAAGAGGTAATCTGAGGGTTTGTCTAAGGCGAAACTAAAAAAATCATTAGTGGTATTGTTTTTTAAAAAATAGCCTGCGAAGATTCTTAAATTGAGTTGTGTGTTATTTTCAAAAAGAAAACGTCTTTCGAATTCAGCCGAAACCTTTGTAAAATTTTTAGTGACTTGGGCATCAAAAAAGTTCTTTTTATAGAGAATCAAGCTGTTTTCTATTTGAGTATATCGGGCATTTAGAACGCTGTAGTCAGGTGTAATATTTTCTAAATCTACACTTGAATCAATGGATCGAAAAACATTTCGCATCCTAAATAGTAGAATCTTTCTAAGATTACGTGTTCGATCTTTATCTCTCCAAAGCCAAGCTGCTGATGGTGTAATTGTACTGTATCGACTGTTGGTTTCAAAGTGGTAAGTTCCTGCAGACAATGTGAATCTTGTGAGGTACTGGGTGCTTTGGTATTTTCTTAAGTTTAGAATAAATGAACTTGAGCCAATGAGCGTTTTTTCTTTTGAAGAATAAGAGGGTGCAATTTGAAATTCAAAAGTTTGATCATATAATCCGTCATTGTTGAGCAACATACCTGTTACAATTCCATCATAAAGGTTATAACTAAAGATAGGAGTATAGAGCAATAAATTCTGTTTGGCATCTTGTATATCCTTTAAAAACTTGAGTTGTACGTTTTTATTGAAAATAGTCGAACCTTTCAACCTCTTATAATCGTTGTTGGTATTATAGTCAATACTTGTAATTGGATAATTGACTGAGACAGCACTGTAATCATCATTCTTAGTATTAATGGTATTTTTTGAATCAAAACCGGTATACCACTCTGATTTGACTACTGTGTCATTTCTGAAGTAATTTAGAGCGAGTGGAGGAGACTGATTCCCTTTATTTAAAACGGTAATTTCAAGAGAATCATTAGATACAAAATCTACTTTTTTGAGGGCATAATCTGTTCTGTTGACTTTTTTGATATGCTCATCAAACATCCAATCAAGATCAGTTTGTAGATCTTCTTCAAGATGATTTTGAAATTGATGTTCATCAATGTGGGAACTAAGCCTATTTCTGCTAAGGAACTCTATTATAGATTGTTTTACTCTTGACGTCTTGTTGTAAGAAGACAAATGCTCCAGTGCTAAACCTGCATGATAAGGATTTGCAATTTCAAAATTGTATTTGATTTGTTTTTCAGCACTTGTCGTTAAAGGTTGGTCTAAATTATTGTAAGCACCAATTTTGTACAAAATGTCAAAGTAATCTCTTGCATTCAAAGAAGAAAATTGATACGATTTTATAGGCCATTTTGACGCAAATCTTCCCAATAATAATTCGTCATTGTAATGTAATGTCAAATAGTCCTTAACTATAAATTGAAGAATAGCATCGTGTATCCACTTTTCTTTTCTGAGATCAATCTGATAATATTTCCGTAAAATTTTATCGACTAAAACATTTAGTAAATTCATCTCAAAAACATGCTCATTATTGTATAACCTGACAAATGAGGGTAGATCAGATAAACCCAAAACACTTGCTTTTTTAAATTCGTGAGAATCCACAGTTAAATAAAAGACATCTTCTGTATTAAAAACAGAAGACAAGTACCGGAATACTTTTGCCACACTTAATTCTTGTTGCGTATTTTGAGTAAGTAAAAAATTCTCATTCAGACGGAATCTTTGAAATTCATGCGATTTAAACGGTTTTTCCGAAAGATAAAATCTTGGATTAGAAGCGGTCGATTCTTGAAACAAACCATTGTTATATTTGAGATTACTGTAGAGGTATAGATTTGAATTGTTAATGAATTTTATGTTGTAATTACTTGTAGTGTTGAATTGATCATTCAAATTGTGATTTGCATAGCTGGTGAAACTTTTCTTGTCAGCCATATAGTCACAGTTTAGCAACAAGAAATTTGAAAGTTGAATACGGTTCGAACTATAGCCGTAGTTTGTGAATTTTGAATCTGGTAGTTTGAGTTTATAGTTAAAATCGATTTTTATAGTCTCACCGGATTTCAATGGTTTTGGCAAACGAATTTTGAAAATATCTGCATCAGTATACACTGGTAAAACAGTGTCGTTTTCTACAATAATCGAATGAATGATGGTATATCCCTTGCGTTCTTTGGAAGAGAGGTGAAAGCTTTTTTTAAAATCACTTATAAATTCTTCTGCGAGTTTTGAAGTTTTAGAACTATAGGCGTTATTCCAATCGTAGAAATAGAGTTCAGATAAGGCATCAGGAGAGTGATTTTTCCATTCATTCGTCTGTGATATATCAACTAATTTACGGTCTTGATGAATTGTAATTGTTGCATCAACTGAGTTGTAGTCTGATTGGGTTTGAGCAAGTAAAAGGGATGAATACGGCAACAAAAAATAAATTGAATACCCTGAGATATGTGTTTGAATTTTTTTTAAGTAGGCCATACATTTCATAAAGTGAATTCTAGAGTACTTCTTTGAGGTAAATGCCAGTATAACTCGCTTTGGTTTTGATAATTTTTTCTGGTGTTCCTTGGGCTACAATAGTTCCTCCTTTTTTACCACCTTCAGGACCAATGTCTATAATGTAATCTGCTAACTTTATTACATCTAAGTTGTGCTCAATTATTAATACTGTATTGCCCCTTTCTACTAATTTATGAATTACTTCCATCAATATTCGAATATCTTCAAAATGTAATCCTGTTGTGGGTTCATCAAGAATATAAAACGTATTACCTGTGTCTCGTTTTGATAGCTCGGTCGCGAGTTTAACTCTTTGTGCTTCTCCGCCAGATAAGGTAGTTGATTGTTGACCTAGGGTAATATAGCCTAATCCAACATCTTGAATGGTTTTGAGTTTCCTGTAAATTTTTGGAATGGCTTCAAAGAAAGAAACAGCTTCATTTATAGTCATTTCGAGTACATCTGAAATGGTTTTCCCTTTATATCTAATTTCTAATGTTTCTCTATTAAATCGCTTTCCGTTGCATTGTTCGCAATTGACGTACACATCGGGTAAAAAATTCATTTCGATGACTCGTAATCCACCTCCCATACAAGTTTCACATCTTCCTCCTTTGACATTGAAACTAAATCTTCCTGGTTTATATCCACGAATCACCGCCTCAGTTGTTTTGGAAAATAAAGATCTGATCTCGCTAAAGACACCAGTATAGGTTGCTGGATTAGATCGAGGAGTGCGTCCAATAGGACTTTGATTGACGTCTATTACTTTGTCACAGTGCTCAAGTCCTTTAATATTTTTAAAGGGTAATGCCTCCATGACTCCATTGAAATAATGGTTGTTTAGAATCGGATACAAGGTTCCATTGATTAAGGTTGACTTACCGCTTCCAGAAACACCGCTAATAACTGTAAGTGTTCCTAAGGGTATCTTTAGGTCCACATTTTTTAGGTTATGGCCAGTGCATCCATTTAATTGAATGAAGTTTCCATTTCCCTTTCTTCGTTTTTTGGGAATCTCAATTTTTTTTGCTCCAGAAATGTATTGTGCTGTTAACGTTTTTGATTTTTTGAGTTCCTTAGGACTGCTTTGTGAAACGATTTCACCTCCATGTCTTCCAGCTCCAGGTCCTATATCTATGACGTGATCGGCTTTTAAAATCATATCTTCATCGTGTTCAACAACAAGTACGGTATTTCCCAAATCTCTAAGTTGAAGTAAAGACGATATAAGTTTATTATTGTCTCTTTGATGAAGCCCTATACTTGGTTCGTCTAAAATATAGAGTACGCCGACGAGTTGTGCACCAATTTGTGTCGCTAGCCTGATTCTTTGTGCTTCACCGCCAGATAAGCTTTTTGAACTTCTGTTTAGGGTGAGATAATGCAAGCCTACATCTAGCAAAAATTGAATTCTTGCATTGATCTCTTTAAGTATTTCTCCTGCAATTTGTTTTTTTTCCTCATTTAATTTGTCGTGGAGATTGACAAAAAAATGTTTTAGTTCCTCTAAATCGAGTTGAACTAATTCTGCTATGCTCTTATTCTCAATTTTAAAGTGTAATGCCTCTTTTTTTAATCTAGAACCTTGACAGTCTATACACTGCTCTTCTTTGAGGTATTCTTTAGCCCATCTTTTAATGCTCGATGAATCGCTATTATTATATTGATTAAGTATAAAGGAATAGACACCTTCAAAATCAATTTCATAGTTTCTGGTTACCCCTAAACTAGTGGAAGGTATTTCAAACTTTTCATGGCCTCCATTTAAAATAAAAGACAATGCCTCTTCGGGTACTTTATGAATAGGTTGTGAGAGTGAAAATTTATAGCGCATGGCAATCTGCTCTAGCTGCTTAAAAGTCCAATTGTTTTTCTTTTCACCTAAGGGCTCAATTCCTCCATTTTCAATACTTACTTTATTATTTGGAATTACTTTTTCTCTATTTATTGTGTGTATAAATGAGAGTCCTTTGCATTTTGGACACATTCCTTTCGGAGAATTAAAAGAGAAGGAATTTGGTTCAGGCAATTCATAAGAAATACCTGTGTCTGGACACATTAAATTTCTACTAAAAAAACGAATCGAATTGTCTTCTTCATCGCATACTAATAAGGCGTTGTCTCCTTCAGACATAGCCGATTGAACTGAATTCAATAACCTTTTTTCAGAAGACTCATCAGGTACTAGTCGGTCAATTATAACTTCGATATCATGAATTTTATACCGATCAACCTTCATTCCTGCTGTTAATTCTTGAATAGTACCATCTACGCGCACTTTGAGATATCCTTTTTTACGAATAGATTCAAAAAGTTCTCTATAATGACCTTTTCTTGATTTAATGATGGGAGCTAATATTCCAATTTTTCGATTTTTGTATTCATTGAGAATCAAAGAAACAATCTGCTGGTCTGTATAACTGACCATTAATTTGTTTGTCGTTATGCTATAGGCATCGGCTATTCGTGCATACAACAAGCGGATAAAATCATAAATCTCTGTAATTGTACCAACAGTAGAACGCGGTGATTTGTTTGTAGTTTTTTGTTCAATGGCTATTACTGGAGAAAGACCTTCAATCTTATCTACATCTGGTCGCTCTAAATTTCCAAGAAATTGTCGGGCATATGCGTTAAAGGTTTCCATGTATCTGCGCTGACCTTCTGCATAAATAGTATCGAAGGCTAGAGAAGATTTACCACTTCCTGAAAGGCCTGTAATAACTACGAGTTGATCTCTTTCAAAGCTCAGACTCACATTTTTTAAATTGTGGGTACGGGCATTGATGACCTGAATTTGGTGATTTTCTTTTTGCATAGCTTATCTAGGCGTAAAAATACCAAATTCACATTGTTATCCCGCTAATTTAAATGGATTCATTTGTTTTTGTAAAGGGATCTCTTGATTCTTTGAAATTGCTTTTTTTGAAGTGAATCTACTGTTTGAAAATTGAATGCAATGATTTTGATAACTGTTAATGATCTGCCAATCTGTATGTTGATGAAATAAACTTCGAATGTTTTTAGTTAAAAGAAATTCAACTTTATACTTTGATTTGATGTAAATCGTTGTTGTATTTCTGAGTTGTGAATTGTACCTGAGGTAGGAGAGGATCCTATTTTTTTCTCGTTCTATTTTATCAGCGCTTTTTTCAATTTGGATAAATTCTTTTTTAGACAAGTCTTGATTAGTAGCAATTTTGACAAGTAAAGACAATAAATAGTGCTCATTTTCATTAGCCAAAAACGATTTGTAAATGTGATTCGTGCCTATAGATGAGTTTTTACGGAGTAAGGTCCATATCTGTTTAGCTATTTCCTTATCTGTTTCGATGAATTCAAAATCGTCAAATAAATTGACCTGTTTTTTGTTTTGAATATTGAATACATCAAAACTGATAGCATTCTTAGAGTGTAATATTCTATTTAACACTGTGAGTAACCCGTTGAAAGTACCGTCGTAAAAATAATTTTTCATGGAATAATTCCTTTTTTGTTGGATTTATTCCAAATATAGGAATTTTTCCATTACTTGGAATATTTCCAAATATTATTTATGTTTGATGTATGGAAAAAGACATTTCAGCTTTTCGGTTTTCGGCTTTGAGAAAGGAACTAGGATTAACTCAATCGGAGTTCGCAAATGAATTAGGAATTTCTACGACTGCCGATATTGAACGTGGCAAGACTAAAATTTCCGGTAAGATACTGGTATCCTTACAAGTTAAGTATCGAATTAATCCACTTTGGCTTTTTGATGAATCAGATCAGATGTACATCGATCAAAAACCTATTTCTATTTTACCAAAGGTGGTAGTTGTTGATAAGAATGACAGTGAAAACATTGTTTTGGTGAACACTAAAGCTGCTGCCGGATATCCACAAAATCTCGCTAATCCAGAATTTTATGATTCCCTCCCGGTTTTTGATTTACCTATTCCTGAATACCGTAACTCAAGCTATAGAGGCTTCCAAATAGAGGGAGATAGTATGCTTCCGTCCTTACACCCTGGTGATTGGGTTTTAGCTTCTGCAGTGGAACGCATGGACTATGTTAATCCAAATCGGATGTATGTGGTTATTTTAGACGACGCTGTTCTTGTAAAGAAAATAATGCAAAAACCACTTTCTAATAATATTACACTTATTTCAACTAATGAAAGTTATCCTCCGTACGAAATAAAAGCCTTCAATATTCAGGAAATATGGGAGGTTAAAAGTAAATTAACATTCAATTTTGAGCCTATGAATTCCAATAATCTTTTGATGGATTTGCAAAATTCAATGGAAGAGCTCAAAAAACAGATTTCTTCGAATCAAGGAACGTTGAATGCTTGAACACTGTCTATATTGATGTCATAAAAATACACCTTGTGCTTTTGCGAAATCAAAAAGTCAGTTTCTGTTGTTGTCCAATCCTCCCATGAAGCGTAAATTCCACCTATTGGAATGATCTTTGTCCACATTTGAAAACCGGTTGGCCTATATAGACTGTCTAAATGCCAGAGATAAGAATCTCCAGGGGTAACCCCTCCTGATGTATAATCGACTAATAAACCAGTCATTCCGTTATTTAAAGTCACTATACTTCTCTTGGTCCCTTTGTCAAATACTTTAAAGGGAGCAAATGCCCAAAATGAATCATTTATAAAGTATTTATAAGCATTTTCACTAAGTTCATCCTTTAAGTTTTGATCGACTTTTTGGCCATTAATTTCAACACTGCTTTTTCGGTAGTCGGTAATGTTTAAAACAATTGAAATGGAGTCGTATTGAATAAATGCTCTTTGATTTAATTTATTCCATCGGTATTTTCTTCCGTTCTTATACCACTCGACAATGTCTGTTGATCTGTAGGCGTCAATATTAAGGTGTTCAACCATTTCATATGCAATACGCTCTGCTTCAGGTCCTGGAATTCCTTCTGGCTTCTTCTTGTGAAGAATTAACCGCAATGATAAAATCGACAGAAAAAGAAGTATTAATAATGCGGCGACTATTCTTGAAAGTATTTTTATCATAATTAAAATCCTATTGCTGTATCATCACCTCTGGGGTCTGCTCCTCCTTCTAGAAGGCCTGAGGGTAAAACTTTTATGGCGTCTACTTTTCCAATAATTCGAGTATATCCTTTATTGTGAACATATCCTTTTATGGTTAGTTCTTCAAGTGTTGCATCGTCAAATCCGTTGGGCTCAAATGTAACCATGTCAGGAAGCCATTGATGATGAAACCTATTTGCGTTTACGGCTTCTTGCATATTCATATCAAATTCATGTGCATTTAATATGGTTTGTGTAACTGCTGTGATTATTGTAGAACCACCGGGTGTTCCAACTACCATAAAAAGTTCATTGTCTTTTTCAACTATAGTTGGAGTCATGCTGCTGAGCATTCTCTTTTGAGGTTGAATTTTGTTTGCCTCAGCGCCAATCAAACCAAACATGTTAGGCACCCCTGGTTTTGCACTAAAATCATCCATTTCATTATTAAAAAAGAGTCCTAATTCTTCACTGTATAGTTTAGATCCATATCCACCGTTGATTGTGGTGGTTACAGAAACTGCATTACCAAATTGATCTACAATTGAATAGTGGGTAGTTTCATCGCTTTCATAGTAATTCATTTCTCCATTCTTAATCGATGAAGATGTTGTGGCTTTATCAAAACTAAAGTTCGACATCCTTTTATTTAGATAGGATGAGTCTAATAGATTCTCGGTCGGGATATCTACAAAATCAGGATCTCCTAAATAATAATTTCTATCTGCATAAGCACGCCTAAATGATTCTGTCAAAAGTTGAATGTATTCAGTTTTATTATGCTCATACTGACCAATATCATAAGGTTCTATCATTTTGAATATTTGAGCCATTGTCATTCCTCCACTTGATGGGGGTCCCATTGAAATTATGTTTAAATTTTCGTAGTTGAATTGAACGGGATTCCTCCACTGAGCCTGATAAAGCTCAAGGTCTTCTAGAGTCAAAATACCTCCCTTTTCTTGAATAAAAGTTATCATTTTCTGGGCTACTTCTCCGGCATAAAATCCATCTCGATTATTTTGGGAAATAGACTTTAGAGTATTGGCTAGACCTAGACGTTTAATGGTATCACCCTCTTTTTTTCCGCTAAATTCTTTTAAAGGTTTGCCGTTTACTGCGGTCAGAATGCTGTCGTAATATTTTAATCTGGTTTCTTGTTTTTTCGTTACTACAAAACCTTTTTGAGCAAGAGCAATAACAGGGGCTAATATATCTTCTAAGGTAAGAGTCCCAAACTTTTCATGTACTTGTAAAATTCCATCAACAGTACCAGGCACACCAATTGCCATTGCACCGGTGGTACTCATACCTGGAATTACATTTCCTTCTTCGTCTAAATACATGTCCTCAGAGGCTTGTAATGGTGCTTTTTCTCTGTAGTCAATGCTACCAACTGAGCCGTCTTCTAATCGGTATACCATAAACCCACCACCAGCTAAATTACCTGCAAAAGGAAAGGTAACAGCTAGAGCCATTTCTGTGGCTACCATAGCATCAAAGGCATTACCTCCTTTTTTCATAAGTTCAGCGCCTATAGACGAGGCTTCTACTCTCGCAGAAACAACCATGGCATTTTCAGTGACTAAACCTTTTTGTTGTTGCGTATTGGGTGAACAAGAAGCAATAAACAGCACTATAATGAAAGCGCTAATCGAATGTAATGAAGTCATAATTGCGTAATTTCTTTTTTGCAGTAATTAGTCAAGTCTTCAAAAAAACAAAAAAAATCTTGTTCTAGATGTTCAAAATGTTGAAATAAATCATCTATTGCGAATTCTAAATTATTATTGTAAGCAGA
The DNA here is from genome assembly GCA_049596955.1 of Flavobacteriaceae bacterium. Taxonomy (GTDB): domain Bacteria; phylum Bacteroidota; class Bacteroidia; order Flavobacteriales; family Flavobacteriaceae; genus UBA3478. The sequence goes on from JBMYMD010000014.1 coordinate 28,689, forward strand.
ACGATTTGAAATTCCTTTTAATGATTTTTGAATTCCATCGACTGTTTTATAATGATAAAACCAATTTTCTTTGATTAAGTGAGGAATAATTTTTTGACTTTTTACAGGAAGTTCGTTTTTGTGAGCGAGAAGAGTGGTATAAAATTTTTGACAATAATATTTCAGCGGCTCATCGCTAAATTTTTCCCAATGCAGTGCTAGAAAATGATCGTAAAATAAATCCATTGCTACTGGACTGTAATGCCTTTGGTTGTATCGAATTCGCGAACAACTTTTTTTGTAAACCGGATGTTGATCTGTAAAAGTGTCGATTAGACGGTGATATTTAATCCCTCTTATAAATTTGTCTTCTAAGAATTCAAAATTATTGCCTTTTACGTGGTCGGCTATAAAATTACCAACCTCTATGTGCGGATCTTTAAATGACAAATAGAGATGGGCTAAATAATTCATAGTCTGAACGGATGGATATTTTTATTTTTGCCTCAAAGATAAAAATATGACTCTGATACGTTCCATTTCTGGTATTCGCGGTACAATTGGCGGAGTACCTGACCAAAACCTCACTCCAATTGATGTCGTAAAGTTTTCATCGGCTTACGGAATGATGATAAAAAAAAGATGCCTACATGAGCATCCAAAGGTTGTAATTGGTCGTGATGCTCGAATATCTGGAGCGATGATTCAGTCTCTTGTGATCAATTCATTGATTGCGATGGGTATTGATGTTATTAGTTTAGAACTCTCAACAACACCAACTGTTGAATTTGCAGTAGTAAATGAAAAAGCAGACGGTGGAATTGTATTAACTGCTTCTCATAATCCAGCACAGTGGAATGCGCTAAAATTACTCAATGAGAGGGGCGAGTTTATTGATGCTGTTCAAGGACAAGAGTTAATTGAAATTGCGGAAAGTGAATCGTTTGAGTATTGCGCATATGACGCATTGGGTAAATTAATGCAAATTGAAGACTACATTGAAAAACATATTGATAAAATCTTTGCTATTGAAGAGGTTGACTGTGAAAGTATACAAAAAGCAGGTTTTAAATTTGTGGTAGATGGAGTAAATTCAACGGGAGGTATTGCTGTTCCAATGTTATTGCACAAATTAGGTGTTGATGTTATTCCTTTGTATTGCGAACCCTCAGGTAATTTTCCACACAATCCAGAACCTCTAGAAGAACATTTAATTGACCTGAAGGAGCAGGTAAAAGCTCATAAAGCACATGGAGGAATTGTGGTTGACCCTGATGTAGACCGCCTTGCATTTGTAGATGAAAACGGTGATATGTTTGGTGAAGAATATACTTTGGTAGCTTGCGCGGATTATATTCTTTCGATGAATACTGGTGCAACCACTGTTTCAAATCTTTCTTCTACAAGGGCTTTGACAGATGTTACCGAGAAGTATGGCGGTCAATATTTTGCATCTGCTGTTGGTGAGGTTAACGTTGTTGAAAAGATGAAAGAAAAAAATGCCATAATTGGAGGTGAAGGTAATGGAGGTGTTATTTATCCGAAGAATCATTACGGCCGTGACGCATTGGTAGGTATTGCACTTTTTCTATCATCGATGGCTCAAAAGCAAATAGTAATGTCTGAATTTAGAGCAAGCTTTCCTTCTTATTTCATGAGCAAGCAAAAAATTGAACTTAGTGCTGATTTAAATGTGGATCCGCTGTTGCAAAAACTTCAAAATAAATACAAAAATGAAGATGTAGAAATTCTCACTATTGATGGTGTCAAAATACTATTTAAAAACAGTTGGGTGCATTTACGAAAATCAAATACTGAGCCTATTATAAGAGTGTACACGGAGTCTACATCAATTGAATCAGCAAATGATTTAGCCCAGAGGTTTTGTGCAGAATTATTGAGTTTTATTTAGTTAATAACGTGTTTGAACCTGCGATGCGTCCACAAATACAAATGTGGTTTTTCTATAATCGATTGTTCAACACGATTCATGTATAAATCTGTGAGTTCGAAAGGTTTTAAGTCCTTAGGATTTGAGCTCAAAACTTCCAGATAACCCTCGTAATAACCTCTTTTAACTTTATTCATGTCTAGAAAGACCATGGGTAGGTTGTATTTTCTGCATAGTTCTTCCGCACCAGTATGTATGGGTACTTTTTTACCGAAGAAGGTGTTCCAATACTTGGCTTTTCTTTTAAGAGGAGATTGATCGCTAATAATGCCATACACTGACGGTATTTTTTGACTTTCTTGATGGTCAATAATTGCCCTAGTTTCTCCAGTGTGTGTCATTATGGTGCCCATTTTGCCTCTCGAACTTCTTATTTTTCGATCAAAGTAGGGGTTTTCGAGTTTTGAATAGATACTGTAGATAGGGACATCCGTAAGGTTTGTGATACTATTGGCCCATTCCCAATTTGCAATGTGAGGCATGGTCAGAATAAAACTTCTGTTTTTGAGCTCTTGCATTTTAATATGATTTAAAACCTTATAGCGTTCATTGTACTCTTGACGATTCATTGAAAAGGCTTTAATCATTTCAACAAGTACATCACAAAAATGCATGTAAAAGTTTTTAATGATTGCTTCTTGCTCGGATGTCGACTTGTGCTCAAAGGCAATTTGTATATTTGCTTTAACTACTTTTATTCGATATTTAAAAATTCGGAAAACGAAAAAATATAAAATATCGGAGATGCCATAAATGACCTTAAACGGTAGTTTTGACAGCAAGTAAATAATAGGATAAGTTACGGTGAAGGTTATCCAGTGCAAAAACATATGAGCCTAAATTAAAGCTATAAAATTACAACTATGTCAATAAATCTTAATCCGGTTTATGTAATAATTGCCATAAATTGCTTAATTACTTTTTATTGCTTTAATCGCCCCAGTCTATTTGATCGTCTTAAATTTCAAGTAAGCGCAATAGCAAACGGAGAGTACTATAGATTAATCAGTTCTGGTTTTTTACATGTAGACTTTACGCATCTATTGTTTAATATGATCACCCTTTATTTTTTTGGAGACGTGGTGGTCTCGGCATTTGGTGTGACTACTTTTTATCTCATTTATTTTTTCTGTTTGATAGGTGGTGGAGTTATAGGTTATCAATTTCATAAAAGAGAGCCTTTCTATAGTGCAGTCGGGGCAAGTGGAGCGGTTACGGGTATCTTATACGTTTCTATTTTGTTAAGACCTGAAATGCGAATGATGATTTTACCAATACCTTTTCCCATTCCTGCCTATTGGGTTGGTATAGGTTATATGGTCTATTCCATTTACGGAATTCAAAAACCTTTTGGCAATATCGGTCATTCAGCTCATTTTGGTGGAGCCATAAGCGGCTTACTCACAATTATGATTTTGAGCCCCTGGGTAGCATTGAGAGAACCATTTATAATGATTCTTATGATTTTACCGGTATTGTATCTCATATATTTGGTTAAAAATCGCAATTAGTCAAGTAATTCGCTGATTTTTTGTCTTAACTGATAGCCGCGTAGGTTTTTTGCTATGATTACTCCATTTTCATCAACCAGTAAAGAACTCGGGATTGCAGTAATATTAAAACTACGAGCTATAGGCCCACGAAATCTTTGAAGATGTGAAATTTGGACCCAATCAAGTTTGTCGTCAGCTATGGCTTTTGTCCAACGACTTTTACTGGTGTCTAAAGAAACACCAACTACTGTAAAACCTTTGTCTCGATAGTCTTGATAAACGCTTACAATATTAGGATTTTCGAGTCGACAAGGTTTACACCATGCAGCCCAAAAATCAATTAGAGTAATCTTACCTAAATGATCGTAAAGCTCAATTTCACTTCCATCGGGCTGCGGTCCTTTGAAGTTTTCTATAGCACTTCCAATTTTCGATTTCTTCAATTTAGCACTTAACTCAAAGGCTTTACTTGCAATAGTGGATTGTTTAACATTCTTAGATTTGGCATTTAACCAATCCATGAACTCTTCAGAAGAAATTAAGCGCTGTTGCTGAAGATCGAATAAAAACCAAACCGAAAGAAGTGACTCGCTTTTTGAGGATGCAAATTCTCGTATATATGAGATATTTTGCTTTTGAATATCAGCGTATTTCTGTCGAATTTGCATTATTTGTTGTGGATTTTCATTTAAAGAATTTTGCTCAAATTCTAATCGTATTTCTTCCAACTGAGATTGGAAGTATTTTGTTTTTTCTAGATAATCGTTCAGATAGTTGTTTTGTTCTCCGCCTTTTATATGCAGTGAATTGTCCTTAACAGTTACAGTTACTTCATCTGCATCTAAAAATAATAGGGTTTGTAGCTGTTGGTTTTTGGCTTGAAGCAAAAATAAATCCTGAGGATTTACAGAAAGCAAAATTGATTTGTTTGAATTGGTATTTATGGAGTCGATGAGCTCTGGTTGTTCAAGGTAATTTTGACGAAATAAATACAATTCAATTTCAGTGGATTTAGATAAATCTGCATATAGGCGCAGTTCTACCTCTGTTTTTTGCTCTGTATCAGTATTTTGACTACATGAACTAAAAAAAGCAATGCTCAGAATAAGGGTAGATATAAATACTATTCTGTTTTCTACAATTTTAAACAAAGAAATTTTAGGCATTTATTTTAACTTAAATTTGCCTTCAAAATTACTAAAGATGTCGCAATTAAATTGGGGTAAAATACAGTCAGAACTCAAAGGAGAGCTCTACGTGGATGATCTGCACCGTTCGATTTATGCGACAGATGCTTCGGTCTATAGAATGAAGCCATTAGCAGTTTTTTTTCCTAAAGATGCTGAGGATATTAGTGTTTTTCTAAAATCACTTGAGGGTACTTCGATAGGAGTTATTCCTAGAGCTGCAGGTACATCACTTGCCGGTCAGTGTGTTGGTCCTGGCGTTGTATTGGATGTTTCCAAAAATTTAAATGCTATAATCGATTTCGATTTGGAGGGAAAAACGGTGACCGTTCAACCCGGTGTTGTTCGTGATGAATTAAACGCATTTTTAAAACCCTACGGATTATTCTTCGGTCCTAATACATCCACTGCTAATCGTTGTACTATTGGAGGAATGGTGGGAAACAATTCTTCTGGAACAACTTCTATAAAATACGGTGTTACTCGAGATAAGGTTATAAAAATAAAAGCCTTAATGTACGATGGTTCTGAAGTTGTTTTTGAAACAAGTCCAGATCCTAATCGCAATCTAAATGCTTCAGGATGGTCTTCTAAAATTTATAAAGGTCTATTCGAACTCTTATCGCCTGAAGAGGTAAAAGATAAAATTAGAGCTGAGTTTCCTGACCCTAGTATTCATAGAAGAAACACTGGATATGCCATTGATGAACTCATAGGTTCTGAATTTTTAAATCAGGGAAACAAACCATTTGACCTTACTAAATTGTTATGCGGAAGTGAGGGTACCTTGGCAATAAGTACAGAAATTACCATTTCTTTAGACGAATTGCCTCCTGAACACTCGGCGATGATTGTCACCCATTATAAAGATTTGGAATCTTGCCTCTCGGATGTGCATCCACTGATGCAAGCGGATTTGTACACCTGCGAAATGATGGATAAGGTGATTCTAGATTGTACAAAAAACAATAGAGAACAATTAAAAAATAGATTTTTTGTAGAAGGAGATCCTGCTGCTTTGTTGATGTTAGAACTTAGGGCAAATTCCGTTGAAGAATTAGAATTGCAAATAAAAAATTTGCTCAAGCGTATTGAATCCAGTGGACTTAGTTATGCACATCCTATACTGCAAGCAGAAAATATTTCAAAGGCACTTGAACTTAGAAAAGCTGGTTTAGGATTACTGGGGAATATAGTCGGGGATAAGAAAGCAGTAGCATGTATTGAAGACACAGCAGTCGCGCTACCTTATTTAAAAGATTTCATTTTAGAATTTTCAGCTTTGATGAAGCGATATAAGCAAGAGGCGGTTTACTATGCGCACGCAGGAGCTGGGGAGCTTCATCTAAGGCCTATCTTAAATCTCAAAGCAAAAGAAGATGTTGTTTTGTTTCGAAAAATAACGACTGAGGTTGCTGAATTAACTAAAAAATACGGAGGAAGTTTTAGTGGTGAGCACGGGGATGGTATTGTAAGAGCGGAGTTTATTCCTATGATGATTGGCCAAGAAAATTATGAGCTCATCAAAAAAGTTAAAAATCTTTTTGATCCAGTTGGACGTCTGAATCCTGGTAAAATTACAGACTCTTTTAAAATGGACGAAAACCTTAGGTACGAAGTGGATCGCATAGAGCCTGAAGTTTCAACTTTTTTAGATTTTTCAGACAGTCAAGGTATTGTAAGAGCTGTTGAAAATTGTAACGGGAGCGGGGATTGCAGAAAGTCAGAGCATGCCAAAGGAGGTATGTGTCCATCTTATCACGCTACTAAAAATGAAAAAGACACGACAAGGGCAAGAGCGAACGCTTTAAGGGAGTATTTGACTAATCCACCCCGTAAACAATCTCCTTTCAATCGCAAAGAATTGAAAGAGGTCTTGGATTTGTGCATAGGATGTAAAGCCTGTAGCTCTGAATGTCCGAGCAATGTCGATATGACAACCTTGAAAACTGAATTCTTATATCAATATCAAGAGGCTAATGGGTACAAGTTGAGAGATCGTTTGTTTGCATTTAGTTCGCAGTTCAATTCAAGTCTAAAATATGCTTCTGGCTTAATAAATCGTGTTTACGATTCAAAAGTTTTAGCTGGTCTTACCAAAAAAATCATGGGTGTGGCACCTCAAAGAAAACTACCTCATGTCTATAACTTTAATTTCGTAAGCTATCTAAATCGACAACGCACAGGTGTAACCATTAACAAGGACAAAAAAATTGTCTTGTTCATTGATGAGTTTACCAAATACATGGATGTTAATTTAGGTAAAGATGCAATCGATTTATTACTTGGTCTCGGTTACGATCTCACCCTATATTTTGGCGATAGTGGACGAACATTTCTCTCCAAAGGATTTTTAAAGCAAGCTAAAAACTGTGCTTTACAAAATGTGGAGTCTTGTTTTGATTTGCTTTCGGATTATGATGCTATCATTGGATTGGAACCCTCAGCTATACTTTCATTTAGAGACGAATATCTGAGACTTTTACCAAAAAATGAAAAAGTTCAAAAAGTAGCTGAGCACAGTTTTTTGCTTGAGGAGTTTATTTTAAACCAATGCAATGAGGGCTTGATTACGAGTTCTGATTTTTGTACAGAAAAAGCTGAAGTAAAAATTCATGCACATTGTCATCAAAAATCAATTTCGAATTCAAAAATCACCTTTGATCTTTTGAGTATTCCGAAGAATTATAAAGCGACTATAATTCCCAGTGGCTGTTGTGGAATGGCCGGCTCATTTGGATATGAAAAAGAACATTATGAAGTCAGTATGAAAATTGGAGAGTTAATTTTATTTCCAGCGGTAAGAAAAGCGAAGCTAGACACTATTATCTCAGCTAATGGCACGAGTTGTAGACATCAAATCAAAGACGGAACAGGCAGAGAGGCCATGCATCCAGTAAGTATTTTAAAAGAAGCTTTAAAGTAGAAGGATACTACTTATCGACAAGCTATTCTGGGTCACTAATGACTTTTAGTTCTCTGATTGATTCTTCTTTCTTTGTAATATCGTATATCAATTCTTCTAGATTCATTTCTTTTAATTCTTCATCGCTGTAAAAGGGAGCTAGTTTGTCATGGTTGTATTGATATAACTTCCATCGTTTAAAACCGTATTCTAAGGATGTTAGATTTTCAACCCAATCGCCAGAGTTGAGATAAAGTACTTTTCCTTTTTTATTGGTGTACCATTCTTTTTTAGGTTGGTGTATATGACCGCAGATTACACAATCAAAATCATTTTCTATGGCCAAATCTGTTGCTACTTTCTCGAAACTGTGAATATAGGAGACTGCTCCTTTTACACTGTTTTTTATTTTTTTAGAGAGTGAATATTTCTCTTTGCCCATTTTTAGCAAGGTCCAATTTAGCAGGCGATTTAGTAGAATTAATAGATCATAACCATAACCTCCTAATTTTGCAATCCATTTGGCATTTTGAATAGATATATCAAAAACATCACCATGAAATATCCAGGTTTTTTTTCCATCTAATTCTAAGAGAAGTTTATCGACTATTTTAAGGCTTCCCATACCATTCCCTGAAAATTTTCTAAGCATTTCGTCATGGTTGCCTGTGATATAGAAAACTTCTGTTCCTTTAGAGGCCATCCCGATGATCTTCTTTATAACCTTTAGATGTGCAGATGGAAAATATCTCTTTTTAAACTGCCAAATATCTATGATATCGCCATTGAGAATTAGTTTTTTAGGAGCTATGCTATTGAGATAAATCAATAATTCTTCAGCATGACAACCATAGGTGCCAAGATGAATATCAGAGAGGACTACAAGTTCAAGTTTTCTTTTTTTCACATTACAAATTAATTCAAGACCTATGCTTTAAAACGACTGTTTTAAATGAAATTGTCTTCATTAAAAAGTTAGTTAATTGTAAAAGCCTCGGTAATGTTAAATTGAGATTATGAGAAAAATTTAAAAATCTGGTCGAAATCACTCTTTTTGTATAACTTCAGTAAAATTATTGTATCTGTCTCTTTTTGAAATAGATACGTGCCAAACAGGGTTTTATATAACTTTTTTTAAAAAATTATGTTTGAGAAGATGTCATTTAAGTTAAACAGATTTTCTAGTCTTGGAAATATGCATTTAGCTTTGCGTGTCATTTAGACCTAGTATTACCTAATTACTAAGGCGCTTTCGAAAACGAAAGTGCCTTTTTTGTTTAATACATTGATATTATGGGTTGAAATTTTAAAAAGTTGATTTTGTTTATATCTCAATTCTATACTCTAGTTTTTGCGTTGACAATGGATTTAAGACTCAAAAATCAATGATAATTTAAATCGTTCATTTTTTTTTCGTTGCTACATCGAACTGAATTTATTTTTATACCATAATTACATCGAATCGTAATGTTTATTTATTAGTTAGTTTAGTTTAGAAAACGCCTTGTCAAAGGCGTTTTCTATTTTACGACTACAGTATTTTAAGATTAATTTCCTTTATAACTTGTCAACTCTTGAATTGCTTGTAACTTTGAAGTAAATATTTTTCATTTTGAACACATTCGGTAATTTATTTAGAGTTACGACTTTTGGAGAATCTCATGGATTGGCTCTGGGAGGCGTTATAGACGGATGTCCAGCTGGAATTGAATTGAATATAGAGCTCATTCAAAAAGATTTAGATCGTCGAAAGCCTGGACAATCAAAGATTACGACCCAACGAAAAGAAAATGACGAAGTTCGCATTCTTTCAGGAGTTTTTGAAGGTAAAACTACTGGAACACCAATAGGTTTTACCATTGAAAACACCAATCAAAAATCAAAAGATTACTCGCATATAAAGGATAGTTATAGGCCTTCTCACGCCGATTTGGTATATGATGAGAAGTATGGTTTTCGAGATTATCGAGGAGGAGGTCGCAGTTCTGCCAGAGAAACCGTTTCTCGAGTGGTTGCTGGTGCAATTGCCAAGCAGTTTTTGAAAGATATAACCATAGATGCCTATGTCAATCAGGTAGGTCGAATTAAATCTGAAAAAGTTTATTCCGAGCTCAATCTAAAAGATGCTGAAAATAACATTGTGAGATGCCCTGATCTTGAGGTTGCTGAAAAGATGATTGATTTCATAAGCGAGACAAAGAAAAAAGGCGATACGGTGGGAGGTGTAATCAGATGCGTCATTAAAGGAGTTCCTATGGGACTGGGTGAGCCTGTATTTGACAAATTGCACGCTCGTCTTGGGAGTGCCATGCTCTCTATAAATGCGGTAAAAGGATTTTCTTATGGCAGTGGTTTTGATGGTGTAAAAATGTATGGATCTGAGCATAATGATATGTTTAACACAGATAAGAGTACAAAAACAAATTTCAGTGGTGGTATTCAGGGTGGTATTTCTAACGGAATGGACATTTATTTTGACGTGGCTTTTAAACCAGTCGCTACTTTGATTCAGGCCTACGAAACTATTGATCATCAGGGAAATATAGTGCAAACTCATGGTAAGGGTAGACATGACCCATGCGTCGTTCCGAGAGCTGTTCCAATAGTAGAAGCTATGGCTGCTTTAGTTATAGCAGATTTTATGCTCTTAAAGAGAACAAATCGACTTTAAAATTTTAGTATATTCCCATCAAATAATTGAAATATGGCTTTACACTGGAAGATCCTAATCGGAATGGGCTTGGGGTTGTTTTTTGGATTTGGAATGACCTTTGTTCCAAATGGTGTTGAATTGGTAAATGATTGGGTACAACCTTTTGGAACCATTTTCGTGAGATTGCTCAAGCTTATTGCCATTCCACTCATATTGGCATCCTTAATCAAGGGTATATCTGATTTAAATGACATTACCAAGTTTAAGACTATTGGTCTTCGAACCTTTCTTACTTATATGGTGACCACTGTTGTGGCTATCATAATTGGTTTAACTCTTGTCAATCTTATGAATCCAGGTGATGGAATCTCAGATGAAACTGTACAAAACTTAACTGAAGCGTATGCAGGTTCCAGTGGTGTAGGGGATAAGATATCGGAAGCCAATCGACAGATGAAAGGTGGTCCACTGCAGTTTTTAGTCGACATGGTACCTGATAACGCATTTAAAGCACTCTCGAATAATGGTCTGATGCTACAGGTGATTTTCTTTACCATTTTATTCGCTATTTCAATGCTGCTAATCGGAGAAAAGGCTGCTCAGCCATTGAAATCTTTTTTCGACGCTTTGAATGATGTAGTACTGAAGATGGTTGATTTGATCATGCTTTCAGCACCTTATGCCGTATTTGCTTTATTGGCTAGCGTGGTGGTCAATTCTACAAATCCAGAATTGCTTGTCGCACTCTTGCGCTACGCTTCTGTTTTATTAATGGGTTTAGGTCTCATGATTGTATTTTATTTACTCGTAGTCACTTTTGTGGTGAAAAAGAATCCATTTTGGTTTTTGAAAAATATAAGTCCAGCGCAGTTATTGGCGTTTTCAACAAGCTCAAGTGCAGCAACTTTACCTGTGACTATGGAGCGTGTAGAAGAACATCTTGGAGTAGATAAAGAAGTTGCGAGTTTTGTGCTTCCTGTCGGAGCTACGGTTAATATGGATGGAACTTCTGTTTATCAGGCAGTTGCGGCTGTTTTTATCACTCAAGCGCTAGGATTTGAAATTACTTTTGCCAACCAACTTACTATCGTTCTAACAGCATTATTAGCTTCAATTGGAGCTGCTGCTGTTCCTTCTGCAGGTATGGTGATGCTTGTAATTGTATTGGAATCTATTGGTTTTCCATCAGATAAGTTGGCTGTTGGACTGGCGTTAATATTTGCTATAGATAGACCACTTGATATGTGCCGAACTGTTGTGAACGTAACTGGTGATGCTACAGTAGCGCTTCTAGTAGCTAAGGCTTTAGGTAAACTAGGTGTTCCCAATGTTAAAAATTGGGATGATCACTACGACGAGGTTAAATAATTCAATCCAATTCTTCGAGTAAAAACTTTTGACGTATTGCGGGTGGGGGAATCTCACACTGTTGGTGACGTCCAAAAAGTGTATACCTGTTTACTGCGATAAGATCATAAACGAAGTCTCTAATTTGGCGCGGAAAAATCTTTAAAATCAGGACGAAATATTTCCAAGGGGTCAATTCACGAAGTAAATTTAAAATCGCATCTGATTTTAAGAAATAAGCTTGTTCAGGCTGAATATAGACAATACTCTCTATTTTATCTGATGAGATATTTCTTTCAGAGAGCAAAGTTTGACCAAGTTTTGTTTGAAGAGGAATGAACCTAAAAAGATCCTTTCGATCTCTTTTAATAAGCCAATTGACCCAATAATTGCAAAAAACGCAAACACCGTCATAAATGATGTAATTGTGTTTGTTACTCAACATAGTAGGTTGCATTATTTCTCGCGTTTTACAAATATGAGTTGGTCAACCTGCACTTTTGTTACAAACAACCCGTAATTTACAGATGCAATACCTTTTTCAATATTTTCAATTTGACCACTTGCCTTGCCATCCTCGAGTTTTACTGTGTCTCCAACTTTGAGATCGACTTGAACAGGCTTCTTTGGTTTTGACGAAGCGATTTTTTTTGTTTTTTGCTTTTCCTTTTTAATGTTCTCAGCTTTCACGGCTAATTCTTTAGAAATCTCTTTCTTTTTATTGAGTTCTGTTTTAGCCTCTTTTGCTGATTTTTGTTTTTTCTTACTGTTCTCTGTTTCCACAATACGCAGCAAGCCACTTATTAGTGGTCTTTTCTTTTGATCAATAAAGAAACGTTCTGCGAGTTCGTCAACCTTGCTTCCCAATTGAATCATTCTTTTATGTTGATCGTACATCATTTGGTAATTCTCTAACTTTTCTTTGATTCGAGAATTTAATTTTTCAAGTTTTTTGCTTTCATCTGTCGCTTTTTGCTCTTGTTCTAAGAGTCTATTTCCAGTTTTTTCAAATTTGGATCTTTCGCGTTGTAACTTGGCGATAGTTGCATCAAACCTCACTTTACCGCGTTCGATTTTTTTCTTTGCTTTATTTATGATGCTATAAGGAATACCATTTTTTTGAGCAACCTCAAACGTAAATGAGCTTCCTGCTTGACCAACAACTAATTGAAAGGTTGGTTCTAGTGTTTTATTGTCAAACAACATATTGGCGTTACTAGCGTGTTCCAACTCATTTGCTAAGAGCTTTAAGTTAGAATAATGAGTGGTGATTAGTCCGAATGCTCTTTTTTCATAAAAAACGTCTAGAAAGGATTCTGCTAGAGCTCCTCCTAACTCGGGGTCACTACCAGTTCCAAATTCATCAATTAAAAAAAGTGTTTGTGCATCACATTTTTTCAAGAAATAATTCATGTTTTTTAAACGGTAGGAGTAGGTGCTTAGATGATTTTCTATCGATTGATTATCCCCAATATCAGTTAGAATTTTTTCAAAAAAACATATGGTACTTCGCTCGTGCACAGGAATAAGTAGACCTGATTGAATCATTAGTTGCAATAAGCCAATTGTTTTTAGGGTAATACTTTTACCACCAGCATTTGGTCCAGAGATTACTATAATCCTATTGTTTTCATTTAGTTTTATGGTTTGAGGCCAAGTTTTTAACCCTTTTTCTTGATTTTGTTGTAGGAGTAAAGGATGAAAGGCATCTCTCAAATAGAAATCTTTATTTTGATTGATTGCAGGGAGAATGGCATTGATTTCATCGGCGTATAACGCTTTTGCTGATGTTAAATCAATATGGGTCAGATATTCTTGATAACTCAAAAGGATATCAGCATAGGGTCTTAGACTATCCGTAAGGTTTTTTAAAATCTTCTTAATTTCTTCTTTTTCGTCATAAAGCAAATTTTCCAATTCTCGAATGCTTTTTGCAGTCGTTTCCGGTAGCATATAAACGATACTCCCCGTTTTTGAAGATCCTATTACAGTGCCTTGTATTTTTCTTCTATACATTGCTTTTACAGCTAACACTCTCTTATTTTCGACTACAGATTCTTTAATGTCGTCGAGATAGTCCAAGGCTAAATAATGGTTTAGGGAAGAGCTAAAACTCTGATTAATTTTTTGTCGCACTTGAGATAACGACTTTCGAATATTAAACAGTTCATCCGAAGCTTTATCCCGTATTTCTCCAAATCGATCAACTATACCATTAATGTCTCTAGGAATACTCGATACAATAGAAAGGTTTTGAGCTAGATTGAAAAGCGTAGGGTAGTAGACTTTGAACTTATTCAGTGCTTTTTGATGTGTAATGACAGTATTACAAAGACTCATGATGGTTCTGAAACCCTTAACTTCAATAATTGAATTTTCAATATGCAATAATTGCAGCTCTTTGTTTATGGAGTCAAAACCATGATTGGGTATAATATTCTCATTGCTAAAGGAAGACAAATATTCAGATGTTTCAACCAGAGCTTTTTGACATTCTTCGAAATTTGCAAATACGCTTAACTGCTCAGCGGCTTGTTTTCCGAGTTCAGTAGTGCAGTATTGTTTGACAATTAATGCAACCTTCCTGAATTCTAGATCATTGATGGTTTTCTCTCTTATAGTAATCATAGCATGACTTGCGTTTGCAAAGATAGCTATATCCCCTGTTTAGCTCTTTTCTAATGCGGTAAAATACCCTTGAGCTCCATACCTGACAATATCAGAGGTGAAAATACCAGTACTGTGTTGTACTTCTTCAATGAGTTGATCAGCCTTCTGCGCGCTAAGACCATGGGTGTTCAAGGAAATAGCAAATGTTTTTGGTCTATTAAATACTCCGCAAAGAGAAGCTACCTCTTCATTCATTTTAATAAAACGATTTAAATCAGGAAAAGGAATGTGAGAAACAGGATTTTTTAGATGTGTTTCTTTGATTTTATGACATAACAAAAGATGAGTGGGGCATGAACCTCTCATCAAAGGTAGTGTTGCAGTACTACCAGGGTGCCCAAGTGAACCTTGACCCTCAATAATAATATGATCAAATTTTTGACGACTCATTACCTCATCCTCAACTGCTGCGGCTGCATTATCTACTTTGATCGCATCAAGCGGTATTCCTTGTCCAGAGATGGTAATACCAATTTGACCGGTTGCAACAAATGATGATGAAAAATTGTTTTGAAGTAGTTTTTCATTTAGCAGCAGGCCTGCTGTCATTTTTCCAGAGGCCATATCTGTGCCTACAGTGAGAATTCTTTTATTTTTCAGCTCGTTGGCTTTTGCACTTCCAATGGTATATTCTTTTAAAACTTCTCTGACATCCCAAACCGCTCCCTTGTTTGTGGGGTTGCTCAATAAATATGAAAATTTATCAGCTAATTTATCGTGCAACCCATTAACAACTAAAAAGCCAGCTGTTAAGGCGTCTTCAATAGGTTTTGTCCATGTATCTGGAAGCCTGCCTCCAGATGGTGCAATTCCTAAAATTAGCGCGTTTGCGCGTAATTCTATGGCTTCTTGAAGGTCTGATACAATGGGTATAGACTTGTCAATGCCAGTTAATGCCTTCAAGTTTTTTCCTTTGTGATCTGGGTCTATTACGCAACAGATTTCATTAGTGCTAAACCTCAAAATACCAAGACCCATTTTACCGTTTTCATGAGTTAGGCTATGTGGCATGTATATTGCTAACCTATGACTAGAATTTAATTTCTTTTTCATTTTAAAATTGAGCCATGACCGATGTGATTTTCAGTCATGGGTAATATCATTCCATTTTTTAATTGCAAACCGGTTGCAATATCTGGTTTCAAATTTAAATGTGAGTCTAAATCAATATGATCAATGATTCCTGTAAGTGCAGCTCCTGCTCCTATAGAAATTGAACTTTCGCTCATACAACCAATCATGGTCTTTAAATTGAAAGCCCTGGCCGTGTTCAGTATTTCTAAGGCACCTGTGATTCCTCCGCATTTCATGAGTTTTAAATTTACTCCATCAACGCAATGAGCGTAATTTTTAATTTGTGAAGCAAAACGACATGATTCATCCACGTAAATCGGCAGCGGTCTTTTTTGAAATAATTCTTCAAGTCTGTGCTCGTCTCCTTCTACTAATGGCTGCTCCACATAATCACAATTTCTTTCAGCCAGCCAAGACATCATTTTTATGGCGTCTTCAACATTCCATCCTCCATTTGCATCAACCCTCAAGCTAATGTTGTTGTTTTTGGCAAAAGGATAAATGGCATTGTACATATCTTGATCCGCTTCGATGCCGTCAGGGCTTCCTAGCTTTATTTTTAGAGCATGGTAAATTCTACCTTTTTCAAATAAAATTTGAACTCTCTCACTTGCCTCTTCTGCCGTCATTATTCCGATGGTCATAGATGTTATGCCATTTGGAGCTGGTAAACCTAATAATCGGTGAAGGGGCAGTTTGGCTTGTTTTGCTAACAAGTCCCATAGTGCAATGTCAAACGCAGCCAATACACAAGGAGCTAAACCATTTTCAAGGCTAGTTCTGTAATGCGATACCGGATGAGAAAAGTTGGGGTTTTGTGCAATGTGATCTTGGGCGATTTGTATCGCTGTTTCAATATCTGCCGCACCTTCACTTCCTCCAGGTGCACCTTCTCCAATCCCAGTATTTCCATGTTCATCTGAAATTTTAACAAATAAATTAGAAGAACCCGCTCGAACTCCTCTGCTTATTCGCAATGGAAATCTTTTTTCTAAGTAAATTGACTGAATATTGGTTTTAAACACGATTATTAATTTTATTCCATACAATGTTAAACTATTTTCCCATAGTTTGGAAGAATGCACTTGAAAATTCTTTTCACTCTAACCTCCTTTCAGACTTGGATAGAAGGGTTACAGAAGCCTATTCTACAACGAATTGTTATCCAGAAAAGTCAAAGATTTTTAGTGCTTTTAAACACTGTGATCCAAATGAGGTAAAAGTGGTTATTATTGGTCAAGATCCATATCACCAAAAAGGACAGGCTAATGGATTGGCTTTTTCAGTGAGTAAAGAGATTTCAAATCCCCCTTCACTTCAGAATATTATCAAAGAGGTGAGAAGTCAGTGTGGGTTATGTATGGTTGAATCTGGTGATCTAACACATTGGGCAAAACAGGGTGTATTGCTTTTAAATGCCTCATTAAGTGTTGAAGATTCTAGGCCCAACAGTCATCGAAATTTAGGATGGAGTGAATTTACCGAGCAGGTTATTGAATACTTGTCTAATTCTAAGAAAGAAATCGTTTTTCTTTTATGGGGCAGTTTTGCACACAAAAAAGGAAAAAAAATAGACAACAATAGACATTTGGTCTTAAAAACAGGTCATCCGTCTCCTCTCAGTGCGAATCGTGGATTTTGGTTCAATAATGATCATTTCAAATTGACCAATTCTTATTTAAAGAAAAAAGGAAAAACCATAATCGAGTGGTAATTACCCTCCAATACGCTTAACGGTAAAGCCTAAGGAGATCAAATAATCCATGATTTCATCACGCCTGTCTCCTTGTATGACAATGCGTTCATTTTTAAAGGATCCACCAACCTTGAGTTTTGTTTTTAGAGCACTTGACAAGGCTTTGAAATCTTTTTGAGCGCCCTGATAATTTTCAATTACAGTGTGGGGTTTACCTTTTCTTTTTTCATAGATACAGCCTAAAGGAGGTGTGTGGTGTATGTAAAATGAGACTGCTTCGGTCTCTTTATTTTCTTTCTGATCTTCTGAGGGTTGGTGATCAGGAAATAAGGCTTTGAGTTGATCTTGTAGGTCCATTATTTTTTAATTAAACCCAGTTCAATAAGGCGTTCAGTCAAAAATTCACCAGCAGTACAGTCTTCGTATTGTTTCGGATTATTCTCATCTACACAATTCTCAAGACAGTTTAAAGGCATATGCAATTTTGGATGCATAAAGAAAGGAATAGAATACCTGGATTTATTGACAATTTGCTCATTGGGATTAACAACACGGTGTATGGTAGATTTCAATTTGTTGTTTGTAAGACGTGACAACATGTCCCCAACATTGATCATTAACTCGTCTTTTTCTGCAATGGCATCTATCCACTGTTCATTATTGTTTTTTACTTGTAATCCTTTACCATGTGCACCCATTAGAAGTGTAATCAGATTAATATCACCATGCGCAGCCGCTCGAATGGATTTTTGTTGTTCTTTGAGCACTGGAGGATAATGCAGCGCTCTAAGTATGGAATTTCCTCCAACCACCCAATCGTCGAAATAGAATTCGTCGAGTTTTAAATGAAGAGCTAGGGCTCTGAGGACCTCTTTAGCCGTCTGCTCTAAGCAATCAAATACCTTTTCGCCGCATGAATTGAAATTTGCGATTTCAGTCACCTTTATATTTTTAGGGTATTGATTTTCAGGATCGTTTATTTGACCGAAATGCCAGAATTCTTTGAGATCTGCACGAGTTTCTCCTTTTGCTGTTTCCTTTCCAAAAGAGGTGTATCCTCTCTGTCCACCACCTCCTTCTATTTCGTATTGTTTCTTAACCTTTTCATTTAGGCTAAAAAATGATTTGACCACAGAGTAAAGCTCATCTTTGAGCTCATCATTTAAAAAATGTCCCTTCAGAGCAACAAATCCTATTTGTTCAAAGGCATCGCCAATTTCTGACACAAACTTTTGTTTTTTAACAGTGTCATTGGAAAGAAAGTCATTTAAATCAACTGATGGAACGCTGTTCATTTGTTGTGTAATTTTTTCATTGCGAAATTAAGGATAAAACCATGTACTTTAATTACCTTCAACCAATGTAATACCTTTCGTTCGATGAAAAATACCGGTCAAGAACAGATTTTTACCCAACTCTACAAAAGAATGCTTAAGTCTAGAATGATAGAGGAGAAGATGCTTACTTTACTGCGTCAAGGTAAGGTGAGTAAGTGGTTTTCAGGTATTGGGCAAGAAGCCATTTCAGTAGGAGTGACTTCAGTTCTGACTAAAGATGAGTTTGTTCTTCCCATGCATAGAAATCTCGGTGTTTTCTTGTCAAAAAATGTTCCTCTATCAAAATTATTTGCCCAGTGGCAGGGTAAGGTCAATGGATTTACCAAAGGAAGAGATAGAAGTTTTCACTTTGGTTCTATAGAGCACAAGGTTATTGGAATGATATCTCATTTAGGTCCGCAGATGGCTGTAGCTACTGGAATTGCTTTAGGTCATAAACTCAGAGGAGAGCAAAATATTACCGCTGTTTTTTCTGGTGAAGGAGGAACTTCTGAGGGTGATTTTCACGAGGCCCTCAATATTGCTTCTGTGTGGAAACTTCCTGTTTTATTTTGTATTGAAAATAATGGGTACGCACTTTCGACACCAACAGAAACGCAATACGCTTGCGATGATTTAGCCGATAGAGGATATGCATATGGCATGGAAGCCTTTATTATTGACGGTAATGATGTAGTTGAAATATATCTGAAATTAAGACATATCGCATCTGAAATGCGAAAAAATCCAAGACCTGTGTTGGTTGAATTTAAAACTTTCCGGGTTCGTGGACATGAAGAGGCGAGTGGTACGGCATACGTTCCTGAGGAGCTCATTTCTACTTGGATGAAGAAAGATCCAGTGTTAAAACTGCAAAAGGCGCTTTTAAAATCGTCAATAATAGACCAAGCTCGAGTCGAAAAATACAGGTCTGCAATCAAGACTGAAATTGATACCGAGTGGAAAAATGTTGAATCCTGGGATTTTCCTGTGTTTGATGCTAAAAGCGAACTTCAGGACGTGTACAAAGATTTTGAATTATCTGCTCAAAAAAATATTGAAGTCTTCGAGGATATGCGTTTTATCGATGCTATAAAGGATGCTTTATTCTTGTCCATGGCGCGTGATAAGAGTGTAATTATAATGGGGCAAGATATAGCAGAATACGGTGGTGTGTTTAAAGCAACAGAAGGTCTTTTGCAGCAATTCGGAAAAGAAAGAGTTCGAAATACACCGCTTTGTGAATCAGGTATAATATCCTGTGCAGCAGGACTTAGCATAAATAAATTTAAAGCAATTGTTGAAATGCAATTTGCCGATTTTGTAAGTAGTGGTTTCAATCCAATTGTCAATTATTTAGCGAAGCAACACTATCGTTGGGGCGCAAATGCTGACGTAGTTATCAGAATGCCTTGTGGAGGTGGAGTCGGAGCTGGTCCGTTTCACTCACAATCTAATGAAGCATGGTTTGCCAAGGTGCCTGGATTGAAAATAGCCTATCCATCAAATCCTCAGGATGCCAAGGGATTACTTGCTGCGGCAATTGAAGACCCTAATCCAGTACTGTTTTTCGAACATAAGAAATTGTATAGAAGCCAAACCTCTAAAGTTCCTGTAGGATATTATAGTACTCCTTTTGGGCAAGCAAATATTGTTCATTCAGGAGACGATATGTTAGTTATTTCTTATGGAATGGCGGTGCAATGGGTAATGGATGTCGTATCTAACGATACGTCATTTAACAATACTGCGGTGTTAGACCTGAGAACCATTGTTCCTTTGGACGAAGAGACGATTTTGAATTGGTCGAAGAAATGCAACAAGATCTTAATTGTTACTGAAGACAGTGAATCTTTTTCGGTTGTGAGTCATATTTCACATTTGATCACGAGTCAATGCTTTGAGTATTTGGAAGCACCTGTAGAAATTATTGGAAGTTTAGACACGCCAATACCTTTCCATAAAAATTTAGAGGAGGGATATATGGGGCTTTCTAGGTTAGAGGAAAAAATGAAGGTTCTGTTAAGGTACTAATCCTATTTTACATAATATAAATTATGTAACAAAGTGTATTATTCTCTTTTTCGTCGATTTACTCTTCGAATACTGTTAAACCTAAAATATACTTGTACGTTTCGCTTCATATTAATGAAATATACACCTGTAAGTAAAATTACACCTGCAATTATGCTTTGAGTTGTTACCGTTTCATTTAAAACCAACCAACCTAAGAACATCGCTACAACAGGATTGACATATGTGCTAGTTGCTACCATCTCGGGACTAACTGTTTTTAATAGATAATTAAAGCTGGTAAAAGCCACAATACTTCCAAATAAAATTAAGCCTATCATCGACAACCAGGTTTGATGGTTCCAATATTTAGGCATGACCCATTCTTCATGAGCCCCTAAACTCATAATTAATAATACAAAACCACCTATCACCATTTGATAAGCCGTATTGACAAAATAATTTTGTGGTAAGTCAGCTTTTCCAACAAAAATACTTGCATATCCCCATGTAAAAACACAAAAGATGATTACAGCTGCTCCAGTTATAGTGTCAGAAGATTGAATCATTTGTTGCTGATTTACAAGTAGATAAATACCAAAAACACCCATTATAACTCCAATAATTGACGATTTCTGAATGGGTTTTCTGTAAAGAATGTACATCAGTAGTAAAATCACTAATGGCTGGGAACTTATTAATAAGGAGGCAAATCCAGAATCTACAATTTGTAAGGCCCAAACTACGATTCCATTACCGACTGACAAAAATAAAAAGCCGGCTATTGCTGTATTGATCAATTGTTTTTTTGAAATTTTTAAGCTCATATTCCTGAAAAAGCAAAATAAAAAGATTAAACCTCCAGCTATTACAAATCGGAAACTTGCCAACATAAATGGTGGTAGTTGAGCTACTGCTACTTTGTTGAGCAGATATGTGGACCCCCAAATCACGTAAATAGCAAAGAAACAGGCAATTATTAGATATTGTTTGCGTTTATTCATTAGAGAAAAGTCCTTAAAATCATAATTCTATGAATACTAGTGATGTGCAATACACACAAATTTCTAAATATCTTATCGGAGAAATTGTGTCAAAACGTCTTGCAGAGAACCAAATAATTCAGATTAATGAAATCAGCCGCATAACGGGAATTTCAAGGTTTAAAGTTAATGAAGTTTTATGTTCTCTATCTAAAAATGAAATTTTAAAATTTATACCCAATACAGGATATTTTTTAAAGCCATTAAATTTAAAAACAATTCAAGATACTTTTAAAACACTCATTCTTTTAGAAACCAAATTAATAGAATCCATAGACTTTGATGCTTTTGATTTTGAATCAAATTTGTTTTTTCTCAATAAACTCAAAAAAGTAGAACATATTCGTCAATATTTAGATTTGAACTTAACTTTTCATCGTTCATTACGGTTAAATAGCACCAATACGACTATTGAACTCTTTCTAGAACAGCTATACACGAAATTGTTTTTTATAGACGTTATGGTTCACATTGATTTAGATGAGCTTAAAGCATTACTTGAACGAAAGTTTGAGTTGCTTGAAAGTCTGAGAAATTCCAAAAAACACACCACCATATACATGTTAAAACTTGTATGGGAGGATCATTTACAGTGTACCATAAAAGCACAACGAAAATTCATAAATACAAGGGTTTAGCCCTACTCTATTCAATTTTTGCGTTGAACCCCCGGGGTAATTTCTGTTTCTCGATATCTATAAGAAACCCATTGATAACAGCGAATTTTATGGTGTCATCTTTTTTGAGAAAGAAATTGACTTTTTTAGAGGCATCACTATAGCTTTTTCCATCTTTTATTCTATTTAAAATAACATTCTTAAAGATGTAATTGCCATTAATGTGAGGATAGGTTTTAAAGGCATAGCCCTGTTTTAATAAATCCCACTCCGAAATATCTTTTAATGAACCACTATAGGTTTTTGGGGATAAATAGGTATACCCTTCAGCGTCAAAGGTTTCATAACCATAGTATGTAGATAAATCTCCGAAATCAACTAGCGCTCCAGAATAACTGAATCGATTTTCACTCGAATCTTCAATTTCATTTTGATTTATACCCATATCAACTAGATACATTTTATCCAATAATGGATAATTTAAATTAACGATTTTCAGATCAAACATTTTGCGGTCATTCCTCGGTATTTTTTCATATTCGTCTATATCGTATTGGGCATATTTTTTTGTTGCAATTTCATGGAGACTACTTAAAATGATTACAAAATTTAATTTTCTGATGAATTCTTTTTCACGGTCATTGAAATAACCCCCGGATTCAATTAATACTAAACTTGTTCCCCATAGTTGAATATTATCTCCAAAAGCTCTTGGCTCAAAATCATCACTGTAGCGACCGACATGTCCAGGTACAAACTTTTGCAGAACTTCATTCATGCTCAACACCAGTTGCATGGATTTAGCCCTGTTTTTATTAATACTTTTCTCTTCATTGTATGCGGTTGCAAGAAAAGAGATTGTTGCAGGTTTGGATGTAAATTCTGCATTGTAGTATCTGCTTTGATCGTGTAAATTATACCCAAATTCTGCTTGAAGTGAATCTCTTAATTTTTTTAGGATTTGACTTTCAGGAGATTGCAACCTCAAAGCATCTCTATTAATATCTACTCCTAGCCTATTTCTTCGTTGCCATTTTTTTCCACCATCAGGGTTTAACATGGGAACAAAATGAAGATTTAAGGAAGAAAGAAGTGTTTCTCGAAAAGCGTTGAGTTCGTCATCTTGCTGAAAAAATTCAAAAACATCCATTAAGGCTCTTGTGGCAGTTGATTCATTCCCATGCATTTGAGACCAAAGTAGAACAGAAGTTTCTCCTCTACCCGCACTGACCAAATAAATCGGTTTCCCCTCAATAGATGTACTCACTGGTCTTACTTTAAATACATTATTATTTTGCCGCTGAAGTTCAGAATAAACTAATTGTGGAGCTGTTCTTCGTTGTGAAAATCCATCAACCTTATATTTTTCATAACTATTAAATAGGATATCTTCGAACTCTTGAGCATTGAGCAAGAAGGAAAAAAATAGACACAATAATGTAAGTAACTTATTCATCTGCAGTAGTTTTTAGATTTAATTTTTGGGCTTTTCGATGTATCGTTTTTAAAAATTTTCTTCCTGGGTCGACCTTTGTTGTTCTGTAATTTTGGTTTTTCTCAAGCCATAGGCTGTGACCTTCGAAATTTTGGTATTGCGAATGCCCTATGACATATTCTATAGGATGTTTTTCAGCCAGGTATTCTACTAAATATTTGTTGGCTCTAATTTGTGGTCTTGTCAAAGGCGTGTCTTCAGTGCCCCCTACATTTTCAATGCCAATAGAGTTGTAGTTTAAGCCTATGACATGACGGGCCATATGATTTTCAGGCATGAGACGATATATATTCCCTTCTGGACTTACTAAAAATTGTACAGAAACATTAAGCTGACTTTCCTTCTTTAAATCTGCTCTACTATTGGGTAATTCTTCATTATAAAAAGCTTGAAAAGAACCTTCTGTTGTTGGAATGAATGTGTAGTGAATTACAACGATTTTCGGAGTGATTTCAATGTTATCGACTATTTTTCCATAATGCTTGTCAATGTATTTTTTAGTCATGTTCACTCTGTTCTCGCTAAAAATTATTGGTCTGTCAATGATTTCGAAAGAACTTGAGCATGAATATTGTGAAATACTTAAAACACAGATCAGAACAATTCTGTAGAATAAAAAAGATGGAGTCATCATTTTTTTCCATTTATACCACATTAATAAGTGTTTTGACAACATAAACAAGATTTTGTTTCAAGGTAATTTCTATGTTTGAGCAAAAGATATCAAATTATCTCTTTTAGTGTTCATTATAAGCCTCCAATCCCAAAACGGAGGCTTTTTTTATGAAATCCATTGATCTTTTTTGAAATTTCTTTGTCGTTTCTCCAAGAAGGCATCTCTCCCTTCCTTTGCTTCTTCAGTCATATAGGCTAATCGTGTTGCCTCACCTGCAAAAATTTGTTGTCCCACCATTCCATCATCTGTCAGGTTCATGGCATATTTTAACATCTTAATTGAAGTAGGTGACTTATCTAGAATCTCTTTTGCCCATTGAAGAGCGGTTGACTCCAATTCTTTATGGGTGACAACTTCGTTAACCATTCCCATGTCTTGAGCTTCTTTAGCTGAATAATTTCTTCCTAAAAAGAAAATTTCTCGTGCTTTTTTTTGTCCGACGAGTTTAGCTAAATACGCAGATCCATAACCCCCATCGAAACTTGTTACATCAGCATCTGTTTGTTTAAAAATGGCGTGTTCGGCGCTAGCAATACTCAAATCGCAAACAACGTGAAGAGAATGTCCTCCACCTACAGCCCATCCATTGACAACAGCAATAACTACCTTAGGCATAAATCTTATCAAACGTTGGACCTCCAATATGTTTAGACGATGATTTCCGTCACCTCCAACGTAACCTCTTTCACCACGCGCTTTCTGATCTCCTCCACTACAAAAGGCGTGAACACCATCTTTTGGTGAGGGGCCTTCACCAGTAAGAATCACAACACCAATACTAGGGTCTTCAGAAACATTGTAAAAAGCCTCGTAGAGCTCCGAGGTTGTTTTTGGCCTAAATGCATTCCTCACCTCAGGCCTATTGATGGCAATTCGAGCAATGTTTCCGCTTTTTTTAAATGTAATATCTTCAAATTCTTTAACTGTTTTCCAATTCATTTTTTATGTCCTTGTAGCGTTGTTTGTATTGAATGTATTTTGAGAAATATTTATCCTTATTTAATTGATTTTGCCATAAGAGATCAATGAGCAAATGTTTACTTCTATGCGCCTCTCTAAAGGTATTAAGATAATGCAATTGTTCTACATGTGCTTTATACCACTTTGGACTGAAGTCTGACAAACAGCTATTTTGAACTTCAAGATAAGCTGCATGAAATTTTTTATTGGTATATAGTTGTGAGATTTTGTCTATCAAGTTTTCTTTAGAAGTGTAAGCTTGTTTTTGTAAGTCATAAGGGAAGCCTTCAAAGGCAATTTGAGAACCTACGGTAACTGTTTGTGTTTCTAGACCTGTCATAACTTTTCCTTTTAGACCTGCTCCAAAATTAAGCGGCGCTAAATTTAGTTTGTAAGAGCTCATAGTTTCTTTGATATCTTTCGCCCAACCTTTATAGCTCATTCTTTCAGGAGTATTTGTAAAAAGAGATTTGGGATATTCACGTCCATACACATGAAGCTCCACCTCTGGTAATTTGTTCGCCAGAATTGGCCAGATTTCTTTTTGTAGATATTCTACAGCATCTGCATTGGGTTTGTGTTGTCCTTGTCCAACAAAGATTAGATGTTTTCGATCTTCAAAGTTCAATGCTTTCTGAGGGGATGAATGTTTTAAAAAAGGCAAATACGAGAGTTGCTCATCACTTATGTTTAGTTCTTTTGTGAGAAGATCAATTTCTGTTTTTGAAATAATCAGACTGAGATCTGCACTTAAGATGGCCTTGACTTCTCTGTTGAATAAAGGTTCAGTTTTATAGTTTATCCTCTTTTGTCTTGCGTATCGCAAAAAATGAAGATCTTCAGTATTTAAAATGAGTAAAGTATCAGGCAAAACCTCTTTGCATTGCCATGCGAATTGTTCATAGCTATTTATTCGATCGAAAATGACGATTTGCGGCTGTAAATCTTTTAGAAACTCTTGAAATGAAGAGCAGTTTAATTGTATTGATGTTGTTTGAATTTGATGGGTACCAAAATCAAAACTGTAAGGTGTTTTCTTGGATATAGAAGCGAAATGAACCTTGAAATCTGCGGCTTTTAAATAAAGTAAATAATCGATTAGATGTCTACCTGCTGCAGTGGTTTCTGGTTCAGGATATCGATGTCCAATACATAAAACCTCTATTTGTTTAGATTCGCTCTGCAAAAATTTTAGTAATTCTTGATTTTAATTTCTTGTTGTAATCTTCGACCAACCATTCCTTATAATTCGTGGTGTTGTTCATTATACAATAAGAATATTGCTTTATTCTAAAATCGATTTCTTCTTTTAGCAATTTAGCTAAAATTCGTGCATCGAAAATATCATCCGCATTCTCGATGCATATCTGCGCATGTTGGTCTATACTTTTTTCTAATACCACCTTAGATTTTAATCCTTGTGCAAACACTTTTTTATACTCTTCTTTCACATTGAATTCTAGGTTTTCGCTTTTTGAAAACTTTGTTTTCAATTCTGCAGGCATAACATATTCAAATTCACGTTCAATGTCTTCATCATTTTTAATGTTTTCTAAGAAGAAATCAGGAAAGTGAAAAATTTCTTGCCAGTCCAATGGAATATCCCAAGAACCAAAACGGGCCAAATTATTTCCGAGGTCAATGACATTGAAATCCGATTTGTTTTTTAGAATTCTAGAACCTCTTCCTATCATTTGGAAATATAAGGTTAAGGATCTAGTTGCTCGGTTTAGAATTATGGTCTTAACTGATGGCTCATCGAAACCTGTCGTCAAGATACTCACAGAGGTCAATATTGCATCAGGCGTACTAGAAAACCATTCTAAAATTTCTTTACGTTCTGTTGCAGTATTCTTGTTATCCAAATGTCTAATTGGCAAACCTGCTTTTTTAAAGTATTCGTAGACCATGAATGAGGCGTAAATACCATTGTTAAAGATCAGGGTTTTGGTTCCATTTGCTACTTCATTGTAGGCTGAAAGAAGCTTTTGCAACATACTTTGATTAGAGTAGAATTCATCACTACTCTTTACGGTGTAATCTCCATTAATTCCTAGTTTGAGACTCCCTAAACTCAGGTTGTAATTATAAATATTCGCCTTAGCCAAGAAACCTTTTTCGATAAGGGATTTTATCGATTCTCCTATGATGAGTTTTTGAAAGAAATCTTTAAGCGGTAGTTTAATGTTAGAACTTAATGGAGTCGCTGTTACCCCAAGGATTCGTGAATTATCAAAATACTTGAATAACTTACGAAAAGCATTGTAATGTGCTTCATCAACAATAACAAGACCAATGTTACTCAAGGTAAATTTTTTATCGATAATGCGATTGTTGAGTGTTTCGACCATAGCGACGTAACACTGATATTCATCAGTTTCATTTACTTCTTTTACGTCACTACCTATAATCTTATTGGACACTCCAAATTCATGAAGCATTTTTGAGGTTTGTTTGCTCAATTCAATCCTATGAGTCAAAACAACTACTTTGGTATTGGTCTTCTCAATAAATCTTCTTGTTATTTCACTAAAGATTACCGTTTTACCTCCGCCCGTTGGCAACTGGTACAGTAAATTACAATTTTCACTCAATTCATCGAATGCAGTGAAAATTTTGTTTAGATCGTTATTTTGATATTGATAAAGTTCTTTTTTGCTATGCATTGAGACGTTGGTCGAATTGAAAATCGATAGTTGCAAAAATAATAGAAAATCTATGTTTGCAAGTGAACTTTTTGAAATTTAAATGATGATAACTTCTTGATAACCTTTTTGAGGAGGACTTGATTTTGTTCAACAATCCATTTAATTATGAGTAACCAAATTCGATCACATGCGACAGCTCAAAATTGTAAAACAAGTAACAAATAGAGAGTCAAAATCCCTAGACAAATACCTCAACGATATCAGTAAAATTGATTTAATTACCGCTGAGGAAGAAGTTGAATTGGCACAGCGAATTAGACAAGGTGACCAAAAGGCATTGGAAAAATTAACGAATGCAAACCTGCGTTTTGTCGTTTCTGTGGCTAAACAATATCAGAATCAAGGCTTGAAGCTTCCTGATTTAATTAACGAAGGTAATCTTGGTTTAGTTAAGGCAGCACAGCGTTTTGATGAAACACGAGGATTTAAATTCATTTCCTATGCGGTATGGTGGATTAGACAAAGTATTCTTCATGCGCTAGCTGAACAATCAAGAATTGTCCGTTTACCTTTGAATAAAATTGGTGCGATAAACAAAATCAACAAGACCTTTTCTTATTTAGAACAGGCTCATGAGAGGCCGCCTTCGGCAGAAGAAATTGCTGATGAATTAGATATGACTATAACAGAAGTAAAGCAGTCTCTTAAAAATGCTGGGAGACACGTTTCTATGGACGCGCCCTTTGAAGAAGGTGAATCTTCTAATTTGTATGACGTTTTACAGCATGGTGAGTCGCCAAACCCTGAAGGTTCCTTAATTCACGAATCTTTAAATACTGAGATTGGTAGGATTTTAAATACGCTTAACGATAAAGAAGAAAAAGTGGTTCGATTATTTTTTGGTATAGACCAAAAGTCACCAAAAAGTCTAGATGAAATTGGACAAGAATTTGATCTTACACGAGAACGCGTGCGTCAAATAAGAGAGAAAGCTTTAAGAAAATTGAAAAAGCACGCTGACAACCCTTTATTAAAGTCTTTTTTAGGTTAATTACAGTTCTATGTTTTCGATCTGAGCGTCTGATAAAAGACCATTTAGAGCGATTAAAAATTGAACATAAGGTTCGCCAAATTGATCATAATGCATAGTCGTCGTTTTTAAGTTTAAGAACCTGATCTATATAGGCTTGCCCCAAAGACGCTAAAAGCTGAAACCTATTTTTTTTAGAATTCGCTTTTATCATTGCACTTAAAATGTGCATCAAATCTAAATCTTTTAATTGTTTGCTTACGTTCATTTGATTGTTTAATAGTCTATGTATGGCTATTGGGTGATTCGCCTTAGCATATTCTGCTAAAGTTAAAATGAATTCGACATGAATATTTCTTGTAGTGAAAGGGTATTTTTCAGGTTCTAAATTCGCGAAGTGATGTATGTTATTAATCAGCATATCTCGTGGGTTTATACTGTAATAACAACGTGAAATTTATTCTTTTTGTATTTCTTAAAAGAAAAGATTATGGATGATTTATCACTTCTTTTTCTGTAGGAAATGGAATTATCAGGTTTAAACGACCTTAGAATAGCTTTTAAAAAATAGACTTAAGAATTGGCTCTAGACAGTCGGTCTTTGACAAATTCTATTTCTTTTTTACCGTGGGGATAGGGTTTGCCATCCTTATCCAAATTCACTATGATGATATTGTCTACGATAATAATCGTTTCGTGTGTCATCTTGTTTCTCACTTCGGAATTCAAAGTGATTGAGCTCGTGCCAAAGGAGACTACTTCTATTCCAATTTCAACGATATCACCTAAAACAGCAGAACTTAGAAAGTTGATTTCAGAAATGTATTTAGTAACTAAACGTTTATTCTCTAATTGAATGATGCTGTAAAGTATGGCTTCTTCGTCAATCCAACTAAGTACTTTGCCTCCGAATAGAGTGCCGTTGGCATTTAAATCTTCTGGTTTTACTATGCGTCTACTGTGAAATTTCATTTTTTATTGCAAATTTAATAAAGCCGAGATGTTAATTATGCTGTTTAAAAGATGTTTTTTTGAATATAGCAGATGAGCTTTAATGCTATTATCTTTAAGTCAAATCGAGAATAAAATGATAGATAGAGATGAGCGTTTACAAAGACAGAGACCAGATCTTCCTGTATCAAAAATAAAAGACAATATGTCTTCTGAGGAATATTTTCAAAATGCTGTATTAAGACCCATTTTGAAATTTCAAAATGATATTTTAATCGAAGTATTCAAAACATATATTCAGAAGAGAAAAAATGTATACCACACTTTGAATGCCAATCAAAAATTGAACTATGTCGCTCACAGCATTCAAAAAGACATTAAGTTTCGAAACCAATTAAAAGGTATGATTGTTGGTTTGTTTAGTCTAGAAGAATACGAATTATACATTAAAAATTCATCTGCTTTAAATAAACGTATGATGAATTTGATGATTCAAAGGATTCAAAATCAACTACAATTGTTGGAGGGTGTCACATCATTATAGCAGTGATTGTCCATTGACATCTGTGGTCAAGACATCGCTCATATACTCAAAAAACACCGAAATCGTTTTAAATCCATTGGAAACTTCTGTACTGAAATTAGTATTTAAAACCTGTTTAAAGTCTAATTTTTTTATAAAAACAAATTGCTTAAATCGAATAAACTCTATCCCCTTTTGGTCTGGTGAAAATCCTTTAGGAGCTTTTTTAAGTGCATCTCCTTTGAGTTCGCCCCAAAACTTGTTAAGTGTTGAATGACTTATAACTTCTTTGAATTCTTCTGGATCTGCTGCAATCTCTTGTCGTATTCTCAATAAATCTTCTTTTGAAGGACTCCAAAATCCACAGGCCATAAATGAATTGTTAGGTTCTAGATGTAAATAGTATCCTCCTCGTCGCTCACGACCTCTGCGAACAAAGGAACATGAAAAATGTGTTTTGAAGGGCGTTTTATCTTTTGAGAAACGAATATCTCGGTAAATCCTAAAGATTTTTAATTTCTCGATGTCGTCATAGGATTCCATTTTATTTTGGACCTCCTCAAAAACAGATTTGATGAAATTTTTGTGTGTTTCATACTGGGGTTTGTGCTCACTAAACCATTCCCTGTTGTTGTTTTCTTTGAGCTCGCTTAAAAATGAAAAAGCATCTTTTAGTTGCTGTGACATTACAATCCGTTTAAGTATCCACCGTATAAATCGTTGATGCGCTGGCCTGTTTCTAAATCTGTTCTACTTAATTTTTTGGAAACCACCAACCCCCAAATAATCAGTTCTTTGTAAAAATAGCTGTCCTTTTCACTACCGTTCAAATGTTCTGCCAGAATTTGATTTAATGGGGTAATCTTATCTAGAGTCTCTTTGTAAATATCATTATCGGCATCGGTAGAAAAATCAACGGCATCATGTTCAAAAAACCAGGTGAACAATTCATCATAAGGGCTCGTTTCCTCTTTCTTTTCAAGCTTTTCAATTTTAGGAAACAAGGATTCAAAGGTGTTTTTTATGGCCTGATCGATTAAACTCATCGCTACTTCATCAGCACCTAATTGTTCTCCTTCATACACCAATTCAACTTTTCCGGTGATGGCTTGTATGATGTTTGAAAAGTCTGATAAACGCACGGCTGTTTGTTGTTCCTCGTTGTATAACATTCTTCTTTGAATAGAGGCGACAAGGCTCTCAAAAGCGGAAATACTTAAACGAGCACTAACACCACTATTTGCATCGACATATTCACTTTCTCGTGCACAAAAACTTATTTCTTCAATAAGATCTCGTGCGATTTCCGGAATATAAATTTGTTCTTCTATAGCAGGGTCGATTTTAGCCTCTTGTGTGGTAATTTGTTTCGCTATTTCAATAGACCTTGGATAATGCGTTAAGATTTGAGATCCAATTCTATCTTTTAGTGGAGTAACAATACTTCCTCTATTGGTGTAGTCTTCAGGATTTGCAGTAAATATAAAAGATATGTCCAGTGGTAATTTGAGCTTAAAACCACGAATTTGAATATCCCCTTCTTGCAAGATATTAAACAAAGAAACTTGTATTCTCGCTTGCAAATCTGGTATTTCATTGATGACAAATAGGCATCGGTTTGCCCTTGGGATCATTCCAAAATGTATGACGCCTTCATCGGCATAAGATAATTTGAGATTTGCTGCTTTAATTGGATCAACATCTCCAATTAAATCTGCTACACTCACATCTGGAGTGGCTAATTTTTCATAGTAACGGTCTTCAGCTGCTAGCCATTCAATTGGAGTTTCATCGCCCTTTTCTGCAACAAGTTTTTTGGCAAAAGGTGATATTGGCGCAAATGGATCGTCATTTATTTCTGAGCCCTTAACTACAGGTATATGAGAATCCAAAAGACCAATCAATAAACGCGCAATTTTCGTCTTTGCTTGTCCTCTTAATCCTAAAAAGTTGATATTGTGTTTTGCTAATATTGCATTTTCAACTTGTGGTATTACGGTGTTTTCGTATCCCATTATTGGACGAAACACCTCTACTCCATCTTTGTAGGACTGAATAAGATTAGATTTGAGTTCTTCTTTGATGGATTTTGGCACATAATTCTGGGCCTTTAATTCTCCTAGTGTTTTTATGGATGTCAATTTCATATTATCCCCGTAATTTTCTTTTTCGATTGTTTTTGTAATCGTCAAAAATAAGCTCACCTAAATCCGAGAGTCCCGAATAATAAGCTTTTCCTTGATTTGCTTCTGTAAAATTTTTGATGAACTGGGTGAGATAAGGGTCTTGGGCGATCATAAAGGTAGTGATTGAAATACCAGCTTTTTTAGCCTCTTCTGCTTTTTGATAACATAGACCCGTTATAGTCTCATCAAGTCCAACACTGTTTTTATAATACTCACCTGATTTTAGGCGAATACAACTTGGTTTACCGTCAGTGATCATAAAGATCTGACGATTGGCATATTTTTTTCGCCTTAAAATAGACATAGCAAGTTCAAGCCCCGCAACTGTATTAGTATGATATGGCCCAACCTTTAAATAAGGTAAATCTGCAATGGATATTGGCCAAGAGTCATTTCCGAAAACAATCACATCTAGTGTGTCTTTGGGATATCTTGTCGTAATTAATTCTGCCAAAGCCATGGCCACTTTTTTTGCAGGGGTTATTCGGTCTTCTCCGTATAAAATCATACTGTGGCTGATGTCTATCATCAGCACCGTACTCATTTGTGCTTTAAAACTGGAATCTTCAACCACTAAATCACTTTCATTGAAATTGAAATCATCAGATTGGGTTCTTTTAAAGGCATTTTTTAAGCTCTCTGTCATTGAGATTTGGTCAATTCGATCTCCAAATTGATAAGACCTCAATTCTCCGTTTTTTTCGTCACCTTCTCCAGTGAATTTGGTTTTGTGATTTCCGGCTCCGCTTCTCTTTAAGTTGCCGAAGATTTGTTCTAAAGCACTTCTTCTTAGATCTCTTTCAAGTTTTGCGGTGAGTTTTGTCTTGGCTTTGGAATCTCCTGGAGCAGTGCCATCAGGATT
>JBMYMD010000014.1:62062-63540 GCA_049596955.1 Flavobacteriaceae bacterium
AGGTCTTTAATAAAATCTTCAATGGTGTAATCCGCTGTGGTTAATTGGTATTCTTTGTCTAGTTCTCTTAACCAAGCGATAGCCTCATCAACATCCCCTGAAGTATAGGTGATTAACTCTTTGAAAATTTCATAGAGTTGGTCGAAGATCGATCCCTTTTTTAGATCGTATAAACTGATTCTAAACCGAGTTCTTGGTTTCATAGCAAGAACTAAGTTACAAACTTACTATCGATTCTTATGTCTTTTTTCAAGGACAGCTAGGGAATCGTTAATGGAATAGCCTTTGGCCTTCAATAAAACCATATAATGAAATAGCAAGTCTGCCGATTCCTCTAAAAATGCTTGTTCATTGTTATCCATACTTTCAATAACCAACTCTACTGCTTCTTCTCCGACTTTCTGAGCTACTTTATTGACGCCTTTTTGTACCAAACTAGAGACATAACTGTCTTTTTGCTCATCGGAAATTCGCTGTTCAATGACGTTTTCTAAGGTTTTGATGAAATCTAATGAATTCAAAGCATTGGATTCACCCCAACAAGTGTCTGTGCCAAGGTGACAAGTGGGGCCTTCTGGATTGACTTTAACCAAGATACTGTCCTGATCGCAATCATATGAAATAGCAACTAAATTTAAATAGTTCTCACTTTGTTCTCCTTTGAGCCAAAGTCTGTTTTTTGATCTCGAATAGAACCAAACTCGTTTTTGATCAATGGTTTTGTGATGCGCTTCTTGATTCATATAAGCCTGCATCAATACATTTTTAGTCACAGCATCTTGAACGATGACAGGTAAAAGACCATCCGGATTTTTTGAAAAATTGGGAGTTCTAATCATTATAAATGGGTCTTATGTTAATATTGTGTTCTTGTAGAAAATTTTTGAGTTTAGTGATGTTAATTTCATTGAAATGAAAAACACTAGCGGCTAGTGCAGCATCAGCTTTCCCCTTTGTAAAAGCCTCGACAAAATGAGTCATACTACCTGCTCCGCCTGAGGCAATTACAGGAATGTTAAGTATTGAATTTAAGTTTAATAGGGCGTCATTTGCGAAACCATTTTTGGTTCCATCGTTGTTCATAGAGGTAAATAAAAGCTCCCCTGCTCCGAGGTTTTGAGCTTCTAACGCCCAATCATAAAGAGATGTTTGAGTGGCTTGTTTTCCTCCTACTAAATGTACCACCCACTGCTTATCAATCAATTTGGCATCAATGGCAACAACAATACATTGAGATCCAAAATTTTCAGAGAGTTCTGTGACGAGGCTCGGATTTTTGAACGCGGACGAATTGATTGAAATTTTGTCTGCTCCTCGCTTTAATAATTCTTCTACTACTCTAGAATTTGAAATTCCTCCACCAACTGTAAATGGAATATCAATTACTTTGGCTACTTCGTATACCAAGTCATAAAGTGTATCTCTACCTTGTTCGGTTGCTGTGATGTCTAAAAAAACAAGTTCATCAGCACCATTAT
>JBMYMD010000015.1:0-14700 GCA_049596955.1 Flavobacteriaceae bacterium
TCTTCTCAAGATGGTTAGTCTCGTTGAAGCGTCACAACGACTTTAGTTATACTTTATCCCCTATTGGATAGGATTTTTCAGTCACGAGGCAAGATTTCCTCTCGGGTACTTGCAATGCATAAGTGAAATAGGTTTATTGTCTATTTCCCACTTTACCTCCGTCTACTCTGTCGAGTCTAAATCACCATACTTTAAGCAATCTAGCCAAAACTTGTTTGATGTCGGGAGTGCCTTATCCCCTCTCACTGTTAGGGATTATTCGGCCACACACTCACCTTCCATCTGATCAGGATTTCCGGTGCCTCTTCAATATGTTAAAGAACGTTTGAGCCTCTGGAGGGACTCGAACCCACGACCTGCTGATTACAAATCAGCTGCTCTAGCCAGCTGAGCTACACCGGCAAAATCTCGACTTCTTTCACAAAAAAAGTCCGCTATTTCTAACGGACTGCAAATGTAGAGAAAAGTTTTTTTTAAATGAAACATTTTTATGAGAAAAAATCACACCATGGATTTGGCCTTCTCTTTATGCTTTATCAGCAGTCTTTCAACTGCATCAGACGCGGTATCAATAGCCTCTTCGAATGATTTGCATTGTTTTTTAACGACGATTTGTTCTCCTGGAATTCTCACATCAATTTCAGCAAATTTATTCTGCTTCTCAGAACTATTTTCAATTTTCATTATAAGTTCAACTTTTACAATTCCGTCATGAAACTTTTGGAGCTTCTCTAAACGCTTGTGGCTAAAATCTATAAGATCTCCTTTGGGATTGAAATTTCTAGTTTGAATGTTGACATTCATAGGCTGTAGTATTTAAGGTTAAACGTACTATCAGCATTAATCATTTTCACCCCTTGGATGCGCATTTTTGTGAACTTCCTTGAGGAGCTCGATATCCGCATGTGTATAAATCTGCGTTGCGGCCAATGAGCTGTGACCTAGTAACTCTTTGACAGAATTTATATCTGCTCCGTTTTGTAAAAGATGTGTCGCAAAAGTGTGCCTCAAAACATGAGGGCTTTTTTTGATCTTTACTGATACTCTTTTAAGATACGCATTTACGATGCGATTTACAAGATTAGGATACATTTTTTGTCCCTTTGCAGTAAGGAAAAGATAAGAGGCTGAGAAACCTTCGAAAAGATTGTTTCTCACATTTAAATATTTGGATAATCGATCAGAAGTGTGCTGTATAAGCGGTATGTATCGTTCTTTATTTCGTTTACCGAGTACTTTGATTGTTCTAGTACTTAAATCGACATCTGTAAGCTTTAAGTGAATCAATTCTGATTTACGAAGACCTGTACTATAGAACAACTCTAAGATTGTCATATCCCTCAGCTGCTCAAAGTTCTCATCATCAATTTCGAGATTGAATAGCGCATTGATCTCTTCTTTTGAAAACGGAAGCATGGTCTTTTTTTCAAACTTTAAAGACTTGTGATTTTCCATGGGATTTTGTGCTACCCACCCTTTATTTAAGGCAAATTTAAAATACGAATTTAAGGCTGCTGTTTTACGATTGATACTACTATGACTCAATTGCTCTTGCATTAAATGAATCAACCAAACTCTCAATTGATTATAGCTTAACGTATTGATATTTTCAAATGATATTCCTTCGCATTCAAGGATGTGCAAACAGTTCATCAAATCACTTTGATAAGCCTTGATTGTATGAATCGATAAATTCTTTTGTACGTTTAAAAATTCAAAATATTCAGTGAGAAAAGCTTGATTTCTAGTTTCCAATAGTTTCAATTATTGAGGTACTAAAATAAAAAAATCCCAAGCTTTTTGAGCTTGGGATTCTATATCTAGTTCAAAGACAAGTTTAAATTTGTTCTTGATCTCTTAATGTTTGAATATACTGCGCTTTTTGAATTTCTGCTCTTCTACGCACCGAAGGCTTGGTAAACTGCTGTCTACCTCTTAATTGACGCATAGTGCCTGTTCTATCGAACTTGCGCTTGTATCTCTTAAGAGCTCTATCTATATTTTCACCGTCTTTTACTGGAATGATTAACATTAAAGCACCTCCTTTCTTTATAATTAGGCTGCAAATATAAAACTAAATTATACTTAAACCAGCTATTTTAAAATATTTTTTGAAATCACAACTTTTTGGATTTCTGACGTCCCTTCTCCGATGGTACAGAGTTTGGCATCTCTATAGAACTTTTCTACAGGAAAGTCTTTGAGATAGCCATAACCACCATGAATTTGTACAGCATCATTTGCTATTTTGACACAACTATCTGAAGCATATAATTTACAGATGGCTGAATTCAAGGTCATCTTGCGCTTTTCATTTTTCAAAAAAGCAGCCTTGTGCAACAACAATTCTGCCGCCTCTATTTCCACACACATATCGGCAAGTTTAAAAGAAACCCCTTGAAACTCGGAAATGGGTTTACCAAATTGTGTTCTTTCCTTGGCATATTTAAGTGAGGCTTCGTAAGCACCTTTTGATATTCCAAGTGCTAACGCTCCGATTGAAATTCTTCCTCCATCTAAAATTTTCATGGACTGAATGAACCCATCACCTATTTCTCCCAGAACGTTTTCATGAGGTATTCTGCAGTTTTCAAAAATCATTTCTGCTGTTTCTGAAGCTCTCATGCCTAATTTATCTTCTTTTTTACCGTGAGTAAAACCAGGAGTTCCTCGTTCTACAACGAAAGCCGACATTCCGTGGGAATCACCTTTTTCTCCGGTTCTTGCAATTACTACAGCTATTTCTCCACTTTTACCATGAGTAATGAAATTTTTTGCTCCGTTGAGAACCCAATAGTCACCATCTCTTACAGCTGTTGTGGCCATTCCACCTGCATCACTACCAGTGTTGTGCTCGGTAATTCCCCAAGCGCCAATCCATTCACCACACGCCAACTTAGGTAACCATCTCTGTCTTTGCTCTTCATTCCCGAACTCATAAATATGATTGGTGCAAAGTGAATTATGAGCAGCAATAGATAAGCCTATTGACGGATCTATTTTTGTTATTTCTTCTATGATGGAGATATACTCGTGGTAAGATAGACCGGCACCTCCATACATTTCAGGTATTATGATTCCCATAAAGCCATACTCACCTGCCTTGTGCAACACCTCTTTTGGGAAAAATTGTGTCTCGTCCCAATCTCTAACATTTGGTGCTAAATATTGCTGCGCAAATTGCTTTGCGGATTCAGCTACTAGGCGTTGAGTTTCAGAATAATCAAAATTCATAACTCCTTTTAAATCTGTAATCATAACTCTGGCTTTGTATACAAATATAGAAGATAAAAATCATATTTGTTTAATCTTTTTTTAAAAAAGTTAGTCAAACTTTCTGCTGACTCTGTGCTTCTTTTTGTTCGAAATTCTAAATATTCATCAATTATCTTTTCACTCAAAAATGGATATCGTCTCAATTCATACGAATTTGCATCTTCGAGACTAATCTTTTTAACCTTTGATAAATCTAAAGTAAAATACTTCTTTATACTATCCACCATATTTTCGTTTAAACCATAAACTGCGGCTATTTGCTCGATATCTACAAATCCTCCAAGTCTTTTTCTGAATTTTACAATTCTGTTTGAATAAACAGAACCAATTCCTTGAATACGTTTTAATTGAGAAGTATCTGCACTATTAATTTCACCTAAAAGTTTGTGGGCTTGATTTTTGTTGTCTAGACCAATGGTATGTCTTGTCTGTTGAACTGCTGTGGGAAAATTTGACGTTTTTTGGTCCTTTGAAATTGATTTTGGGTTTGAATCAAGCACAAGGACCTGAATCGTATAATGAGGCTTAGCCAGTTCTGTTATGGTAACTATTTCTCGTTTTAGATGAAATAAAAGGAATAAAACCAGCAGTACTAAAAAAATTCCCTTTCGTTCATGAGAATTGAAACGAAAGGGAATTTTATATTTCATTCAAAGTCTAAGTGCTAACCTTTAATCGCTTTAAGATAAGTTCTCAGTAGTTGTTTTACTTCTGGGAATAAAAAGTAAAGTCCAATCATATTCGGAAAGACCATAGCAAAAATCATAGCATCCGAAAACGCCCAGATACTATCCATACTTGCCGCAGCACCAATCACGATGAATACAAGAAATAAAACCTTATAGGTAAGGTCTGTGCGTTTTCCTCTACCAAATAAAAATTTCCAAGATTGTAACCCGTAATAAGACCATGAAATCATTGTAGATACAGCAAATAAAACCACTGCGACGGTCAAGAATATGTTAGAGTAAGGAATGTAATTCGCAAAAGCCTTACTTGTTATTCCAGCTCCTTCATATGGTAATCCATCAATCATAACAACTCCATTGACTCCACCGTACTCAAAATATCCACCCATATTGAAAATAACAATGACTAAAGCAGTCATTGAGCAGATTACGACAGTATCGATAAAGGGCTCTAATAGGGCAACAAGACCTTCAGAGGCAGAGTGTTTTGTTTTAACCGCGGAATGGGCGATGGACGCCGATCCAGCTCCAGCTTCATTAGAAAAGGCTGCTCTTCTGAAACCTATGAGTAGTACACCAATAACTCCTCCAACTCCAGCAGCTCTTGGATTAAATGCCTCTCTAAATATGGTGCCAATAGCGTCATCGATTAAGGCAAAATTGCTCAAAATAATGTACAAACAAGCTACGATATATAAAACCGCCATAAAAGGAACGATTTTTTCAGTCACAGATGCAATTCGTTTAATTCCACCGATAATGATTATACCTACTAAAACGGCCAAAACCAAACCTATCATTGTACCTGCAATAGTGCTTTCTAATCCTAAAAGTTCTTTCAATACGATTGTAGCCTGATTTGACTGGGCAGCGTTACCTCCTCCAAAAGATCCACCAATACAAAAAATAGCAAACAATGCTGCAGCCACTTTACCTAATTGCACAAAGCCTTTATTCGCTAACCCTTTCTTTATGTAATACATAGGTCCTCCAAAGACCACACCATTTTCATCTACATCTCTGTACTGAACACCTAGAGTACATTCTACAAATTTTGTAGACATCCCTAAAAGCCCGCAAATGATCATCCAAAACGTTGCACCTGGACCTCCTAATGCGATAGCGAGAGCAACCCCGGCAATATTTCCATTACCTACAGTTCCCGAAACAGCAGTGGCCAGAGCCTGAAAATGGCTGACCTCACCCTCTTCGCTTTCGTCTTTTATAGTATCTGGAAGATCACCGTCAACCTCATTCACTTCTGATTTATGAACTCCACCTTGACCTTCAAGTTCATCGTATTTACCGCGAACTACGTTGATAGCGGTTCCAAAGTGTCTAATATTTGGAAAGCCGAAATAGACCGTAAAAAACAATGCACTTCCCACGAGAAGAATTAGCACGAAGGGTGTACCAAAGAGTGGAAAAAAGATTACGGTATTGAAAAAGTCAGATACAGGTTTAAACGCCTGATCTATTTTTTGATCCAAGCCTGCTTCTTGTGCAACTGCACTAAAACTCATACTGACAAAGAACAAGAAGCTCAATAATTTTTTCATAATTAGGTGTTTTATATAACAAGAGCCCAAAGTAACAAATTATTGCTAGAGACACATGCTTATCTCATTACTTTTTTGGGAAATTAAAACGCTTCTAATGCTAAAAACAAGCAGTTAAAATTATAAATCGAACACAGAATTTCTTTTGGTGTAAACCATGTCTTTGATTTTTATCCAAAATGCAAAGAAAAGATACAAGGCAAAACCAAAGCCCAGTGTAACAAATGTCAAATAGATAAAACTGAGTCGAACTACCCGCGCTCGAATACCCCATCTCTCTGCAATTCTTTGACAAACTTCAAAACCTCTTCTTTGGGCGAAATGTATGAGGTGATATAATTTAGAATTGACATTCATGAATGCACCAAATCTCCATTCCACTCTAACATTCCACCGACCAAATTGTAGGTGTTTCCAATTCCATTGTGATTAAAAACAGCACAAGCCTGAGCTGAGCGCTTTCCAGAACGACAGTAGATGTAATAATTTTTTGACTTATCAAGACTTTCTAAGGAATTCATAAAATCTTGTGGTTGATAAATATCCATGTGGATAGAATTCTCAACAAAACCCTCAGCTCGTTCTTCGGTGGTTCTCACATCTACAATAACTGCATTGTCATCTTTTGACAATTGATTTACCCATTTCTCTTGACTTAAATCTGACATTTCATCTTTTTTTCAAAATTAATAGTCCTCAATGAATTCTTCACTGAATTTATTGGTTATTTCTAATAAATCTTTTTCCTCTAAAACACCTTGATGAAACACTGTTTTGTCATGACCTGTAAAAAGAGTTACGGGTAATCCTGCTTTCCAATTTTCGTCGATTGATTGATACCAATTGTTGCGTTTAGGTTTATCCAATAAATAGACTTGAGATTGAAGATTTAATTTTTTGAGCATCCTTGGAACTCTGGTCTCCCATAAATTTTTACGATCGACATTGACAAATTTCAACTCGAGCTCATGTTTTAGAGCAAATTCTTCAATTAAAGGCATTTCTGCTATACAGGGTGCACACCAGGTAGCCCAAAAATTATAAACTGTTAGACTTTCGTTTTGCCGGTTTTTATTCAATGTACTTGAAAATTCCTCTAGAGTTATGACTTGAATATCCTTTGATTTAGAATTACACGAAATTAAAGTGAATACTAACAGTACTACGATTATTATTCTGCGCATATTCAAAAATACAATGCACTTTCAATATGTACTATCTTTGTCAAAAAAAGACTATGAAAAGTGAAATTCTCGTCTCTCGAGAGTGGAGGTACGCGGTCAAAAAGTACGACGAATCGAAAAGTATAGAAGTCGAAGAATTAGAGCTCATTTTAAAGGCAATTAACCTGGCTCCAACATCATACGGATTGCAACCCTTTAAAGTTATTCATGTTAAGGGAGAAAAGGTAAGAGCTGAACTGAAAACAGCAGCCTACAATCAAGGTCAAATAACGGATGCCTCTGACTTGTTGGTTTTTGCACATGCTACTGCTGTTCATCCCTTTATTATTGACCGCTATTTCAATAATCTTATAAGTACCAGGAAGCCAAACACAAAAGAGGTAGAAACGTATAAAAACCATGTAACTCAAGCCTTGACAAACTGGCCTAAAGCGCAACAAGCCTCTTGGTGTGACAAACAAATGTACATAGCCATGTCTTACGGTTTACAAGCTGCTTCAGACTTGCGCATTGACAGCTCAGCTATAGAAGGGTTTGATCAAAAACGATTTGCTGAAATTCTGAAAATCAACACCAGCTTGTGGAAACCAACAGTATCTCTTGCACTTGGGTACAGGAGTGAAAATGACAGTTCTCAACATTTGGCAAAAGTTCGATTGAGTGAGGACGAATTGATTCAAATTTTTGAGTAAAGGATTACAGAAAAGTATTTGTACTTAATCAATATGTTTCTATATTAGCATCCAATATGAAAAATTTCAAAAATATTTGGTGGTGGATCGATGCACAATAGTGTCGTGATCACGTCTTACCATTTATCCAAAAAAGGCTTGTCATCACGACAAGCCTTTTTTAGTTCTTAAAATAGCGTATATGTACAAATTAAAGACCAACTATAAGAAAATCATATCAGACACTCTTACCCCTGTTAGTATTTATTTAAGGCTAAGAGATAAGTTTCACAATGCCATACTTTTAGAAAGTAGTGATTACCATGCTAATGACAATAGTTTTTCATACATCTGCTTTGATCCAATTGCACAATTCAGCGTAGTCAACGAAGAAATTAAAATCAACTATCCTGAGGGTGAAGTAATATCTAAACCTATATTGCATCGAAGCGATGTTCTGATAAATTTAGATGAGTTTAAAGCACAGTTTGTATCAGAAGATTTAGACTTTAAATTTATTTACAACGGTCTATTTGGATACATGAATTACGACGCGGTTCGATATTTTGAAGACATTGATATCGATGTGAAACATTCAGAAATACCGGATGTATACTACGCCGCTTACAGGTATATCATCGCAATTGATCACTTCAAAAACGAAGCCTACCTCTTTTCTCATCATCTCAAAGAGGAAAATCGGTTGGATGAGATCGAACAGATCATAAATTCAGGTATTCAAGGCCAATATAAGTATCACAATGTTGGTCACAACTCAACTACTACTTCAGATGAAGAATTTAAAGTACTCGTTGATAAAGCCAAAGAACACTGCAAAAGAGGAGATGTTTTTCAATTGGTTCTATCGCGAAGATTTTCACAACAATTTAGAGGTGATGAATTCAATGTATACAGGGCACTGAGATCAATAAACCCCTCGCCATACTTGTTTTATTTTGACTATGGCAATTTTAAAATTTTTGGTTCTTCGCCAGAAGCCCAGATCATAATAAAGGACGATCAAGCTGAAATTCATCCCATAGCAGGCACCTATAAAAGAACCGGTAATGATGAGAAAGATGCCGTATTAGCAAAGGAATTGGCTGAAGATGAAAAAGAAAACGCTGAGCATGTGATGCTTGTTGATTTGGCTAGAAATGATTTAAGTCGAAACGGTCATGCGGTAGAAGTTAAAACCTATAGAGAAGTCCAGTATTTTTCACATGTTATTCATTTGGTTTCAAAAGTAATAGGCAAAATTAAATCGGGAACATCGAGTTTAAAGATAGTTGCAGATACTTTTCCAGCAGGAACGCTTAGCGGCGCACCAAAGCACATGGCTATGACATTGATTAATAAATATGAATCTATCCCTCGAGGTTATTACGGTGGCGCAATTGGATTTATGGATTTCAAAGGTAATTTTAACCACGCCATCATGATTCGCACTTTTTTGAGTCATCAACAAAAATTGCATTACCAAGCTGGAGCAGGAATCGTGGCTGCTTCAGATTCTTCCTCAGAACTTCAAGAAACATATAACAAATTAGGGGCCCTAAACAAGGCTTTAGAAATCGCAGAAAATTTATAAGCAGGGCATGAAGACCAAAGTAGTTCTTATTGACAATTACGATAGTTTCGCTTACAACTTAGTCCATTATCTCAACGAGTTGAACTGTGAGGTTACTGTTTTTAGAAACGACAAATTTAAAATTGAAGATCTTG
Organism: Flavobacteriaceae bacterium; assembly: GCA_049596955.1. Taxonomy (GTDB): domain Bacteria; phylum Bacteroidota; class Bacteroidia; order Flavobacteriales; family Flavobacteriaceae; genus UBA3478. Next base: position 9,105 of record JBMYMD010000015.1, read on the forward strand.
AAGAGTTTGACAAAATTTTACTTTCGCCAGGACCTGGTATACCTGAAGAGGCAGGCTTGCTTAAAGAAGTCATTGCCCATTACAAAACATCAAAATCCATTATGGGTGTGTGTTTGGGTCATCAAGCCATTGCAGAGGTTTTTGGAGGTCAACTAATCAATTTAACTCAGGTGTATCACGGCATCGCATCATCCATCTCAATAAAGCAAAAGGAAGGTATTTTTCAGGGCTTAGAAGATCGCATTCAAGTGGGAAGGTATCACTCTTGGGTAGTAGATCCCAATTCTATTCCTGAATTAGAAATTACGGCGGTTGATGACTTAAATTTTGTCATGGCCTTTCGTCATCAAAGCTTAAATATTGTCGGGGTACAATTTCATCCGGAATCTGTTCTCACTCCGACGGGTAAACAAATGCTATCTAACTGGTTATCATTATGAAAGAAATATTAAATCAACTAATTAATCACGAGTCCTTGACCAAGGAACAAGCCAGATCCATATTGATCAATATTGCTTCTGGTACTTATAACTCTCACCAAGTTGCTGCCTTTATGACTGTATACATGATGCGTAGTATTGATGTACAAGAGCTTGAAGGATTTAGAGATGCACTACTAGAACTATGTGTTGCTGTCCCCTTGGAAGATTACAACCTTATTGATCTCTGTGGTACTGGAGGAGACGGAAAAGACACCTTTAATATTTCAACTTTAGCCTCTTTTGTTACAGCAGGAGCTGGTGTTCAAGTAAGTAAACACGGTAATTATGGAGTGAGTTCTAAATGCGGAAGCAGCAACGTACTTGAATCTTTAGGTGTCGCATTTAGCAACGACGGAGACTTTTTAAAAAAATGTGTTGATGAGGCTGGAATCTGTGTTTTACACGCTCCATTATTTCATCCTGCAATGAAAAATGTGGCTCCAATACGAAAAGACCTCGGTGTCAAAACTTTTTTTAATATGCTTGGACCAATGGTAAATCCCGCTTTTCCAAAAAATCAAATGGTTGGGGTTTTCAATTTAGAACTGGCTCGAAAATATGGGTACCTCTATCAAAACACTGATAAATCTTACGCTATTGTGCACGCTTTGGACGGTTATGACGAAATTTCATTGACAGGAGGCTCGAAAATCATTACGCCTCAAAGTGAATCCATCATCTACCCATCAACATTTGGATTAGATACCGTTGAAGCCACTGCCATTGTAGGAGGTGAAACCGTAGAAGATTCTGCTGAGATTTTCACGGCCATTCTCAACGGAAATGGAAGCCAAGCTCAAAATCAAGTTGTTTGTGCCAATGCAGCAATCGCAATAGCCACGGCAGAACATTGTAGCCTAAATACAGCATATGAAAAAGCAGAAGAATCCCTATTGGAAAAAAAGGCCCTCAATTCATTAAAAAAATTACAAGCGCTCAGTGCTGAATTATGAATATTTTAGAACGAATAACGCAAACGAAGAAAGCAGAGGTCCAAGCGAAAAAAAGCTTGGTGAGCAGCTCGATTTTGGAGCAATCGCCACTTTATAATAGATCGACTCTTAGTGTTGCTAAGGCGCTTAAAAATTCCTCCTCTGGAATAATTGCCGAGCACAAAAGAAGGTCGCCATCCAAAGCTGTCATCAATCAATCTCATCAACTGTTAAATGTGATAAATGCCTACCAAGAAAATGGAGCTACGGCGATTTCAGTTTTAACCGATACCAATTATTTCGGAGGCTCCCTAGAGGATTTATTTTTAGCCAGAAGTGCTGCCTCAATTCCCCTACTGCGCAAAGACTTTGTCATTGACTCTTATCAAATAACCGAAGCTAAAGCGTTTGGTGCAGACTTCATTCTGCTTATCGCTAGTATTTTAGAAAAAGCCCAAATTCAAGAATTCACTGCTTTCGCACATGAATTAAATTTAGAGGTACTGCTAGAAGTACACAGTTTAGAAGAACTAGAAGCTTCTTATACAGAGGATATTGATGTAGTCGGGGTAAACAACAGAAATTTAAAGACCTTTGAAGTTGACCTCAACACTTCATTTGATATCGCGAGAGCCTTAGATTCTGAAAAAGTGAAAATTTCTGAGAGTGGACTCAGTGATAGGCAATCGATTAAAAACTTGAAAAAGGCAGGCTACAATGGTTTTTTAATTGGAGAAACACTCATGAAAAACAATAAGCCTGGTGAAGTCCTAAAACAACTTATTGAACAAAGCTAATGAGACAAGTCGAGCTTAAAATATGTGGTATGAAAAACAATGTGCAGCAAGTAGCTGCCCTTGAGCCCGACTACTTAGGCTTTATATTTTGGGAGTCTTCTAGCAGATTTTACGATTTACCACTTATTGAAAACCTGAATCAAAACATCAAAAAAGTGGGGGTATTCGTAGATGCTGATCACGATTTTATTTATCAAACCGCAATGAACTATCAGTTGGACTACCTTCAATTACACGGTAATGAATCAACCGACTACCTCCTTGAACTAAGGGCTAAAATTCCCGAAAACATCAAACTTATAAAGGCCTTTGCGGTAGACAACGATTTTGATTTTGGTCGTCTAAAACCCTACGAACCGCTTTGTGACTATTTCTTGTTCGACACCAAGGGAAAACTTCCTGGCGGTAATGGAACACAATTTGATTGGAGTATTTTAAAATCTTACACTTCCAAACACCCCTTTTTTCTAAGTGGTGGAATTGGATTATCCTCTCTTAATGCGATAGAGGAATTTTTAAATTCAGTACAATCAACCTATTGCTGCGCCATAGATGTCAACAGTAAATTCGAAAAAGAACCAGGGACAAAAAACACATCACAATTGAAACAATTTAAAGAACAGTTAATCACTTAATATTATGTCGAAATACCTCGCAGATGAAAATGGATACTACGGAGCATTTGGTGGAGCATTTATTCCGGAGATGCTCTATCCAAACACCGAAGAATTAAGAGTTAATTATCTCGAAATAATGGAGCGCGATTCTTTTCAAAAAGAATTCAAGCACTTGCTGAAAGACTACGTTGGAAGGCCTACTCCATTGTATTACGCTCAAAGATTATCCGATACCTATGGCACTAAAATATATTTAAAACGAGAAGATTTATGTCACACTGGAGCACATAAGGTCAACAATACCATTGGGCAAATCTTAATGGCAAAAGCTCTTGGCAAGAAAAGAATCATCGCTGAAACAGGTGCAGGTCAACACGGAGTAGCTACTGCGACTGTATGTGCCCTTATGGGAATTGAATGCGTGATTTATATGGGTGAAATTGATATTTCAAGACAGGCACCTAATGTCGCACGCATGAAACTTTTAGGAGCAACCGTAAGAGCTGCAACATCGGGTAGTAAAACGTTGAAAGACGCTACAAACGAAGCCATACGTGATTGGATTAACAATCCGGTTGACACGCATTACATTATCGGATCTGTGGTTGGACCTCACCCCTATCCTGATATGGTGGCGCGATTTCAATCGGTCATCTCAGAAGAGACTAAGAAACAACTCTTGGAAAAAGAAGGAACCGAGAATCCCACTCATGTCATCGCCTGTGTAGGCGGAGGAAGTAATGCCGCAGGACAATTTTACCATTACCTCGATCGAGAAGAGGTGAATATAATAGCAGTAGAAGCTGCTGGTAAAGGTGTACACAGCGGCGAGAGTGCAGCCACCTCAGCTTTAGGAAAAGTTGGAATTATTCACGGAAGTAAGACACTTTTAATGCAAACTGTTGATGGACAAATAACAGAACCCTACTCCATCTCTGCTGGATTAGATTATCCAGGAATCGGACCAATGCACGCCCATCTTTACAGCAGTAAACGCGCTCAATTTGTTTCTATTACAGATGCCGAGGCGATGGCCGCAGGTAAGCGACTCTCTGAATTAGAAGGAATCATTCCAGCTATAGAAACCGCACATGCATTTGCCGTTCTTGAACATCAAAAGTTCCAAAGCAATGACATTATCGTCTTTAACTGTTCGGGACGAGGAGATAAAGATTTACAAACCTATATAGACTACTTCGAATTATGAGCAAAAGAATCAGTGAGCTGTTCGATACAGATAAAAAATTAGTATCCATTTATTTCACAGCAGGGTTTCCAAAATTAAACGACACGGCTAAAATCATCGAAAAGCTAGAAAAATCTGGAGTAGATCTGATCGAAATTGGACTTCCATTTTCAGATCCTCTGGCAGATGGACCCACCATTCAAGAGAGCTCAACAAAGGCTTTGCGCAACGGGATGACCACTGAACTCTTGTTTGAACAGTTGTCTGGTATTAGGCAAAGGGTCAATATTCCCTTAATTATTATGGGTTATTTCAATCCTGTCATGCAATACGGCGTTGAGGCTTTTTGTCAACAATGCGAGGATATAGGAATTGATGCGCTTATTCTTCCAGACTTGCCCCTTCGTGAATATCAGCTGCATTACAAAGAAATCTTCAATCACCACGGATTGGATATCATTTATTTGATCACACCTCAGACTCCAGAAGAACGCATTCGAGCCATTGATGAAATGAGTAACTCCTTTATTTATATGGTGAGCTCATCATCTACTACTGGAGCAAAGGCAGGATTTAGCGAAGAAAACCAAGAATATTTCAAGAGAGTTGAAGAAATGAAACTCAAAAATCCTACGCTGGTTGGTTTTGGAATTAGTGACAAAAACAGTTTTGATCAGGCCACAGCCCATAGCCAAGGAGCAATTATTGGTTCTGCATTTATCAAGCATATTGAAAATAAAGGGATTGACCAAATTCCATCCTTTGTTCAAAATTTAAGGCATGAATAAACAACGACTTCGACTGATTATCATACTCGTTTTAACCTTAGGACTTGCCCCCTATAGTCCTGAACCACATCTGTTTGGGAAAATAAGATGGATTAAAGGCGGTGCAGCAGGAATGCAGCCTATGGACTGGTTTGATTTGGTACTGCATGGATTTCCTTTTGTTTTGTTATTAGTGTATCTTGTTTTGACTGTTCGTAAAAAAAAATCATAATGATCAAAAAATACTCCTTCTACTTTTTACTGTTTTTTGGCTTACAACTGAGTGCTCAAGATTTAGCTCAGAGTCAGTTGCACACCAAGGTTAGAAATGCCATTATAGAATTAAAATCTTTTGTCGCACTTCCGAACGATGCGCAGTTCAAAGATGATATTGACGATAATCTCTTTTGGCTTCGAAAAGCTTTTGAACGAAGAGGATTTAATACTGCTCAATTACCCAGTGAAAATCTTGATTTGTTTTTTGCAGCGACTCCATTTATAGAAAATCAACCAACGCTACTATTCTATATGCACCTAGATGGGCAATCGGTGGAACCTTCGAAATGGGATCAAGCCGACCCCTATCAAATGGTAATCAAAAAACCAGTTGACCAGCAATTTCAACCCACCACCATGGAAGATTTAGATGCACAAGATCAACTACCTATGGATTGGAGACTATTCGGACGATCGACATCAGACGACAAGGGACCTATTGTGATGTTTCTACAAGCTATTGATTTAATTCGTGAAAATCAGCTCAGTATTCCCTTCAATATAAAGGTCATTCTTGATGGTGAAGAAGAAAAAGGTAG
>JBMYMD010000015.1:14710-63237 GCA_049596955.1 Flavobacteriaceae bacterium
TCAGTATTCCCTTCAATATAAAGGTCATTCTTGATGGTGAAGAAGAAAAAGGTAGCAAACCTCTTAAAGGTGTAGTTGTTCAAAACAAAGAATTACTAGAAGCTGATTATCTAATTATTGCAGATGGGCCAGCCCACAGATCGGGCCTACCAACAATAGTTTATGGCTGTCGAGGCATAACGACACTCAGTTTGACTACATACGGACCTATAGTACCGCAACACAGTGGTCATTACGGTAATTACGCACCAAATCCCGCATTAGATTTAAGTCAACTTTTAGCGGGTATGAAAGACAGAGAAGGAAGGGTATTAATTGACGGATATTATGAAGGCATCACAATAGACGAAGAAACTGAAGCCATCTTAAGAGAAGTTCCCGATGACGATCAGCAAATTAAAAATCAATTACAGATTGGACGAACAGACTTAGTAGGAGCGTTTTATCAAGCCTCTTTGCAGTATCCATCACTCAATATTAGAGGATTGCAATCAGGCTGGGTAGGTAGTAATGCGAGAACCATCGTACCCAATACAGCCACAGCTGAAATAGACCTAAGATTAGTGCCAGAGTCAGATGGCAATCGACTCAAAGGTTTGGTGAAAGATTACATCGTAAATCAGGGATACACCGTCATAGAAGAAGAGCCTACTCAAGAGCAGCGACTTCAAAATAATCGATTGATCAAAATTGGTGAACGCGGGGTAACTGACTCCTTTAGAACAGATTTAAATCACCCCTTTGGACTCCACATCAAATCCATGCTCGAATCTGAGTTTGAACAAGATGTGGTACGCATTCGTATCATGGGAGGAACTGTTCCAATAGCGGCCTTTATCAATACCTTGGATATTCCTGCTTTTATTTTGCCAATGGTAAATCACGATAACAATCAGCACAGTCCAAATGAGAATTTGAAAATCGGGCAACTGGCCTATGGTATCAGCACCTATTATCGACTCTTAACTGAGCCCTTTGCCGAATGAGTCTCTGGCGTTTAGTCTTCTAAAACGATAATTAGATCATCAGATTCAACCAAGGTACCCGCTTTTAATACAATTTCTTTTACCGTTCCCTCTTTTGGAGCGGTTACTGTGGTTTCCATTTTCATGGCTTCGAGTACAAACATTGGTGTATTGGCTTTGATGGTTTGACCTTTTTTAACCAAAATGTTCGAGAGTAAGCCTTGTAGCGGAGAACCTACATGCTGATCATTGTCTGCATCTGCTTTTCGGTTTTGTACGCTTTCGGTAACAATCGACTGGTCTTTAACCCTAATATGGGAGAGCTGTCCATTGATTTTAAAAAATAAATCAACCATTCCGTTTTCATCTGGTTTTCCGACCAGCTGTAACTGAACTAATACATTTTTTCCTTTTTCGATGGTCACTAAAATTTCCTCGCCTATTTTCATTCCATAGAAGAAATTTTTGGTTGGAATGACCACGACATTTCCAAATTTTAAGTGATGTTGGTAGGCGTCTTCAAAGACTTTTGGGTAGAGTTGGTGCGATAAGAAATCTGTTATTTCCAAATCCCTTCCCATACCCGCTGAGAATTTTCTTTTAAACTTTTTAAACTCTTTCTCGATATCCAAGGCAGCAATGTGTGCATTTGGACGGTCAGTATAAGGCTTTTCGTCCTTCAAAATCACCTTTTGCAAGTCGGTGTTGAACCCACCCATAGGTTGCCCTAAATCCCCTCTAAAGAAACTTTTCACAGAATCTGGAAAGGCGATGTTTTGCCCCTTAGTTAGGACTTCGTCAGCGGTAATTCCGTTACTGATTAGGTATTGAGCCATATCACCAACTACCTTTGAACTCGGCGTTACTTTTATAATATCACCAAAGAGTTTATTGACCTCAGCATACATTTTAGTCACTTCTGGAAACTTATCTTCTAATCCCAATGCAATGGCCTGACCCTTTAAATTTGAATATTGACCTCCTGGAATTTCATGCGTATAGACTTCTCCAGTTCCTGATTTTAGACCAGATTCAAAGGGGAAGTAGTAAGATCGCATCGTTTCCCAATACCTCGAGTGTTCTGCCAAGGATTCAGCATTCATTTGACGCTCGCGCGGATGATGCCTCATCATTTCTACCACTGAATTGAAATTCGGCTGTGAAGTCAATCCTGAAAGACCTCCAAGCGCTACATCGACCACATCTACTCCTGCCTCAATCGCCTTTAAATAGGTGGCAGTTTGAATTGAAGAGGTATCATGTGTGTGTAAGTGAACAGGTAAGGCCACCGAATCTCTAAGAGCCTGAACAAGTTCATAGGCCGCATCCGGCTTTAAAAGGCCTGCCATATCTTTTAATCCTATGATATGGGCACCTGCATTTTCGAGATCCTTAGCCATTTGCAAGTAGTAGTCTAAGGTGTATTTCTTTTGGTCTGTATTTCTAAAATCACCGGTGTAGCAAATTGTTCCTTCAGCAATACCACCGGTGTATTTGCGCACATGTCCTATACAGGGTGCAATAGATTCCATCCAATTGAGGGAGTCAAAAATTCTAAAGACATCAAGACCTGTTTCAAAGGATTGCTCGACAAATTTGGCAATAATATTGTCAGCGTAAGCCTTATAACCTACGGCATTTGAACCTCTCAGTAGCATCTGTGTCAAGACGTTTGGCATGGCCTTTCTAAGTAAGGCTAAACGCTCCCAAGGGTTTTCTTTTAAAAATCTCAAACAAACGTCAAAGGTTGCTCCTCCCCAAATTTCCATGGAGAAAATTTCAGGGTTTTGTTTGGCGTAAGATTCAGCCACAGCCATCATGTCGAAAGTTCGCATTCGGGTTGCCAGAAGACTTTGATGGGCGTCTCTCATGGTTGTATCCGTATAATGCACCTTGTCATCGGCTCTTAACCATTTAGAGAATTCATCAGGCCCTAACTCGTTGAGTAGATCTTTCGTCCCGTGTGGATAGGCCATTTTTGGCGTATCTGGCAGGGTAATTTTGGGTAATTCTACATTTTTTGGAATGCTCTTATTGGCCAAATCTGGATTGCCATTTACGATGGTTTCTGCCAAAAATCGCACCAACTTATTTCCCCTATCTGCAGATTCTTCCAAATCGAATAAAGAAGGGTTTTGTTCTATAAAGTTTACGGTGATGCTGCCTTCTCTAAAGGCATCGTGCTTCAATAAATTTTGTAAGAAAGGAATGTTGGTTTTTATGCCTCGAATTCTAAACTCCTGCAAAGCTCGTAACATTCTTTTGCTGGCATCTTCAAGTGTTCTGGCCTGTGCTGAGACTTTAACCAACATGGAATCAAAGAAAGGTGAGATACGTACTCCTTGATAAATACTACCTGCATCGAGACGTATTCCGAATCCTGAGGCAGATCTATAGGTAGTGACTACACCGTAATCTGGTTTAAAGTTATTGGCAGGATCCTCACTGGTAATTCTGCACTGAAGGGCATAACCGTAACAACCTATTTCTTCTTGAGATCCAATATTTATTTGTGGGTCAGAGAGCTTGTAACCACTTGCAATAAAGAGCTGTGTTTTTACCAGATCAATATGGGTGATCATCTCTGTAACTGTATGCTCAACTTGTATTCTGGGATTTACCTCGATAAAGTATATGCTCTCATCATGGTCGACAAGAAATTCTACGGTTCCGATATTGTTGTAATCAACCGCTTTACAAATTTTTTGAGCGTAGTTGTAAAGTGCTTCTTTGGTCTCTTCTTTGAGATAAATAGAGGGTGCAAATTCAATGACCTTTTGATAACGCCTTTGAACTGAACAATCGCGTTCGTATAAATGCACCATGTTGCCATGAGCATCGGCAACAATTTGTATTTCTATATGTTTTGGATTCTCTATGAATTTTTCGAGAAAAACGGTGGGGTCTCCAAATGCGTTTTGAGCCTCTCGCCTTGCTTCCATATACGCCTTTTCCAACTCCTGGTCTGAACGAATCACGCGCATTCCTCTACCTCCACCTCCAGAAGCCGCTTTCAACATAATGGGATAGCCTATTGCTGCCGCTTCTTTGAGTGCGATTTCAACACTACTTAATTCGCTCTCGCTCGATTTAATGATAGGCACTTGCTCTTGAAGGGCGACTTCTTTTGCAGTGATTTTATCGCCCAGGGCACGAAGAACAGATACCTTAGGACCGACGAATATAATACCCGCTTTTTCACAGGCCTCTGCAAACTCTGCATTTTCAGATAAAAATCCATATCCAGGGTGTATTGCATCAGCCTTAGCTTCAAGGGCAACGCTAATGATTTCATCAATGTCGAGATAAGGTTTTAGGGGGTCCTCGTCTTTACCGATTTGATAGCTCTCGTCTGCTTTGTACCTGTGAAGGGAATACCGGTCTTCATAGGTGTAAATACCTACTGTTTTAACACCTACTTCTACGCATGCTCTAAAAATACGAATAGCGATTTCTCCTCTATTCGCGACGAGTACTTTTTGAATCATTGGATGATGGAAAGATTAATTTGGGTGCAAAGAAACAAACATCAACGGACAAAGACCGGATGCAGCTCATCTTTTGAATATTCCTCAGAATAAGCATATCCTTCTTTGGAAAATCCTAAAATATCCTCCAAATTTTTAGCATTATTCTCAATGAGATATCGAGACATCATTCCTCTAGCCTTTTTGGCAAAAAAGCTGATGGTCTTTAAACTACCATTCTTGAAGTCCTTAAATTCGGGATGTACAACCTTATTTTCAATGGCTTTAAAATCAACTGCAGCGCTGTACTCCTTACTGGCTAAATTCACTAGCGTTTCACCGTTTTCTAGTAATTCGTTGAGCTTAGTAGTTAAGACAGGCTTCCAGTAAGCTACCAAACTCGTAGCCTTTGCTACTTTCATGCCGGTTCCCATTTCAAGGCGGTAAGCCTGAATTAAATCCAAAGGTTTGAGCATACCGTATAAGCCTGATAGAATTAAAAGCATGTCTTGCATATTCGCTATTTCTTCTTCTTTAAGTGAATACGCATCTAATCCCTTGTACACATCTCCGTTAAATGCAAAGACCGCTTGTCTAGATTCTCCTTCTGTCATCGGCCATGTAAATTGCTGATTTCGCTCCCAATTGAGCGCAGCAATTTTGTCTGAAATTTTCATTTTGCTCTTGAGCTCTGAGGCTTTAAAAGATTTTAAATGCTGTTGCACTTCTTTTACAGCCGACTCAAACATAAGGTCAGAGTGATTTGTCACCGGAATTGGTGTTTCTAAATCTAGAGATTTGGCGGGTGAGATAAGGATTTTCATAAGGGTCTATTTTGTATATATTCTCTCCATTTTGTTAAACAGGCACTGAAATCTTCGGGAAGTTCTGCCGTAAAATGCATTTTTTCACCAGAATGAGGATGAATAAAACCTAGAGATTCAGCGTGAAGTGCCTGACGGCTTAAAAGTTTAAAGGTATTCTCTACAAACTGTTTGTACTTGGTAAAGGAGGTGCCTTTTAAAATGCGATTTCCTCCATAGCGTTCATCGTTGAAAAGCGGATGACCAATGTGCTTCATGTGGGCTCTTATTTGATGAGTCCTACCGGTTTCTAATCGACAGGAAATCAAACTTACATAACCTAGAGATTCGATTTTGGTAAAGTGTGTAATCGCGTGTTTACCCATACTTCCATCTTCAAAAACATCCATCTGAAGTCGATTCTTGAGGCTTCTTCCGATATGACCTTCTACGGTGCCGGTTTCCTCTTGTAAATCTCCCCAAACAAGGGCAATATACTTACGTTCTATTGACTTGTCCAAAAACTGTTTAGCCAAATGCGTCATGGCTAGTTCTGTTTTGGCTACTACCAAAAGTCCAGAAGTATCTTTGTCAATTCGATGCACTAAACCTGGTCGATCAGAAGAATTCATGGGTAATTCTTCTTTGACGTGGTGTAAAACAGCATTAACTAAGGTACCTGAATAATTTCCATGACCCGGGTGAACCACCATTCCAGCTTTTTTATTGACTACCATGAGATGCTGGTCTTCGAAAATAATATCTAGAGGAATGTCTTCTGCTACAAGCAGAAATTCATGTGGAGGGTGCTCGAAAAGCACTTGAACTTTTTGGCCTGACTTGACTTTGAAATTGGATTTTACAGGATGTCCGTCAACCCAAATATTTCCATTTCTTGCCGCCTGTTGTATCTTATTTCGGGTGGCATTTTCAATAAAATTCATCAGAAACTTATCCACTCTCAAGGGCTCTTGACCTTTAGCAGCTTCGAATAGGTAATGCTCGTGTAATTCGTTAAGTTCCGGATTAACTTCAATTCCACTCATGAATTATTTCTTAACGCTGACCGTTTCCACAAACAAGGACGACATCAGAGGCTTTTTGGATTAAGGTTCCAGGAGGAATTCTGCGTCCATTTTGTTTGACGTGGTATACCATTTCTTTTCCAATTTCTGGAATGTATTCTACATCAACCACATTTAATCCTACCGAAGATAGTTTAGCTATCGCTGACCTTCTAGTAATTTGAATAACGTTGGGCAAACTCACTTTTGCATATCCAGAAGGATTAAGGGTAACATAGATTTTACGATTTTCTTTGACCTGTTTTCCCGGTTTGGGGTTTTGATCTACCACTGCTCTTTTGGGAAAATTGGGATTGTAGGCTGCAGAATCCATTACTTCGAACCGCAACTTTAAATCTTCGGTTTTTTGAGTGAGTTCTTCAACAGACATTTTCTCAAAATTTGGCACTCGTATACTGTCTCCGTGATTCGTATATAACTTGAGCCAACCCAAAGTAATCCAAATGACAAGAAATACGAAAAAGAATCCCAACCCTACTTGGATTAAAAACATTCGACTTTTGAGAAATGACAACAAGGACTTCATATGCTTTTTTAAGTACTCAAAGATAAGAAAACCCTTTATTTTTAGTTATTTTGATGAAAATTTGAGCGGATGAAAAAAAACATTGCGGTGGTAATGGGCGGATACTCAGGAGAACGAGAAATTTCCTTGGCAAGTGGCAGCGTTGTCAGTCATCATCTCAACAAAGAAAAGTTCAATGTATATCCGGTCATTGTAGATACCGATTCTTGGTACTATAAAGACAATCAGGAGCAAATCCACCTCATTGATAAATCTAATTTTAGTCTTTCTTTAAACGAAAAAAGCATACAATTTGATGTGGTTTTTAACGCCATTCACGGCACTCCAGGTGAAGATGGTTTGCTACAAGCTTACTTCGATTTAATAGGAGTCAAACACACCAGTTGTGATTTTTATCAAGCCGCCTTGACTTTTAACAAAAGAGATTTATTAGCTGTACTTGCTCCGCTATCCATTGATATTGCCCCTAGTTATAGTCTTAATAAAGGAGATGATATTGACACTGCGGCTATTGTTGCAAAAGTCGGACTACCTTGTTTTGTCAAAGCAAATAGGGCCGGTTCGAGCTTGGGCGTTTCTAAGGTGAAAGAAGTAGCACAAATCGAAGCGGCTATCGCAAATGCTTTAGATTACGACGACGAAATTTTAATAGAATCCTTTATTGAAGGTCGAGAGTTTTCGGTTGGGGTATGCCCCTTAAATGACGAAATTGTTGCCTTACCCATAACTGAGATTGTAACCGAAAATGAGTTTTTTGATTACGAAGCCAAATACCAAGGTAAAGCTCAAGAAATTACTCCTGCAGTTATTGAAGAACCTCTGCGTAAAAAATTAGCAGAACTCAGTGTTTTTATCTACAAAAAACTAAAATTGAAAGGATTTTGCAGAAGTGAATACATTGTGAAAGGCGATCGTGCATTTCTGTTGGAAATCAACACAACCCCTGGACTAACTGCTGAAAGCATTATACCTCAACAGGCCATAGCACACGGATTGAGTTTAGCGGAATTTTTTGAGTCTGCCATAGATCAAGCACTTAAGCCCTAAATTTTTACTACTTTCAACATATGAAAAAAGGTATTTTTCCAGGATCATTTGATCCCTTGACCTCTGGACATTTGGATATCATTGAGCGAGGGTCGGCACTTTTTGACAAACTTTATATTGCTGTTGGAGTAAACTCCAATAAAAACTATCATTTTTCACTCGAACGGCGAATCGATATGTTATCTGCTGTTTTTGAAGGCAATCCCAGTATTGAAATCGTTCATTACAGTGGACTTACCGTTGACTTCTGTAAAGAATTAGGAACGGATTACATTTTGAGAGGACTTCGAAATCCTGCAGATTTTGAATTTGAAAAATCCATAGCGCACACCAATAAAACCATAGCGAATATCGAAACTGTATTTCTTCTCACAAGTGCGGATAAATCTTATATCAGTTCATCCATAGTACGAGATATTCTGCGAAATAACGGAGATGTAAGCGCTCTTGTACCAAAAAAAGTCAATGAAAAAATTAGATCATGGAACTAAGATCGTTCAGATTATACTTCTTGATGGGTATTGTCATTTTGAGTTGTACCAAACAAATTGAAGAACCAAAAGAAGAATTACTCACCCCTTATGAACTGGGGAATCAGAATCAAACTTCGACCTACGAAGAATGCATTGCATTTTACAAAGAACTCGCCAGCAGTAGCTCTAAGCTCAATATTCAAAACATAGGAACCACAGACAGTGGCTTACCTTTGCATTTGGTCACTTTTAATCCAGACTCTGAATTCAACTTCAAAAAATTACATTCGACCAAATCCATTGTATTAATCAACAACGGAATTCACCCTGGAGAACCTGATGGTATTGATGCGAGTATGATGCTGATGCGAGATTTGGTCTTCTCAAAAATCGAATTGCCTAAAAATACTGTTTTAGCACTTATACCTATTTACAATATTGGAGGTTCCTTAAACCGAAACACCAGTAGTAGAGTCAACCAAAACGGCCCTGAAGCCTATGGTTTTCGTGGTAATGCCCTGAATTACGATCTCAACAGAGATTTTATTAAAAATGATACTGAAAATGCCAAGAGCTTTCAGCAATTATTTCACATGGTCAAGCCTGACTTTTTTGTGGATACCCATGTAAGTAATGGTGCGGATTATCAGTATACCCTCACCCATCTTTACACACAAGAAGATAAATTAGGAGAGCCCCTTGGAGTACTTCAAAACCAGTTTAAAAAAGACATCAGCACGCTATTAAAGGAGCAAGGTATTGAAAGCACGCCATATGTTAATGTCTTTAACCGAGATCCTAAAGAAGGTTTTTCACAGTTCTATGATTCTTCTCGATACTCTACGGGATATACCGCTCTTTTTCACACTCCCGGTTTAATGATAGAAACACATATGTTAAAACCCTATGAGCAGCGGGTCTCGCAAACGTACAGCTTTCTCAAAACGATTCTTGACTACGTCGATCAGAACAGTAAGCGTTTGAAATCAACACGTTTAGTGCATCAGGATTATTGGAAAAACAAAAGCTACTATCCGCTTACACATCGCATAGATAGCAGTAAATCAAAACAGTTTTTATTTAAAGGATACGCCTCTGAATTTCAAGAGAGTAAGCTAGGTGAATATCCAAGATTAAAATACCTACAAGATCGTCCTGAAAACACAGTGATTGATTATTACAATCGATTTGAAGTGCAAGATAGCGTTCGTATACCTACAGCCTTTGTGATTCGAAGTAAGTATGCCAAGATTATCGATCATTTAAGAAGAAACCAGGTCATTCTCGAAACCATCGAAAAGGACACTGTCTTTGAAGTAGAAGTAGACTATATCAAAGACTACAAAACCTCTAGAAGCCCCTACGAAGGCCATTATTATCACTATCAAACGCAAACGAGCTCAAGTACTGAAGAACTCAGTTTTCAGAAGGGAGATGTAGTTGCGTACACCCAACAAAATGCACTTAGATATTTAATGGAAAGCCTTGAAGCCCGAGCTCCAAATTCTTTTTTTAATTGGAATTATTTCGATGCAATACTCCAACGCAAGGAAGGATTTTCTCCCTATGTTTTTGAAGATCTCGCTTTTGATTTATTACAAGAAGATGTCGCACTGAAAGCTAAGGTTGACAGCCTCAAAGCACTAAACCCTAATTTTAAAGGTTATCCTTTGCTAAACTTCATATTCAAAAATTCAAAATATCTCGAAAAAGATTTTATGAGATATCCAATTTATAAAATCCCTTAATCATTCATTGGGTTCTCTTATTGCATGGAATAACTTCGAAATGTTTTTATAGGTATTGCGCAAGGCTATTTTGGTCTGATTAGCATTCAACCATCGCACAAAATCAATACCTTCTTCTACTTGCCCCTTTAATTTTCCATTAAAAAGCGTAGTCATTTCATACCAATAAGTGACCTTGAAGTGGTACTTTGATTTGACTTTGTACATATGATAAGTTGTATTCAACAGTTTTCCGCAATGGACTTGTGGCAATCCTGTCTCTTCTTGAACTTCACGAACAGCTGCAAAACGAGGTCCTTCGTTTTTTTCTAATTTGCCCTTTGGCAGATCCCATTTTCCATTTCGAAAAATAAAAAGAAGCTCATCGAGTTCATTGCTCACAACCCCTCCTGCTGCCTGAACAATTTTGAAGTACTCTCCTATTTTTATCAAGGGTTCTTCATCGTGCTCAAAGAGAATTACTCCCTCGCTTAGAACGCCTAGGTTCAAATCTTCAATCAGTTTTAAAACGGCCTTCTTTTTAGAAAAGTGAACCTGTCTTTCAGAAGTATTCACTTTATTTTTACTCAACAGAAGGAGTCTTTCATTGACGAAAACTTTGTACATTCGCACCATGGTTTTAGATAAAGAAACAGCTCAAGAAACTGCTGAATTCTTGTTGCAAATTAAAGCAATTAAGTTAAATGTTGAAGACCCTTTTACATGGGCATCTGGCATCAAATCTCCGATTTATTGCGATAATAGAATTGCACTTTCATATCCTCACGTTAGGAATCACTTGAGAGACGCTATGCGCAAAAAAATTGAACAGCAATTTTCTAGACCAGACGCCATAGCAGGAGTGGCAACCGGTGCAATAGGCCTTGGAATCTTGGTTGCAGAAGCTATGGGACTGCCCTTTGTGTATATCAGACCTAAAGCAAAGGATCATGGACGAAAAAACCAAATAGAAGGTTATATCGAACCCGGGCAAAGTGTCATCGTCATTGAAGACCTCATATCCACTGGAAAAAGTAGTTTTCAAGCCATTAGCGCGCTTAAAGATTACGGTGTTCAAGTTAAGGGAATGGTGGCTATTTTCACTTACAACTTCGATATCGCTTCTTCGCTCTTCGAAAAAGAAAACATTGAAGTTCACACCTTGAGTGATTACAACAACCTGATTGAAATGGCTTCAAAATCCAATTACATCGCAGAAAGTACTTTAGATTCTCTGTTAAGTTGGAGGTCTGACCCTATCCATTGGAAACCCTAAATAATATTTATCCCTATGAAAATTGAAGGAGAACTTATTCATCTAATAAAACCTAATCACGAAGTTCATCAGTTTTTAAGCACCCTAGAGAACTATAGTGCAATCATGCCAGAATCTAATAAGGTATTTGAAATTCTTGATGACAGACGTTTTAAATTTGGTCTTAAGGGTATGCCTGAAATCGTTTTAAAGTTAGTCGAGAGTGCTGATACTAATTCGGTAGTCTTGAGTTCAGACAACGATAAATTTCCGTTTACACTATCTGGTCTACTCCATTCGGTTTCAGAACAAGAAACTCACGTACAATTGGTTTTTGAAGGTGATTTCAACCCGATGATGGAGATGATGATAAAGAACCCTTTAACCGCCTTTGTCAACGACCTAAGCAAGGGTATTCAACTTCAATTATCTTAAGAGATCGTAGTTCCATTTGAGTTCTTCATAGGAGGCGCAGATAATCCCTAGTTCCTCTTCTCTTACAACCAAGCGGCCAGATTCATCCACACCTTGTACTTCTACTTCTAATTGCTTGTTCTTGTAAGTCACCTCAATTCGCTGATTTCTTTTAAATAAACGTTGCTGATATTTCTCAAAAATCCCATTCCAGTTGTCGAGCATTGGTATAGTACGTATTTTTTTTTCAATACGTGCGATTAAGGTCTTAAAACTGTTTTCAATAGAATAGTATTCACCACTAATTTGCTTCAAAGAGACTGCATGCACTAACTGATTTGGGAAATCAGTGTTATTTAAATTCACACCTATACCTATGATCATTTCATTGACTGTTCGTTCACTGCTTTTGGTTTCTATGAGAATACCCGCACACTTTTTGTTTTCTGCCATAATGTCATTAGGCCATTTGACATAAAAATTTATTTCTTGTCTGGTTATTTCAGTTAAAAAATCAAGCAGAGCAATGCTCACAAAGACATGAATTTGAAAAATTTGAGCAAAAGGAATTTCAACACCTTTAAACAACATACTGAAGGTCAAACTTTTATCTTCTTCTGCGTGCCAAAAACGACCGCGTTGACCCTTACCATTTTTTTGGTAAAAAGCTAATAGCGCTACCGTCTCTTCTGAGTGATTTTCTAAAGCGTATTCACGCAGATCATCATTAGTACTTGAAGTGGTATGACATTTGATTATCTTCATTTAAGATAAGAATTAAAGATAAATTGGAACTTGAGTAAGGCTCAACAAAAAAACTCTAAATTTGTGTTGAATATAAATTGTTTGAATGCAAGAAAAAAATAATAATTCAGAGACTACACTGTCTTTGATTATTGAAAGTATTGAAGATGTAAAAGGTTTAGACTTAAACCTATTAGATTTAAGAGCTATTGAAAACACAGTTTTTGATTTTTTTGTGATTTGTACGGGTACTTCTAACACGCATGTAAACGCTATCGTTTCCTCAATTCAAAAAGGAGTCAGTAAGAAACTTAGTGTAAAACCATTGCAGGTTGAAGGAACTCAAAACGCCGAATGGGTACTAATGGATTACGCAGACATTGTAGTTCATGTTTTTCAAAAACAAATACGAGAAAAATATGATATCGAAGGTTTGTGGGGTGATGCAGAACTTACCGTGATTCCCTCAAGTGTAACCAATTTATAAAAGTTAAGTTTGATTTCTCATTATGACTGAAAAACCTAAAAAACAAAATCGATACGGGTGGCTATTTTACGCTGTGATTATCCTTTTTATTGGATTTAATTTCATCGGAGGCTCTTCATTGCAATCGTCTAAAAAAACGACGATCTCTGAGCTTCAAGAGTTTTTGCGAAATGGTGATATTTCTAAAATATTAATCATCACCAACACAAGACAAGCAAAAGTATTTCTAACACCTGAGGCTCAAGATAAGGAAATACACAGTGAAACGACTCAAAAACCTGTTCTTCCCACACCTGGAGAAAATCCTCAGTACGTACTAGATTACGGAGATCTTCAAAATTTTGAAAATAGCATTAACACCATAAAAAGTGAATACAACCTCGAAACAGTTGTCGACTACGACAAAGAGAACAACTATTTCATGGATTTCATTTTATCACTACTCCCGTTTATACTAATTATAGGGATTTGGATTTACCTAATGCGTCGCATGTCTGGCGGAGGAGGTCCCGGCGGAGGAGGTCAGATATTTAATATCGGTAAATCAAAAGCCAAACTCTTTGATGAAAATACTGATACAAGAACTTCGTTTAAAGATGTCGCTGGACTAGAAGGTGCTAAAGAAGAAGTACAAGAAATTGTTGAATTCTTAAAAAATCCAGATAAATACACTTCTCTCGGAGGAAAAATTCCAAAGGGTGCTTTACTTGTAGGACCTCCAGGAACTGGAAAGACTCTTTTAGCAAAGGCAGTTGCAGGTGAGGCTAAAGTTCCATTTTTCTCGCTTTCGGGATCAGATTTCGTTGAGATGTTTGTAGGGGTTGGTGCTTCTAGAGTCCGAGATCTTTTTAAACAGGCAAAAGACAAATCGCCCGCAATTATTTTTATAGATGAAATTGATGCCATTGGTAGAGCGAGAGGGAAAAACAACATCACAGGTTCAAATGACGAACGTGAAAACACCCTGAATCAGTTATTAACTGAAATGGATGGCTTTGGAACAAACACTAACGTCATTGTTCTTGCGGCTACGAATCGAGCTGATGTTCTTGACAAAGCTTTAATGCGAGCTGGTCGATTCGACCGTCAAATTTATGTGGATTTACCTGATCTCAATGAACGTAAAGCAATTTTCGAGGTGCATCTAAGGCCTCTAAAGACAGATGAAGAATTAGACACCGATTTTCTAGCCAAACAAACCCCAGGATTTTCAGGGGCAGATATTGCTAATGTCTGTAATGAGGCTGCTCTTATTGCCGCTCGAAACGACAAAAAAGCGGTTACTAAACAAGATTTTTTAGATGCTGTAGATCGTATTGTAGGTGGTTTAGAAAAAAAGAACAAAATCATAACTCCAGAAGAGAAAAAGACTATTGCCTTTCACGAGGCTGGACATGCCACTGTGAGTTGGATGCTTCAATATGCAGCACCTTTAGTTAAAGTTACTATTGTGCCAAGAGGTCAATCTTTAGGAGCTGCGTGGTATCTTCCTGAAGAACGACTTATTGTTAGACCAGAACAAATGCTAGATGAGATGTGTGCCACAATGGGTGGTAGAGCAGCTGAACGTGTCATGTTCGACAACATCTCAACTGGAGCGCTGAGTGATTTAGAAAAAGTGACCAAGCAAGCCCGAGCCATGGTGACTATATACGGTTTGAATTCCAAAATTGGTAATGTTACTTATTTTGACAGCTCGGGCCAAACTGATTTTAATTTCTCTAAACCTTATAGTGAAGAAACTGCACAGATTATCGATGCAGAAATTTCAAAAATTATAGAAGGCCAATACAAAAGAGCCATTGAAATTTTACAAGAGCACAAAGACAAATTAATTCTACTTGCTAACAGATTGTTAGAAAAAGAAGTTATTTTTAAGGATGACTTAGAAAAGATTTTTGGTAAAAGACCTTTCGAGAGTGAAACTAATGAAGAGGTAAATATTGAAAATTCTGAGCAAAACGATAAGACAGAAAACACTATAGAAAAACCCACGGATTAATGCCATGAGTTTAATGGATAAACTTTTTAGCGGAGGTAAAGAGATACCCAAGTCTACTCGTGAGACTAAAGGAGAACACAACCCGTCACTTGACTTACCTATCGACGAGAAGTTTATCATTGAATTCAAAAAAAGTGGAGGAAAATTTGTCTACTGTGAAAATCTAAAAGAAGTTAATATCAGTCTAGCCCATATTCTCATGGAGAATCAATGGCAACATCAACAACTGCTATGTGTTGATCCTTCACTAAAAGTCCAATTTGAAAGTTTGTTGTTTTTTACCGAACACGCTCAAGACAGTGAAATACTTTTTACGCAGTGCGAGAATCTCATTGCTGAGAATGGAACCATTTTGGTCTGTTCACATCAACTCCATCAACTTCAACCTTCTCGATTTCCGGAGAATTTTATTGTATTTGCAAGAACAAGCCAAATTCTAAAATCACTTAATGAAGCTCTAAAATATATACGGCAAAAGTATAATACATTGCCCGCGAATATTACTTCTCTTAAAAACAACACTGTTACAAAAGATAACAAGCAGGATTTTATGAACTACGGTTCAAAAACCAAAAATTTATACTTGTTACTTTTAGAAGATTTTTAGGTTTGAATAAAGTTTTGCCCCAGAGAATTGGAACCGGATTGATATATGCAATTAGCCTTTTTGTAAGTCTTTTTTTTATACCTAATCTGTTTATATTCATCGCTTTTATACTTGCTTTAGCTGCAGTTTTGGAACTGCATCACATGAGTGAGAGCAATCCTATTTTCATGATTTTGTGCTTGAGTCTATTCTTTGGCAGTTGTTTTTTCTTTAGAAACAATGAAAACTTTGTCCTAAGCCTCATTGTGATATTTTTTTCCTTTTTCATTTTCCTTGTGTTCGTATTGTTTTTTCGCAATCAACAAACACTTGAATTCAATGCGCCTCTTGTAACCTCAATATCTCTTTTCTACATCAGTATTGGGATGAGTTTTTTAATTTTTATCGCTGAAAACCAAAACTATGAGGGGGCTATTATTTTAGGTTTTGTTTTTCTTATTCAGTGGTCCAACGACAGTTTTTCTTATCTAATTGGTAAATGGCTAGGAAAAAGAATTCTGTTTCCGACTATTTCACCAAAGAAAACACTTGAAGGATATGTAGGAGGTTTAATATGCACTCTTTTATTTGCACTTTTCATAGGCAATTTGGTCAATCTAGATCATCTTCAAGTGATGACTCTCGCTTTTCTTATTTGTCTATGCGGTAATGCTGGAGATTTAATGGAAAGTAAAATCAAAAGGCTTTTAGGCAAAAAAGACAGCAGCCAATTATTACCTGGACATGGAGGATTTTTTGATAGAATAGACAGTATTATTCTCTCTGTACCAATTTCCTATTTATTTTTGCACCTGATTTATTAAAATTTGAATTATGTTTCACAGAGAAGGAAAAAGCATTATACTATTCTCAACTATTATATTCTTGTGTGTATTTTTTTATTCTCAATACAATATTGAGAATGAGTTGATACAAAGAGGAATTCAAATTGTTATTGCTGTTTTTTTGTTTCTCATTTTACAGTTCTTTAGGAATCCTAAAAGAAATACCCCACTTTCATTAGACAGCATTATAAGTCCCTGTGATGGAAAAGTGGTTGTTGTTGAAGAAGTCTATGAAAATGAATTCTTTGAAGAGCAAATGACTCAGGTTTCCATCTTTATGTCACCTATTAATGTACATGTCACTAGATATCCTGTAAGTGGATCTGTTTTGTATTCAAAATACCATCCTGGAAAGTACTTGGTCGCCTGGCATCCTAAATCTAGCACCTTAAATGAACGAACTACCGTAGCCATTAAAACCCCTAAGTTTGGAAGAATTGGCTATAGACAAATCGCAGGTGCCTTGGCCAGAAGAATAGTAAACTATGCGATAAAAGGCGATAAGGTCGTACAAGGAACTGATGCTGGATTCATCAAATTTGGATCACGAATAGATTTACTCCTACCTACCTCTGCCGTAATTAATGTGAAAATTGGTCAACGGGTTGTAGGAGGCGAAACGGTAATTGCCACAAGTTTATAAAATGTACATCACAGATGTTGATTTAAATCGGGACTTTAATAGGGCTGTTCACTATATAAACAGTTACCAAGAGCCTATTCAACCAGATATACTACTGCGTTTATACGCGTATTACCGAATGGCGCATCAAAACACCAGTCATTCCAAAAAAAGTGAAGAGCCCATTATAAAAGCCTTCAAATTCAATGCAATTCTTCAAGTTTTACATTTGGATTCTGCCGAAGCCAAAAAAAATTATGTAGAACTCGTCAGAGAGGAATTTGACTTCAATATGTCTTGAAAGTTGTAGAAGGTAAGACCCCAACTCATCATTATATAGATTAACCAAACCATAGCCACTGAATTCATAAATACCGGCCAGATTAAACCATCTATAAAGAAAAGTGAAACGCCTAAAATTAATCGTAAGCTTTCAAAGATTAAAGCCAACGGATTTTTATCCATTAAACTAGAGTAGCTGCCTATTCCAAGAAATAATAAAACTCCAATAATAAATTGTGCACTTGAATTAAAAGAGGTCCAGTTTGCTAAGAGCAGAAATAAAAGAACAGTGTTGACAGCAAATTGACCAATTACCAGATATTTAACTTGGTTTGAAACTTCAGTCTTGTATTTTCTATACTTGTAAACATCTGAGATGATTTCTCTCGGATATGTACCAATTACATCAGCAGGACGCCATCCTGTAGGCATAAACCATATTCTAATCTTATCCCAAATCGATTTAGTGCGCCAAGCGTCAGTTAATAATCCCCAAAAATGCTGGAAATTGATTAGAATCGGATTCCATGTTTTGGCTGGTTTAAGTACTCCATATCGGGGTGGAACTTCATCTAATTCTTCTTGGAATGTACCGAACATGCGATCCCAAACACAAAAAATTTGACCTAAGTTTTTGTCGATGTATTCTTTATTAATGGCATGATGCACTCTGTGTTGAGAAGGTGTAACAAAGATGTATTCTAACCATCCTAATTTACCGATGTGTTGTGTGTGATACCAAAACTGCCCAAACAAATGTAATGGACCTAATATGTTGATTACGCTTTGAGGTACGCCTAACAGTGCCGCAGGAATTAATAGGACTGCTCCATATCCAATGACATTAGATATCGACTGCCTGAGCGCACAAGCCAAATTGAATTCTTCCGAAGAATGATGTATTACGTGCTGATTCCAAAATATATTTACATGGTGGGAAAGTCTGTGGTTCCAATATCCCGCAAAATCAATTATGACGAATGCCACTATCCACAGCAAAGGCCCGGATTCCAATTCTACAAGCATGATTTGTTCTTTAACAAATGGGTAACTGACTAGCACAAATGCCAATCCCAATGAATCTTTAATGACATTGGTCATACCAGATGACAAACTACTTAAGGTATCAAACAAATTGTAATTCATCTTTTTGACCCTGTAACCGTAGAGTAGTTCTATAGCCACTAAAACAAAGAATGCTGGTATAGCAATTAAAAGTGCCTGGGCATAATATTCCATACCATAAAATTAAGAAATATTTTCTCCTAGGCTTTTGAGACTACTTTTTAAAGAATCGATTTTGAGTTTTGCATCTTCCTCCTTTTTCTTTTCTATCAGTACCACTTTCTCTGGAGCGTTACTTACAAAGCGTTCATTGGATAATTTTTTTTGAACTGAAATCAAAAATCCTTCAGTGTAGGCGAGCTCTTCTTTGAGTTTAGAAATTTCATCTTCTACATTAATTGCTCCGAGGATAGGAATAGAAAATTCATTACTTTTTACTCTAAAACTTATCGCTCCCTCAGGGGTTTCATCCACTTTTGATATCGCACTTATATTACCTAATTTTTTGATGATGGATTCTATTTGAGCGTATTTTTCATTTTCGAGATAATAGAGCTCTAAAGCTTCTTTTTGTGGTATTTGTTTTTCTTTTCGAACAGTTCGAATTCCACTAATAACCTCTGAAGTGTAATCAAACTCCTGTAAAACCGCTGGTTTAACCTCCTTGGATTCTGGCCATTTTGCCACGCAGATAGACTCATGACTTTCTCTTTTTTTCAAATGCTGCCAGAGCTCTTCGCTTAAAAAAGGCATAAATGGATGCAAGAGTATCAATAGGTCTTCGAGTATCGCTAAGACCTCTTTATAGGTCTTCTGATCGATGGGTTTTTGATATTCAGGTTTAATAATCTCGAGAAGCCAGCTGCAAAAGTCGTCCCAAATGAGCTTGTATATACGCATGAGGGCTTCTGAAATTTTATAACGCTCAAAGAGTTGTTCAATTTCTTTTAGCTCCGCATTGAATTTTTGTTGAAACCAAAAAACACCTTTCGCACTATGCACAGGTTGCTCAATCGTTTCAGACAACTCGAAACCTTGAATTAATCTAAAGGCGTTCCATATTTTATTGGCGAAGTTTTTTCCTTGTTGACATAGAGCTTCATCAAAAAGAAGGTCGTTACCTGCTGCAGAGCTCAATAGTAGACCTACTCTTACACCATCTGCACCGTGATTTGAAATCAATTCAAGTGCATCGGGAGAATTCCCCAAAGATTTGGACATTTTTCTTCTCTGTTTATCCCTTACCAAACCTGTCAAATACACTTTAGAAAAAGGTTGCTTACCTCTGTACTCGTAGCCAGCAATAATCATTCGAGCTACCCAGAAAAATAAAATATCTGGGCCCGTTACTAAGTCTTGAGTTGGATAGTAGTACTCTATTTGTTCATTCTCGGGCTCTAATATTCCATTAAAAACGGAGATGGGCCATAGCCAAGAAGAGAACCAAGTGTCGAGAACATCTGAATCTTGTCTCAAATCATCAGTGGTTAATTGTCGATTTTCTCCTCTGTCTTTAAGCTTTTCTTGTGCCAAGACCAAAGCTTTTTCAGGAGTTTCAGCCACCACAAAATCTTCTTTGTCCTCTGAAAAATAGTAGGCTGGAATTTGTTGACCCCACCACAACTGTCTTGAGATGTTCCAATCTCTTATATTTTCCATCCAGTGTCGATAGGTGTTTTCAAATTTCTCAGGAACGAGTTGAACCTCTTTGGTTTCTAAAACAGACTTAAGAGCAGGTTTCACCAATTCTTGCATGCTCAAAAACCACTGATCTGATAGACGAGGTTCTATAACTGCTTTGGTGCGTTCTGAAGTTCCTACATTGTTGATGTATTTCTCTCTCTTTACAAGTACCCCTATCTCATCTAAAGTTTTTACTACATTTTTACGGGCTTCAAAACGGTCTTGACCCTCGAATTGTATTCCGTAACTATTCAGTGAGGCATCCTCATTAAAAATATCGATGACCTCTAACTTGTGTTTCTCTCCTAGGGTTTTGTCATTCACGTCGTGTGCCGGGGTAACCTTTAGGCAACCTGTACCAAATTCCATATCAACGTATTCGTCCAAAATAATTGGAATTTCTCGATTGCAAATAGGAACTATGGCTTTTCTATTATGCAAATGAAAAAAGCGCGCATCGTTTGGATTGATGCAAATGGCAGTGTCTCCAAATATGGTTTCAGGACGTGTTGTAGCGATGATAAGTTGTTCATCACTATCGACAAGTTTGTAGGCTATTTGAAAAAGCTCTCCCTGACGCTCTTCATAGATAACCTCCTCATCTGATAGCGTCGTTTTCGCAACGGGATCCCAATTGACCATTCGATAACCCCTGTAAATATGTCCTTTCTGGTAAAGATCTACAAAAACCTTAATTACCGAAGCGTACATATCATCATCCAGGGTGAATTTAGTTCTGGACCAATCGCATGAACAGCCAAGTTTTCGCAACTGCTTCAAAATGGTACCTCCATATTCATCGGTCCAATCCCAGGCATGCTTCAAAAATTCCTCTCGACTGAGCGCACTTTTGGCTATACCCTGCTCTTTTAATCGTGCCACAACTTTTGCCTCAGTTGCAATCGAAGCGTGATCAGTCCCAGGCACCCAACAGGCGTTTTTTCCTGAAAGTCTAGCTTTTCGTATGAGAACGTCTTGAATTGTATTATTCAACATATGCCCCATGTGTAATACTCCTGTAACGTTTGGAGGAGGTATTACAATGGTATAAGGTTCTCTATCGTCTGGAGTAGATTCGAAGAGTCGATTATCCATCCAAAAGTCGTACCACTTGGCCTCTACTTCAGCTGGATTGTATTTTGTAGATAATTCCATATTGGTTTCTATCTGAGTATTTTCAATTAAAGTTCAAAAATAGTCAACGTTGCACGTTTTATAAAAGTATTTTGACCTCAGATCAAATTCTTGTAAATTCACTTGTTCATAAAATTACTTTTAAATGAGAAAAGCATTTCTATTACTCGGTTTTTTATTTACAACTTTATGGGTAGGCGCTCAAGAAAAAGCAGAGATTCAATTTAAAGAAGAAACCATCGATTATGGAAAAATTAATCGCGGAAGTGACGGCCTGAGAGTTTTCGAATTTACCAACACAGGAGATGCGCCTCTGGTCATCACAAATGTTCGTTCTAGTTGTGGATGTACTATTCCTAAAAAACCTGAAGAACCTATTTTGCCTGGTCAACAGGGAAAAATCGAAGTTGAATACGACACTAATCGTGCGGCTGGCCCATTTAGGAAAGCGATTACAGTAAGCTCTAATGCAAGTAATCCGACTAAAATATTGAAAATCAAAGGTGAACTCATCGAAAAATAGTTTATGACTAGACCTTTTTTATCCAATCGGGCCAAACAAATGCCCGCATCCCCTATTCGTAAACTAGTTCCCTATGCGGATTATGCGAAATCAAAGGGTATTGAAGTAATACACCTCAACATAGGTCAACCGGATATTGAAACCCCTCAGCAAGTTCTCGACGAGATTCAGCACTACGCAGATAAAGTTTTGGCCTATGGCCCATCCCAAGGACTGCTCGAATTACGAACAAAGCTCAGTTCTTATTACGCACAATTCGGAATTGAGGTAACTGCTGAAGACATTGCAATTACCACAGGAGGATCTGAAGCTCTATCAATTCTAATGGGTAGTTTATGTGATTCTGGGGATAACGTCATTATACCTGAACCCTTTTATGCCAATTACAATGGTTTTGCCTCTTCCTATGCGATTGAAGTTCGCTCGGTTGCTTCTACTATTGAAAACAATTTCGCACTTCCGGATGTGGCATTGATAGAATCACAAATCAATGATAAAACTAAGGCCATATTAATTTGTAATCCAGGCAACCCTACGGGTTATCTCTATACAGATCAAGAATTAAATGCATTAAAAGCACTCGCTCTGAAGTATAATTTATTTTTAATAGCTGACGAAGTGTATCGAGAATTTGTATATGAAAATCAAGAGCACACTTCAGTTCTCAATCTAGAAGGATGTGAAGAGCACGTTATTGTGGTAGATTCATTTTCCAAACGTTATAGTATGTGTGGAGCGCGTGTTGGTTGCATAGTATCAAAGAATAAAGAACTCAACGAAGCGGTTTTAAAATTTGCTCAAGCGAGACTTTGCCCTCCAACTTTGGCTCAATTAGCATGTATAGCTGCATTGGATACCGCTCCTTCCTATTTTGGAGCTGTAAATGCAGAGTACGACAAAAGACGTCAACTCCTTATTAGTTCACTTTCAAGTATTCCAAAACTAAAAGTTGCATTTCCAAAAGGAGCTTTTTACTGTATGATAGAAATTGAAGATATAGACAGTGCAGATGATTTTGCACAATGGCTATTAGAATCTTTCAGCCTAAATGGTCAAACTGTAATGCTAGCTCCAGCCTCTGGATTTTACAGTCATCCCGAATTAGGTAAACGTCAACTTCGAATTGCATACGTACTAGAATCATCGCGTTTAGAACAAGCTGTTAATATCCTACACAAAGGTTTAGAACAATACCGCAACCAAATTTAAACTTGAAAATAAATCAATTCATATCGCTTAAGAATTACAACAGCTTTCAATTAAATGCCCAAAGCCAACATTTCGTCGAACTCCACGAAAGAAGTGATTTTAAAAAACTTTTAGACAAGCACGGCGATCAACCGATTTTTCCTCTTGGTGGTGGTAGTAATATCTTATTAGTAGAAAAAGAAATTAGTGTTTTAATCGCCCATATCAATACAAAAGGAATTCAAATAGTCAATGAATCAGATCGATATGTGCAGGTAAAGATTGAGGCAGGTGAAATTTGGGATGATGTTGTGCAATGGACTGTCGAAAGAGGGTACGGAGGAATTGAAAACCTCACCCTTATTCCTGGCAAGATTGGTGCTGCACCTATTCAAAACATTGGTGCTTACGGAGTTGAACTAAAAGACACTCTTGTAGCTTGTGAATTTATTGATAAAAGTACCGGTGAGTTGAGAGAGGTTGACAATGCCTTTTGTCAATTTGGATATCGCGATTCAATTTTTAAAAATGAATTGAAGAATAAAGTAATCATTACCGCAATAACGCTAAACTTGAGTAAAAACGGTTTTCACCAATACAACACCTCATATGGGGCTATCTCAAATCATCTTCTTGAAAATTTTAGCAATGAAATAAACCTCAGTACCATTCGTGAAACGGTGCGACAAATACGAACATCAAAGCTTCCAGACCCCAAAATTATTGGTAATAGCGGAAGTTTTTTCAAAAATCCTGTTGTAAGTCAACAGCAATTAAAGCACATTCAAGAGCAGTTTCCAGATATAGTGCATTTTCCCGTAGATAAAGACAAGGTTAAACTAGCCGCAGGCTGGATGATTGAAAAACTTGACGGAAAAAAATGGACAGTTGGTGGAGCCGGAGTTCATCACAAACAGGCATTGGTTTTAATCAATAAAAAGAATGCCACTGGAATGGATGTATTAGAACTTTCCAAGCGTATTCAATCCAATGTTTTTGAACACTTTGGTGTGCATCTAGAAACTGAGGTCAATATTATTGATCATAAATACACCTGTCAACTTTGAGTCGCACCTATTCTATAGATGAACAAATTATACATCTTCTAAAAGGTAGAGATGAAGACGCTTTGAGGTTGATCTACTATCATTATGCGAGTCATCTCAAAGGTATTGCATTTCAAATTGTTCAACAGGATTCCCTTGCCGATGACATCGTACAAGAAAGTATGGTAAAGATTTGGAATAAATCGGATTCATACGACCCGAAAAAAGCGAAGTTCTTTACTTGGATTTATCAAATTACCAGAAATACGGCTTTAGATAAACTGCGACAAAGAGAAAATAATTTCTCACAAAAAATCCAAATGGAGAAATCAAACGTATCACTTTTAGAGGAATCTTTTTCAGGAGAGCATATAGATATTCAAAAACACATCTCCCAATTAGATCAAAAGTATCAAGAGGTTATCGAGCTGTTGTACTTCAAAGGTTTTACCCAAAGTCAAGCAAGTGAACTATTGAACATTCCTCTGGGTACTGTTAAATCAAGATTGAAAATTGGTTTAAGAGAACTAAAGAAAATTTACGATTACAAAAGAAAATTAAACTAAATGAGTGCATTAGACCCCAAACTTGATAATACTCAGCAAGATGAATTTCACAAGGCATTGTTTGACAGTAATCGAGATGAATTGTATTCCTCTAAGATAGACGAATTGGTTTCAAGCCATCCGGAATTGCAAAAAAGTTATGACGACTATCAAAAGGCCCTTAAACTTCTAGTAAGCTCTAAAGCTATACCTTGTGACCCACGACTATTAGAGGGTGCACTTGGTGCCATAAAATCCAAGCAAGCTTTCAATTTCGAAAAATTTATGCAATACGCAGCTTCTTCAATAGCATTGATTTTGGGAGTCCTATGTTTTCAATTATACCAGAATAATTTGGACTTAAAAGCAGAACAAGCTCTTGTTCAGTCTCAAATAGTGAATTTAGAAGAAGACGTCAATGTGCAACTGGAAGATTTAAGAAATGAATATATCGTGCTGAACAGTCCTTACACGATCAAAAAAACGATCACAGGAAATTCAAGGGCAACGCAGTTCAAAGCGGTTGCATATATTAATCCTATTAAAAAATTGTCCTATATCAACGTTCAAAATCTTCCTCAACTTACTGCAGACAAATGCTATCAAATTTGGACGGAAGTAAATGGTGGATTGGTTAGTCTCGGAGTGTTAAAAAACCTTGAGGATCCGAAAAAAATGTTGAGAATGCCCTACGCTGAAAATGCACTTAGTTTTATCACTATTGAAGATGAAGGTGGTAATTTCACACCCAACCTTATCGATCAAGTCGCCAAAATTTCCTATCAAAACATAATTGCGTCTGATAAAGTATCTTTGTGAAAAAAAGAATGGAAATTATTCTTCTAACCATTGGGCTGCTCTTACTTGGTTTTGCGGGCATTTCTATAAAACTCTGGGCAAAGAAAGATGGTGAGTTTGCCGGAACTTGTGCCTCGCAAAGTCCTTTTTTAAATACTGAAGGTGAAACCTGTAGTCTATGTGGAAAAGTACCTTCGAAAGACTGTCAAAATCAGACAATAGACCCGGCTTGAATTACCAAGACATTATACCTCTAGCCCAACAAGGCGACCAAACCGCTTTTCAACATTTATTTGATGAGCATTGGAATTACCTGTACAATTTTCATGCGCAGAAAGAAATGTCTGATGACGAAATTGAAGACCTGTGTATAGAAACTTTTTCTAAAGCCTTTGAAAAAATAGACAGTTTTAATTTGGATTATAATTTTAAAACTTGGTTGGTTTCCATTTCGAAAAATTTGTACATAGATCAAAAAAGAAAAAAGTCAATTGACCAAAGTACATCTCAGATTAATGCGACTGTGGAATATGCTGATGAGACACCCTCAATAGAAGATCAGCTCATTGAAAAACAACGTCTTAAAGATTTGAGACAAATGATAAAAGAACTTAAACCACAGTACAAAAATATTCTTATTCTTAGGTATTTTGAAGAATTGACTTATGCTGAAATTGCACAACGCACAAATATTTCTCTGAGCAACGCTAAAGTTTTGGTGATGAGAGCACGAAAAAAGTTGTCTGAAAAAATTGAGAATAAGCCGTAAATTTGTGTATTAGAAAACACGAGATCATGGAAGATGTTAAAACAGCTCCAACGGTTAAAACCCCTGTTCAAAAAAAACCCAAATGGTTAAGGGTTACCTTACCAACAGGTAAAAAGTATACTGAACTTAGAGGTTTAGTGGACAAGTACAAACTCAACACAATATGTACCTCTGGTAGCTGCCCTAATATGGGTGAGTGCTGGGGAGAAGGAACCGCCACTTTTATGATTCTAGGCAATATTTGTACGCGATCTTGTGGGTTTTGTGGGGTACAAACCGGAAGACCAAATGCAGTGGATTGGGCCGAGCCAGAAAAAGTTGCTCGTTCGATAAAAATAATGGGGATTAAACACGCCGTGATTACCTCTGTGGATAGAGACGATTTAAAAGATATGGGGTCTGTGATTTGGGCTGAGACTATTTTGGCCATCAAAAGAATGAATCCAAATACCACACTAGAAACATTACTTCCTGATTTCCAAGGAATAAGTGAGCATCTTGACCGAATTTTAAAAGTAAAACCCGAGGTCATTTCGCACAACATGGAAACCGTAAAAAGACTCACCAGATCAGTGCGTATTCAAGCTAAATACGATCGCTCATTAGAAGTTCTAAAGTATTTAAAAGAAAATGGCGCACATCGTACCAAGTCTGGTATAATGCTGGGCTTAGGCGAAGAAAAAGAAGAAGTTTTTGAGTGCCTAGAACATTTGAGGGACGCAAAGGTAGATGTAGTAACACTCGGGCAGTATTTACAACCCAGCAAAAAACACCTATCCGTTCAACGCTTTGTGTCTCCTGAAGAATTCAAAGAATTTGAAGAATACGGAAAGGCTCTAGGATTTAGACATGTAGAATCAGGACCTCTAGTGCGATCTTCGTACAAAGCACATAAACATATTGAGTAGAATACGCGTAGGGATAAACGGTTTTGGTCGAATTGGCAGAACCTTTTTTAGATTGGCATTCGACAGGGCTCCTCATTTGGAATTGGTTGTCATAAATGATCTAGGACCTGCGAATACTCTCGCACATTTACTGAAATACGACAGTATTCACGGAACATGGGATAAAAACATTTCAGTTGAAAAAAATAGCATTTTAGTAAATCAATCTCCTGTTGTTGTACTAAACAAAAAAACAATAGAAGAAATACCCTGGGACGAACACGAAGTAGATGTTGTAATTGAATGCACGGGAAAATTTAAAACCCATAAGGAATTAAGTACTCACATTAAGGGAGCAGTACAAAAAGTAATTCTTTCAGCACCTAGTGCAGATGACAGTATAAAAACCGTGGTTTTAGGTGTTAATGAAAGAGAATTAAACGCCTCCGATGTAATCATTTCTAACGCTTCTTGCACCACCAATAATGCCGCACCAATGGTTAAGATTATTGACCAGCTCTGTGACATCAATCAACTTTATATTACAACGGTTCACTCCTTTACCTCTGATCAGTCTCTTCACGATCAAATTCATCACGATTTAAGGAGGGCTAGAGCTGCAACACAATCTATCATTCCTACTACTACAGGAGCAGCAAAAGCCTTGACTAAAATTTTTCCTCATCTCGCACAATCCATGGGTGGATGTGGCATAAGAGTACCTGTTTCAAACGGATCCTTGACAGATATAACATTTGTTGTCGATCAAAAAATGGACGTACAAACCATCAATAATGCGTTTAGGATGGCTGCAGGAAATCAAAATTACGATATCATTAATTACACAGAAGATCCGATAGTTTCTTCGGATGTAAACAATAGTTTGTACTCTTGTACGTTTGATTCTATGATGACATCAGTAATTGGTAATATGATTAAAATAATTGGCTGGTACGACAATGAAACAGGTTACAGCAGCAGATTAATTGATTTGATAGACCACGTTGCTGTGAACAAGTAAAACATGCTTATTCAACGGTACTTAAAGCTTTTCCTTTTTTTGATTTGCAGCTATTGGACAAATGCTCAAAATGAATTTGATCAATACCAAGAAGCTTTTGATCAAGTTGAGTTGTACTCCATCGAAAATGAGGTTGATTTAGGCATTTTGGAGTTGGAGGCTGTTTTGCAAAAAGCAGAAAAAAATGGAAACAGTAAACTCCTTATCGCTGTATACCATAAAATTGCAGAACTCTATTTAGAAAATCAAAATCTAGATTCGGCAACTTTTTACTTGAGCAGAACCAGACTAATGCTCAGTCAAAACTTATATCCATTTGCAAATTCATATCAAAAATATTTAGAAGGACTCAGGGAATATAGGGTGCAAGAAAAAAATTTAATTGCCCAAAGATCCATAGCTAAGGCAGAGGCTCTAATCGACGAGTCACAAATGGCGAGCAATGATATCAAATTGTTGGAAAAACGGCAATATCTAAAAGCAAAACTACACACACTTCAAGACGATAATGATGAGTCTGAAGAACTACTAAATGCACTGGTGGTTAAAAGTGATGATTTGATCAAATTAAAGGCTTCTCGTGATTTGGCCCAGTGGTATTTAGCTCAAGCTAGACCTAAGGATGCGATCTATTTTGCCAATCTCGCTTTAGATCTCTCGCTAAAATACAATTTGAAAAAGCTAGGTTTAGCCTTAAAAAAAGTTTTAATTCAAGCCTATTACGACACTAAAAATTACGAAGAAGCTTTAGGTCTAACTCTGGAACTTATTGAACATTCGGATTTAGCCGTTGTCTCTTCAGCGCAAACATCGGATAGTACTATTACCAAAACTGTACAACTTCAACAAGGGTATATTGAAAACCTACAGGACAAAATTTCTGAATTGAATCGGTCCAATTCTAGATCAGAATTGACAGCCATTTTGAGTTCAGCGATTCTAACGATAATCACAATTGTCACTTTTACATTGTACAGAAATAATCAAATTAAACTAAAGACTAATGATCTTCTAGCAAATAAGAATAGAGAACTCATAAAGGCGAGAGATAACGCTCTGATTGCAATGAAGACAAAGATGGACTTTTTGTCCACCGTGACCCATGAATTGCGCACACCACTTTATGCCATAACAGGTCTTACCCATTTGCTTATAGAAGAAGAACCCAATAAATCCCAGATGGAGCATTTAAAGTCATTGAAATATTCGGGAGATTATTTAATGAATTTCATCAATGACATTCTTCAAATTAATAAAATTGAAGCAGATGAGGTTGAACCACTAAAGATTGAATTTCAATTAGAAAAATTATTAAAGGAAGCCCTTGAAGGCATTCGTGTTAACGCCAAGAAAAAAGGGGTTAATCTTCAGCTTCACTACGACCGAGCTATCCCTGAAAAATTATTAGGTGATCCGGCAAAGTTGACTCAGATTTTTATGAATCTGCTTATGAATGCCGACAAATTCACCAAGGAAGGTCAAATAGAAATTGTGGCTAAAATCAAAAAACAAGATGAAAAATTTGTCACTGTATACTTTGAGGTTTCTGATACAGGTATAGGGATTTCAGAAGAACAGCAACAATACATATTTGAGAGTTTTAAACAGGGATCGGTTCAAATCAATCGAAAGTATGGCGGAACAGGTCTGGGACTCACTATAGTAAAATCTTTACTAGGTCTTTTCAATAGCAATATTCATATTGATAGCGAATTAAATGTGGGAACAACTTTCTTTTTTGACTTACTCTTTGAATATGAGTTCAAAACAGAAGAAGAACAAGAAAACATAGTAGGTAATGACTATGAAATTTTAAAGGATAAGCATTTGTTATTGGTGGAAGACAACAAAATCAATCAGGTCATAACCAAGAAAATGCTCACCAAAAAAGGAATGAGTTGCGATATCGTGGCCACTGGGAATGATGCTATTGATCATGCGAAAAATACAAAATATGACGCCATATTAATGGACATACACATGCCCGGTATAAGCGGTGAAGAAGCTACAATTCAAATTCGCAAATTCGATAAGAAAACACCAATTATTGCTCTCACAGCTATTTCGCAGGAAGACAGTCAAGATAACTTTTTCAAGGCCGGTTGTAATGCCGTGGTAACTAAACCCTTTAAACCTGATGTTTTTTATGACACCATTAAAGAATTTATTGAGTTAAATTCACGTTTAGTTTAGCACTTATTTTCTCGAAAAATTCACTTTCCTGGTCAAATAGAAAATGATGTGCTACTTTAATTACTTGCATTTTTGTTTTTAGATTTGACAATTTTACTTCATCCTTTTCCGTAGTCAAAACACATTTGAACGTATTCAAGGTCTCTAAATCTTTTACCGTGTAATTGTGATGGTCTGGAAATTTCAACAAGGTATAGTTCAAATTCATCCCTTTCAAATAAGCCTCAAGCTCTTCAGTACTTGCTAATCCAGTCGCTAGAGCCAATTCATTTTTTTGATATGAACAAAGCTCTTCAAGATTTTCTGGTCTTATTTCTTCATATTGTAGACCACAAAAATAAACCTGATCAAACGGAGTTTTTAATTCAGATTTAAATCGCTCAGCATCAATTAAGGTCAAGCTTTGAGGACATTTTGTAACAAGAAGCAAATCTGCTCGCGCTGTTTGATTTTTGTGGTCACGCAAACTACCTTTAGGTAGATAATCGTCCTTAAAAAAAGGATTGCCAAAGGTGGTTAGTAAAAGATTTACATTGGCTTTTATTTTACGATGTTGAAAAGCATCATCGAATAATATCAAACAATTAGGGTGCTTTTGATATATGTAATTTACCGCTCTAACTCTATTGGCATCAATGATAAGTGCGATATCTGACTGGAATTTTTTCCAAATCTGAAAAGGTTCATCCCCCAAGTCCTTTACACCATGTTTATTATTAGCTATAATCATTCCGGTAGATTCTCGTTTGTAGCCTCGAGTTACAACGGCAATTGAGCCTTGAGCTTTAAACATTGTAATGAGTTTTTCAACCATTGGGGTTTTTCCTGTTCCACCAATAGATAAATTTCCAACACAAATTGAAGGCTGATTTACTTGAACTGAAGTCAAAAAGCCAATGTCATAGAAATAATTTCTTATAAAGACAACTGTTTGATAGACTTTAGCCAATAAATAAAAAACCATAGATTTCATAGTTAAGGTTAAAAGTATGCAATCTAAATTGTTCGGTCTCTTAAGTTTTTGTGAATTTCAACAAAGTTATGATCGGCGAGACGGATGTCTATTTCTAAAAGACAAACTATATGCTGTTCAAAAACTTATGCGATATTTGAATTATCTTGACACTTACCTTAAAACGTATAACCATGAAAATATCTCTTTTGTTGGAAGAACTCAATAAGTGGGCGCCATTTAAAAATGCAGAAGATTACGATAATATTGGATTGTTAACTGGACAATTAGATACAACTGTAACAGGTGTTCTAGTAGCCTTAGACAGCACTGAAGAAGTAGTTCAAGAGGCTATAGATAAAAACTGTAATACAATCGTTGCATTTCACCCTATTGTATTTAAAGGACTGAAACAACTAAATGGACAAACATATGTCGAAAGAGCTGTGGTCAAAGCAATACAAAATGACATCAATATTATTGCCTTACATACAGCATTGGATAATGTCGCACATGGAGTGAGCGGTCGAATGCTGCAGGAATTGAATGCTAAACCACTTTATATTTTGGATGCTAAATCTGAAAATCATGGCCTTGGTATGGTTGGTCAATTGCAAACTCCACATTCAGAAGAGAAATTTCTCGAATTATTGAAAAATACTTTTCACCTAAAATCCTTAAGGCATTCTAAACTCTTGGCTAAACCGATCGAAAAAATTGCAGTTTTAGGAGGAAGCGGTTCTTTCGCTATAGAACTTGCAAAGAGATCTCAAGTAGACGCATACATAAGTGCAGATTTTAAGTATCACGACTTTTTTGCAGCAGACGACCAGTTGCTGTTAATCGATATAGGACATTACGAATCTGAGCAATTCACAAAAAATTTAATTGTCGAATTCCTTACGGAAAAATTTACTAATTTTGTGGTCATTTTATCACAAACAAAAACTAATCCCGTCAATTATTTTTAGGTATGGCAGCAAAGAAAGAACTCACCGTAGAAGATAAACTGAGAGCGCTTTACGATCTTCAACTCATAGATTCGAGAATCGATAAAATCAGAAGTTTACGTGGAGAATTACCAATGGAGGTCCAAGATCTAGAAGACGAGGTTGCCGGCTTGAAAACTAGGGTAGACAAGCTCAAATCCGAAATCGAAACACTCAATTTTGAGATTGGTGCTAAAAAGAATCTAATAGAAGAGTCTAAAGCACTCATTAAAAAATATTCAGAGCAACAAAAAAATGTCCGTAACAATCGAGAGTTCAACTCAATTTCAAAAGAAATTGAATACCAAGAGCTAGAAATAGAATTGGCTGAAAAACACATCAAAGGTTTTAAAGTTCAAATAGACGAAAAGAAAGAGGTTATCAAAGAGACCAAAGACAAATTGTCTGCTAGAGACGAACATTTAAAACATAAAAAAGAAGAACTAGATTCGATTTTGGCTGAAACTGAAAAAGAAGAAGGAGAACTTTTGAAAAAAAGTGAGGAGTACAAAACAAAAATCGAAGATCGATTGATCAGTGCATATTCTAGAATCCGCGACAATGTGAAAAATGGATTAGCTGTGGTTTCCATAGAACGAGGGGCCTCTGGAGGTTCGTTTTTTACACTTCCTCCACAAGTACAAGTGGAAATTGCAACACGTAAAAAAGTAATTACTGATGAACACAGTGGAAGAATTTTAGTTGACCCTGAGTTGGCTCAGGAGGAAGAAACTAAAATGTCAGGTATTTTTTCTAAAATCAGCTAGATTCATCCTGTCTTACATTTCAATATCTTACTTAAAAATAAAACAGCTTCATCATATTTGGTAGTGCTCTTATTCAAATAATGAACAGCTAAACTTGGGAATTTCCTTTTTTTGTTTAATAATTTTGTAATTTTATTAAACAAATGATATACACAGAAGAGAATTTTCAGCATTTACCTTCACGGCAACGAGCAAGTTTAATTAATAATTGCTGCGGAATCCGTTCGGCCAACCTAATCGGAACAGTCGATACACAACTACAAGAGAATCTCGCTGTTTTTAATTCAGTTATGCACTTAGGTAGTGATCCGGCCCTAATTGGATTTATTTTGCGACCACTCACAGTGGAACGTCACACTTATGATAACATACAGCAAACCAAGTTTTTTAGTATAAATCAAATTCCGAAAGACTTGTATTCAGAAGCACATCAAACTTCAGCGAAATACAAAAAAAACGAATCCGAGTTTGAAACCTGCGCTATTGAGCAAGAGTATTTTGATGACTATACCATGCCGTTTGTCAAAAAATCTAATATAAAAATAGCCTGTCGATATGAGAGTGAATACAATATTAAAGAGAATGGCTGTGTGATGATTATCGGAAAAATTGAGATGATTGCAGTGGACGATTCGGGCCTCGGCCAAGACCTATGGATTAATCACGAAAAATTAAATTCAATAGGTATAGGAGGACTTGATACTTATTACAGCGTAAAATGCATGGATAGGCTTATGTATGCGCAAGCTCACCAAGATTCAAAATCGATTTATGGCCCACAAAAAACTTCATCTTGAACAAAAGATATGCCCTCGCTGTCAGCGTCCTTTTGAATGGCGTAAGAAGTGGGAGAAGAATTGGGAAAACGTCAAATACTGTTCTAAAAAATGCAGCAAAAACAAATGAAAACCCTTCTTTGGTTTACCAAGGATTTAAGACCTTATGATCACGAGGGACTCCAAATGGCCCTTAGTGAAAGTTCCGGTATAATAGGAGTCTATTGTATTGATATAGATCGCTATAGTAACAAAAATGAATTTGGTTTTAGTCAGCGCTCAAAATTTCAATTGTCTTTGATTTTAGAAGCCTTAGCAGAACTCAAACAAGGATTACAACAACTGAATATTCCGTTACTTATCTCTGAAAAATCAGCCTCAACCTGTATTCCTCAAATCATCGAGCAGCACCAAATTGATCAAGTAATATTCCAAGACGAGTGGTGCTTTGAAGAGCAAAAAGAATTACAACTTTTAAAGTCCAAATCCAATGAAACCATTTTCAAAAGCTATTTAGGTCAGTTCTTATGGCATCCAGAAGATATTCCTTTCCACTTGCATCAAGAAGAATTACCCGACGTTTTTACCGTGTTTCGTAAAAAGTGTGAAAAACTAGCTCGTGTAAGACCTTTGATTGAAAACTCTTCAATGCCTTCAAATAGCTTCGAATTGATCTCTGATGAAATTCCTTCTTTTAAAAGTTTGGACGTAGAAAAATTAACACCTCATCCTCAATCAGCTTTTAAATTTCAGGGGGGATATAAACAAGCTCAAAACCGACTGCAGTCTTATTTTTTTGACACTCATCATTTATCCCGTTACAAAAAAACCCGCAACGGACTCTTGGGAACTGAATATTCCTCTAAATTTTCTCCTTGGCTTGCTATTGGAGCAATTAGTGCGCGATATATCTATCATAAAATCAAAGCTTATGAAAAAGAGCATATCAAAAATCAAGACACCTATTGGTTGGCCTTTGAACTCATGTGGCGCGACTATTTTAAATATATTTCACTAGAACATGGAAACGCTCTCTTCAAACAAGCTGGTATTAAGAAAAGACACTATTCTTGGAGCGAAAACCAGCGTTTATTTCTAAAATGGATCAACGGCCAGACCGGTGATTCTTTTGTAGATGCGAATATGATAGAACTGCAGCAAACCGGTTTTATGAGTAATCGAGGCAGACAAAACGTTGCCAGTTATCTCACTAAAGATCTCCAAATTGATTGGAGATGGGGTGCCGCCTATTTTGAAAGTGTTTTGATTGACTATGATGTACATAGTAATTGGGGAAATTGGCAATACGTAAGTGGAGTTGGTAACGACCCAAGAGATCGAAAATTCAACACTCGACTTCAAGCAGAGCGATATGACCCAAAACAAGAATTTCAGAAACTATGGCTCAAACACTAAGACTTATTCTTGGAGACCAACTCAATTCAGAACACAGTTGGTTTAGACAAAGAGAAGAACACGTCTGCTATCTCATGGCCGAGATACGACAAGAGACGGATTACGTCAAACATCACATTCAAAAAATTGCTGGCTTTTTTGCTGCCATGCGCTCATTCGCTAAAGAACTCGAGCAAAACGGACATCG
Organism: Flavobacteriaceae bacterium; assembly: GCA_049596955.1. GTDB lineage: Bacteria > Bacteroidota > Bacteroidia > Flavobacteriales > Flavobacteriaceae > UBA3478. The sequence continues at coordinate 49,980 of JBMYMD010000015.1, forward strand.
AGTCGTGTATATCACCATCTCTGAAAACAAACATAAATCCTATGACACGCTGATTGCTAAGCAGCTTGAATTGCACAATATTAATCGATTTGAATATCTAGAACCCGATGAATACCGCTTAGACGCGCAGCTTAAAGAACTTTGTACGCACTTTGAACAAAAAAATATAGCCACTCATATGCAGAGCAGTGAGCACTTTCTGACTCAAAGAGACACCTTATCCGTCTTTTTTGAAGGTAAAAAACAGGCCCTCATGGAGTCATTTTACAGAATGATGAGAAAGAAATCAGGTTATTTGATGCATGGAGATCAGCCCGAAGGAGGAAAATGGAACTATGATGGCGAAAATCGATCCTCCTTTAAAGATCAAGTTCCTATTCCACCCATTCCTGATCTGAAAAACGATATCAAAGGTATTCTAGATGACATTCAATCAGAAAACATTGAATCTATTGGAGCCATTGAAGTCGATAATTACAATTGGCCCATCAATCGCGAACAAGGCCTAGCATTACTTCAGCATTTTTGCGAAAACCTTCTTCCCTATTTTGGAAAGTTTCAGGATGCATTATACAGTGAAGACCCCTTTTTATTTCATTCTCGATTGAGTTTTGCCCTCAATCTTAAAATGATAAGTCCAAAGGAAGTTATTGAACGCAGCATTGAAGCTTATCACCAAAACAAGGATGCCATCAGCTTGGCCCAAATTGAAGGTTTTGTGCGTCAAATTTTAGGGTGGAGAGAATACATGAGAGGAATGTACTGGAGAGAAATGCCCGAATATGCTAATTTAAATGCTTTGGAACACCACAAGCCATTGCCCTCTTTTTATTGGACGGGAAAGACCAAAATGAAATGTCTTGAAAAGGCCATATCACAAAGCTTAAAATATTCTTATGCTCATCATATTCAACGTCTAATGGTAACGGGTAATTTTGCCCTGCTTACCCAAATAGATCCTGATCAGTTGGATCATTGGTATTTAGGAATTTACATCGATGCCATTGAATGGGTAGAGATGCCTAATACAAGAGGAATGAGTCAATATGCAGATTTTGGAAAGATAGCCACCAAACCCTATATCAGTAGTGCCAACTACATCGATAAGATGAGTAATTACTGTAAAAGCTGCCATTACAATGCCAAAGCCAAAAAAGGGGATGAATCCTGTCCGTTCAACAGTCTCTATTGGAATTTCTTAGACCATCACAGAGCTAAACTATCTACCAATCCACGTATGGGGATGATGTATCGTTTACTGGACAAAAAAAATCAAGAAGAAATGCAAGAAATAAGAGACCGAGCTTCTAAGATTATCGAAAATCCAGACCTGTTTTAATCGATGATTTGATCTGCAATGCCGTAAGTCAAAGACTCTTCAGCATTCATCCAATAATCTCTATCGAAATCTTTCATGACCTTATCAAAGTCTTGACCGCAATTATCCGCCAATATTCTGGCCCCAATTTCTTTGGTTTTGATGATTTCTCTCGCTTGAATTTCGATATTTGAGGCTTGACCTTGAGCTCCACCACTAGGTTGATGAATCATCACTCTAGCGTGTTTTTGGATGTAACGCTTTCCTTTTTCTCCTGCAGAAAGAAGAATACTTCCCATTGAGGCTGCGAGACCCGAACAGACCGTTGCTACAGGACTCTCAATTTGCTTGATGGTATCGTATATAGAAAAACCAGAAGTCACGTAACCACCAGGGCTATTGATGACTAGCGTAATTTCGTCGTGATTTAAATTGTTCAAATACAGAAGACGATCAACTACATGCTTTGCAGATTCATCATTCACCATTCCCCAAAGAAAAATTTTGCGCTGCTCAAGTAAGTTTCTGTCAATTAAATCCTGTGTTTTTATATCAGCCATATTTGAAAATTTGTTCTTACAAAATTAGTGTATTGTTTGCATTCTATGCGAACATCATTAGTATCTTTAGCTAAAAAAAATGAAGAAGCATCTCTACTTTTCTTGTTGCGCCGCAATCGTATTCACATTCTCATCTTGTTCGACCAAAACAAAAGAGCAAACTGAGGTTAAAGAAGTTCAAAAATCTGCTGTTGAATTGTTCACCGATAAGGTTGCCGAGGCACATGGTTTTAAACAGTGGTCAGAAGTAGAAGAAATCAGTTTCAGTTTTAATGTCAGCCGAGCGAACGGAAACACTTTTAGTCGTCTTTGGATGTGGCAACCTAAGTCAAACACAGTCGGCAGCATTCAAGACAAAGACACGATTTGGTACAATAGAAATCAAGAGCTAGACAGTTTAGAGAATCGTCTTAATGCAGGGTTCACCAATGATAAATTTTGGTTGCTCACTCCATTTAATCTCATTTGGGATAGAGGCAATTACAGGGCGACCCTGTCAGAAAACAGCAGTTCCCCTGTTGAAAATAAAAGCTATACCAAGCTCACCATCGTCTATGGACAACAGGGAGGCTATACTCCAGGAGATGCCTATGATTTTTACATTGACCAGGATTACATTGTCAGAGAATGGACATTTCGCCGAGCAAACCAAGCAGAACCTAATATTAGTTCAGCCTGTAAAGATTATATCGAAATTGGTGGATTGCGACTGGCACAAAATTACGCCCGCGCCAATAATGAACGTGCACTATTCTTTAGTGATTTGAAGGTGGAAACTTCGCGAAAATAATAGCAATAAGCATAGCTATCGCCACGACAAACATTAAACTGAAACTTTCGGTCAAAGAGTATTGTTCTGCAATAAACCCTAAGACAACCGGTGTAAAAAGAAATCCTAAATAGCCTGATCCCGCAATAAAAGAAACGCCTGTAGAGGCAGGAACATCTTTCATTTTTCCACCAATTCGAAAGAGTTCAGGAATGATTACAGAAAAACCTAAACCACCAAGTGAAAATCCAATAACACTGAAAATCTGGTGTTCTTGAAGAATGAAGACGTAGGCTAAAATAGATACTGATGAGCTGATGAGTAAAGTTTTTCTCGAACCAACGCGAGAAGAAATCCCGTCACCTAAAAAGCGTCCGAGTGTCATACAAACTGAAAACATGATAAAGCCAACACCTATATACTGCTCCGGAGCCTTAACCACCTCTTTCATGAATAAGGTCGACCAATCTATAATCGCTCCCTCACTTCCCATGGCTACAAAAGAAATCACTGAAAGTAAAATCATGGCTTTAAAAACTTGTATTCCAACTTTTGTCGCAGTTTTTTCTTTTACTGACCCGCTAATCGAAACGTATTGGTTTTTGAGCAAAAAGTTGACAACAACTAAGACCAAAGACAGGGTTGCCACATGAAGCAATGGATTATCGATTACAGGAATAAAAAAAGACCCTAAGCCGGCACAAACGCCCCCTAGTGAAAAAAATCCATGTGCCGAAGACATGAATTGAACGTTGTCAATTTTTTCAATTTCTGAGACCAATGAATTCATGGCGATATCTAAAAAACCATTACACAATCCAAATACAAAAAGTGCAGCGCAAAGACTGATGTAACTAGGTGCAGAAAGTGGAAAAATAAAGCAAATACACCCGGCTATTATAGCGTACCAAGTTGATTTACCGGCACCGAGGCGCTGAATAATGCGCGAAGCAAAAGGCAGCACGGCAAATACCCCAAAAGCCAAAAAGAAAATGGCAATACCCAATTCATCTTTTGAAATGTCTAAGGTGTCTTTTACGGTGGGGATATAAATCGCCCAAGTACCAAACCAAAAATTTAAAGTAGCGAAAGCGAAGGATGCTGCAAAGTACTTTTTGTTACTTAAAATAAGTAGAAGTGATTTCATGAATTATAGGCTACAGCTTGCTTTAAAAGTTGACCAAAATTATAGATATCTTCAAACGAATTATACATGGGTACAGGAGCCATTCGTATAACATTAGGCTCACGCCAATCTGGAATACAACCATTCGAGATGAGGTATTCGAAAATAGATTTATTCTGTCCGTGCAAATAGATAGATAATTGAGCTCCTCTCTGCGGTGGTGTAATTATTTCAAAATTTAAGTCGAATTCTTTGGCGACATCTTTCAATACGAATTCTAAATATCCAGTTAGTTGGTCTCGCTTTTCAATCAGTGCTGACATACCCACTTTTTCAAAAAGAGTTAAAGAGGCCAAAAAGGGAGCTAGAGATAGAATGGGTGCATTACTCACCTGCCAGGCATCTGCAGTTGGCATGGGATCAAAACGGTCTGTCATTTTAAAACGCGTTTCTTTTTTATTTCCCCACCATCCCTCAAATCTATGTATGTCTTTATCATTCAAGTGCCGATTGTGAATGAAAACACCTGAGGCATTTCCTGGTCCTGCATTGAGGTATTTGTAACTGCACCAGGCTGCAAAATCGACTCCCCAATCGTGAAGTGCCAATTCAATATTACCTGCCGCATGGGCGAGGTCCCATCCAACCATTACATCGTGTTTTCGAGCTACCTCTGTGATTTTCTGAATATCAAATACTTGACCGTTATAATAATTCACTCCTCCCAAAAAGACAAGTGCCAATTCTGAAGCATTGTGTTCTATGGCTTGAATGAAATCTTCTGTATGATAGAGACCGTCTTCTCTTTTGGGAACCTGTATGAGCTCATCTTCGGGATTGAGTCCTCTAAATCGCAATTGAGAGTCCATGATATACTTATCTGAAGGAAAGGCTTTTTGCTCACACAAAATTTTTGTTTTAGCACCCTCAGGTCTAAAAAAAGAAACCAAAAGAAAATGCAAATTCACCGATAGCGTGTTCATCACGGTTAATTCTTCTTGATGACATCCCATGATTTTAGAAAGTGTGGGTGTCAACTTTTCGTGATACTCCCACCAGGGTCGATCGCCATTAAAATGTCCTTCTACAGCAAGCTCACCCCAAGCATTCATTACCTCATCGACATAAGACTGACTTACTTTTGGTTGAAGACCTAAGGAATTACCTGTAAAATAGAGCACATCTCTTCCTTTAAATTGAGGAAATACAAATTCCTTTCTCAAGTAATTTAATGCATCCTTTTGATCACAGGCCAAGGCAAAATCTCGGGTGTTTTGCATAAAAAGATTTATTTTCGAGTTCTGATTAAAACAGTGATGAAATTAGTTCATCTCTTTAGAATACAAAACAAGAAAAGTGCATTTCTTCTCTGAATCCCTTGAAAATTATATTACACAGCACGCTGAAGAAGAATTTGAATATCTTCAAGCCTTAAGAGCTGAAACACACAGAAAAGTAATTCAGCCACGAATGATCAGCGGACATTATCAAGGGCGTCTTTTATCGTTTATTTCAAAACTATCAAGGCCAAACAGAATACTTGAAATTGGAACCTATACTGGATATTCTGCTTTGTGCTTAGCTGAGGGGCTTAGTGAGCAAGGCCGATTAGACACAATTGAAATTAACGAAGAACTGGTACATATGCATCAGAAATACCTGCATCAATCTCAATACGCAAATCAAATTCAAGTGATTTATGGTGATGCATTAAATGTGCTTCCACAACTAGACGAGTCATACGATTTGGTATTTATAGACGCAAAAAAAGCCTTGTACAATAGCTATTTAGATTTGGTTCTTCCGCTGATGTCCAAAAACAGTCTTTTACTTGCAGATAATATTCTATGGTCTGGTAAAGTGGTCGAAGAAGTGGCGACAAATGATAAAGCTACACAAGAATTATTGGCCTTTAACCAAAGACTTCACGAGGATCCAAATTTTGAATCGATTATACTGCCTGTTCGTGATGGTCTGAGTTTACACCGAAAAAGAAACGATTGATTAAGGCTATGTAAAAACAGGCGCTCAGAACACCTACAAGAGCTCCCATAAATATATCGGTGGGATAGTGAACCCCAAGATACAAACGGCTATAAGCAAATAAAGCGGGCCAAACAAAAACGAGTAGTCCGTATTTAAAATTTAATTTGTTAAAATAATACCAAGTAAATAAGGCAATAGCTACAGAACTGGCCGCATGACCAGAAAAAAAACTATAATCTGTAGGCTTTATAAGTACTCTTAAAAATTCGTTGAGTTCAGGATCGTTAACGGGTCTTAAACGTTTAAAAAAGGGTTTAGACCAAAACATTAAACCTAAAACCGTTGCCACATTGAGCACGGAACACAAGAACAAAATGCCAAAGGTTTTTAGTTTCAATCGATAGAAGAAAAAAGCGATGCAAAAAATAAGAAGTGGAATCCAAGTGGTAAAACGAGTAATGAATAGCCAAAATTGGTCGTATGCTGGGGTACCTAATTGATTTAAAAATATGAGAATCTCGCGATCAAGTGTTTCGATCAAATTCACATCCCACCTCTTTTGATGCTGCCACCTACATCTTCAACTGATTTTTTAACCTCGTTGAATTCTTTTTTGATTTCTTGACCTAGATTGGTATCTAAACCTTGGTTATCAGCGGTTTTTTTTATTTCTCTTTTAATGTCTTCGGTGGCGTCTTTGAGTTGTCTCATGCCTTTTGCTAGTCCACGAACAATTTCAGGTAATTTGTCCGAACCAAATATCAACACTGAAACAAACACGACAAAAAAAATCTCCGCTCCGCTAATAAATAAAAAATTCATAGTACAAAAGTAAAAAAACCCATGACTGAAATATCCATCAGCCATGGGAATTTAACCTAACCTTTGATTTCTTCTCTTAAACTGTCAAATTCTGACTTAGGCGCTTCTTTGGGCCATGCATTGTTGGTCGTGTCAATATCTGCAGTCTCAGCTTGTGGATCTACTATAATTCCAGTGAGCTCTTTTTCAGAAGCAATAACTCTTTTCACCTCAGCATCATTCTTTCTCCAAATCTCTGGTGGATAGGTAATACGTTCTTTTGAGCCGTCAGCATAAGAGTATTCAACAATCAGTGGCATTGGAATTCCTCCAGGTTTATCAAAAGTGACCTCGTAAAAATACTTTGGTTCTTTTACCGCAGAGCGCTCTGCTGCCGTCATATTATCAAGCATGAATTCGTTTAAATTTTTAGAAGATTCAGAAGGTGATTTACCTTTTAATTCTTCAGAGAAATTTGGCGAATCTTCACTCGCGAGATACACTAGGGGAGGAAGATCTGCCTCTGAAATACCCTGGGCAGCCATATAGGCTTTCATTTGCTCGCTGGGTTCTGAAGAAACATAATACTTTTTGACGTCTTTTACGCCTATATCAACGTAGTCTGTAGTGTAGAACCATCCTCTCCAAAACCAGTCTAAATCAACGGCGGAAGCATCTTCCATCGTTCTAAAAAAGTCCTCTGGAGTAGGGTGTTTAAACATCCATCTTTGAGCATAGGTTTTAAATGCGTGATCAAAGAGTTCTTTACCCATTACTGTTTCTCTTAAAATATTGAGAGCAGTTGCTGGTTTTCCGTAGGCATTTGGCCCAAGGCTATAAACGTTTTCAGGATTTGACATAATCGGAGCGATATAGTCCTGATCACCTGACATATAAGGAACAATCTTAGAGGGCTCACCTCTTCGAGAAGGATACTTTTCTAGTTCGCCAATCGCATCGGGAAATGCCTGACCAAATTCTTGTTCTGCGATATATTGCATGAAAGTATCTAAACCTTCATCCATCCAACCCCATTGTCTTTCATCAGAATTTACAATCATCGGAAAGAAGTTGTGTCCAACCTCGTGAATAATAACGCTCATCATTCCATATTTTGTGCGCTCTGAATATGACCCGTCTTCGTTTGGACGTCCGTAATTCCAACAAATCATTGGGTACTCCATCCCCTGATTCTTAGCGTGAACAGAAATGGCCTTGTGGTAAGGATAATCAAAAGTGTGTTCACTGTAGGTAATAAGTGTTGAAGCTACTGCTTTTGTAGACCATTCTTCCCAAAGCGGGTTTCCTTCTTTTGGATACATTGAAACGGCCATCACGTCTTTATTACCAATTTTAACGGCCATCATGTCCCAAATAAATTTACGAGAACTAGCAAATCCAAAATCTCTCACATTTTCAGCGTAAAACTTCCAAGTTTTAGTTTTCTCAGCGAACCCTTTTTCTGCTGCTTCTGCCTCTTCTTGAGTTACAATCATCACCGGAGTATCGTACGACTTCTTAGCTTGATTGTATCTTTTCATCATCGTTTTAGAAAAGACGTCTTTCCTGTTTTGTAGAACACCTGTCGCGTCTAAAACGTGATCTGCTGGAGCAGTAATTTCAACTGTATAATTACCGAAAGGCAGCGCAAATTCTCCGCTTCCCCAGAACTGATGGTTCTGCCATCCCTCCACGTCATTGTATACCGCCATTCTTGGGAAAAACTGAGCTATTACATAAGCTCGGTTACCGTCTTTAGCAAAATACTCATACCCAGATCTAGCGCGATTTACGGTATGATCTGGAATATTATACCACCATTTAATGGAAAATGAAACCTGCCCACCACTTTGAAGTGCTGAAGGTAAATTGATTCGCATCATTGTTTGGTTGATGGTATAAGATAGCGGTTTGCCATTGGCATTTTTGACATAATCGATATTAAACCCTCCATCAAAAGCCTCTGTCATGTAGGTTTGTGCAAAATTGCCTGCGGTGTAGGCCATATTGACTCCATTACCATTTCTGAGTGGCGACTTGGAATCTGCAGCTCTAACATTTTGATCTAATTGTACCCACAAAAATTCTAATGCATCAGGAGAGTTGTTGGTGTATGTTATTGTCTCTTCCCCATAGATACGAGCATTTTTGTCGTCAAGGGTAATCTTCATATCGTAATCGGCCTGTTGTTGATAGTAATCTGGCCCTGGGGCACCCGAGGCTGACCTGTACGTATTAGGCGAAGAAAACTCTTCGTATAATTGTTTGAATTTGCTCTGGTTGTAATGCCCTGGCTTACGCTGCATTTCACCTTCTTCTTGTGCCTGAAGGTTGATATTAAAAAGTAAACCTAGAGCCGTGAATATTAAAAGACTTTTTTTCATAATGGGTTTTGTTATTAACTGCTGAAATTATTAAGAATTAGAATGATTTAAAAATTTTAAAGCATTAATTTGAATACGCTATTTCCTGAAATTAATACTGCACTCTTTTTGAGGTTTGACATTCTTAGATGAATAAGATTTTTTTGTTCTTCAAACAATTCCATAAGGACCTTGTTTTCAATTTCAAGACTTTTACCTTCTGTATTTTCCACAGTCGTCGATTGTAGTAAAATGATGACCTGATCACCTTTGAATGTTTTTCCTACATAATTAAGATTTACTTTTTGACCATTGAGACGCAAATCAAATTTCTGAGAAAAATAGCGTTCAAGATAAAAATCAATTTTAGGTGAAAGCTGCTCGGGATCAAGACTAAGGTTGTTTTCATAACGCATTTGCAAGACTTCTTGCACATCGTCAATAAAATAACGCCCTATGATTTCAAAAGTTGCTTTTTCTTTATTGAAATTGACTTCTGAAACACTCAGATAAAATTTGTGCTCGGTAGAAAAACTCGATACTAAAAGTATTATCGCTGTTAGTATTCCGTTCTTGAAGTGTTTATTCAGTTGCATCATTTTTAAATGCTATAGATTTTTGTGCTACAAATTCTCTAAAGGCTAACCAATCACCTCTTTCCATAAGTGGATTGTACAAAGAATCTGCCTGACAAAAATACAAGAATCGATTGCGATCCTTGTACTCGATACTTAATTCTTCCCAAAAAAGCGAATCGTTTAAATGCTCGCGTATACTGTTCATTCGATTTCTCGCTTTGTCTACACGAATTCGTTCTTTCAACATTTTTGTTCTTCCACTTATTGCATTGAGAATGGGATTTAAGGGGACTATTCCGCCACCTGTCGTAGCTTCGTGTAACATGCGCTCACTTTGTGTAATGATACGAACATCTGCATTGGGCAAACCCAATTCTTGAGCATCATACATTTTGGTTTTTGCACTTTGCTCAGTATCCAAAACAGGGTTTCCAGTCAAATTGTATTGTGAGAGCGTCACTCCTTCTAGTCGATTGACCTGCATCTCAAGAGGTACAAAGATTTTGGCAGCCTTAAGCATGGCTTCATCCACAACAAGTTCCTTTTGTTTTAACTGAATAGATGAAAAAACAATGGTATCTCCTACAGAGGCTTTAATTTGAAATTGTCCCGCAATGTCTGTGATTCCGGCAATTGATTTTTGTAGGTTTTGTACAGCTACTCCGGAGCGATCAATTTCTTGAAATTTCACCTCTCCATTTAAATAACCTTCTTGCGCTAGACTCATTTTAGCATGAAAAATGAACACAAGAACAACACAAAATCTATAATTCGATTTCACTCTTAAATTTTACACTTTGATTGACTAGGTATTCAATCAACTCGAATTCGTTTTCTTTTTTGATTAGACTTGGGTCCAATTCCTGAGCGTCGCAATAACTCAAAAAGGCTTCTACTTCATCAGGCTTCAGTTTTAAATCTAGTATAAAAAATTCAGGTTCGTAGACTGTGCGTAGAACTTCACTTAATTTTACAGTCATCACCTCCTCGCTCTCATTTTCTGAGGTGAGTAATTTTTGCATGGCTCGGTATATAGAAACGAAATTTAGACCGTTTTGCATGCCGCGTACAGATTTTGACATGGCGACGTTTTGAGTCTTACTCCCTCTGTCTATCTCGTATTCATAGCCTTTAAAACGTTCATTTTCGACAGACAAAAAAGCCTCTTGATTTTCAGGACGTACAACAACTTCCTCCAGAGTAGTCACCTTTTCTTCAACGTTAACCACCAACCTTCTATTGGTCAACATTTCTTGGGTCACTTCTACTACTTTAAGCTCGTAATTTACGGCCGTAAAAACAAGATCATCACCCAAAGAGACTTCGATGGCAAAGGCTCCATTTTCATCTGTAATGGTCATGGTCTCTTTCGAGGCATTGATCACGTTTTGATTCATCACAAAACTATTTTGATACAAAACCTGACCTCTTAAAATTTCACTTTTTTGTGCCAAAAGTGTTGAACTCAAACCAATGAAAAATACAAAAGCGTAATGTCCTAATCTCATAGACTTAAAAGTACTAATTTTATTGACAAATGAAGGAACTTATCAAAGAGGTTAGTGCAAAGCAATGCTTTCCCGTAAGACATGCCGTCTTAAGAAAAGGAAGGCCCTTATCTTCTTGTGCTTTTGAAGATGACCAGAATGAACATTGTTTTCATTTAGGTCTTTTCCGCAAAAGTGAAATTGTTGCAATTGCGAGCTTCATACCCAGGGGATTTCCTGATCAAAAAACGACAAAAACCTCTTTTCAACTCAGAGGAATGGCGGTTTTAGAAGCGCATCAAGGAAGAGGTTTTGGCGGCCAATTATTGAGACACGGCCTAGGTCTATTAAAAGAACGAGGAGTACACATTTTGTGGATGAATGCGCGAATAGGTGCGGTTGCGTTTTACCAAAAACTTGAATTTTCATCAATTGGGGACTTATTTGATATACCACCTATTGGGATGCACCAAAGGATGTACAAAGTAATACAAAATGAATAGAAGAGATTACCTTAAAAAACAAAGCTTAGCGAGTATTGGTCTGCTGTTTACATCAAATCTTTGCGCTAATCAAAAAGAAGACTTTTCTTTAGATCAACTTATGGGTATAGCTACTTTTGAAGGAATTTCAACCCCAGAAGTGCAACTCTTGCGTAAGGCATTTGAGGCCTATACACAAATGCAAAAAGCAGCCCTAAAAGAAGGAATCTCTATAGAGTCCGTTTCGAGTTACCGAAGTTTTGCAAGACAGAAAGCCATATTTGAACGAAAGTATGTGCGATTTACCCAAAACGATGGATTAACCCCTCAGGCAGCTTTTGAAAAAATAATAGAATATTCAACGATACCTGGCACAAGTAGACATCACTGGGGTACTGAAATCGATATCATAGACGGTAGCAAACCTCGAGTGGGCGACGTTCTCGTTGAAGAGAAATTTCACAACAACGGACCCTATGTGCAGCTTAAAAAATGGATGGATGTCAATGCCAAGGACTATGGCTTTTATTTGGTTTACACTAATGATATTAATCGCAAAGGATTTAACTACGAACCGTGGCATTACAGCTTTAAAGAATTGTCAAAGCCCATGCTAGACACCTATTTGAGTTACGATCTTAAATCGGTTTTGCGCAAGGCTAATTTCAAAGGAGCTGATCTTTTGGGCGAAGACTTAATTGAGCGCTATATACAAGAGCATATCAAGGATATAAATCCTGAATTGCGTTCTTAATTTTATGCTGAATCCAGTACATTTGCAGCATATTTAGCACAGATGAACAAGAACGTACTACTAATGATTTTAGATGGTTGGGGAATTTCTCCTGACCCCAAAGTTTCTGCCGTCGCCCAGGCAAACACTCCATTTTACGACAAGGCTCTAAAAACCTATGCCAACGCTACACTAAAGACTTATGGAATGGACGTTGGATTGCCTGAAGGACAAATGGGTAACTCTGAAGTTGGGCACATGAATATTGGTGCAGGAAGAATCGTTTATCAAGATTTTGCAAGAATCAATAAGGCTATTGCAGAAAACACCTTCAAAGATGAACAAAAATTAAAATCAGCATTAGCCTACGCAGCTGAGCACAACAAGCCTATACATTTGCTCGGTCTTTTAAGCGATGGTGGTGTGCATTCGCACATCAACCACCTCAAAGCACTTATCGAAATATGTGAAGCAAATGGGCATTCGAAAACTTATATACACGCTTTTACCGATGGACGAGATGTGGATCCTAAAAGCGGAAAGCAATTTATAGCTGATGTATTGGCCGCCTCTGATTCCTCAAAAACAAATCTGGTCAGTATCATAGGACGTTACTATGCTATGGATAGAGATAAGCGATGGGAACGCGTAAAGCAGGCCTACGACTTATTAGTCAAAGGAGAAGGAGTGTCAACTGAACATCCCTTAGAAAAAATGGACTCCTTTTACGCCAATGACATTACAGATGAATTTATAACTCCAGTCACTGTAGGTGACCAGCAACTTATTCAATCTTCAAGAATAAAGCCAGGAGATGTAGTTATATTCTTCAATTTTAGAACCGACAGAGGTCGAGAACTTACCGAAGTACTCACGCAAATAGAACATACTGATCAGGATATGAAGCCTCTTGATTTGCATTTTCTAACGATGACCAACTACGATGAAAACTTCAAAGGTATAGAAGTCATCTACGATAAGGACAAACTGAGTAATACCCTAGGAGAAGTCATTTCAAAGGCTGGATCTTCACAATTGCGAATCGCAGAGACTGA
>JBMYMD010000016.1:0-54492 GCA_049596955.1 Flavobacteriaceae bacterium
CAAGACATAGGTAGCTGGGATACTTCTAAAGTGACTAATATGATAGAGATGTTCTCTAGGGCGGAATCTTTTAATCAAGATATAAGTAATTGGAATACTTTAAGAGTAATAGATATGAGGGCAATGTTTTATAACGCCAAATCTTTCAATCAAGACCTATCTTCTTGGGATGTAGAAAGAGTTGGTTCTTGTGCTTCATTTTCAAATGGAGCATCATCTTGGACACTACCTAAACCTAACTTTACAAACTGTAATCCTGATTAGAGGACTCTTAACTTTTAGTTTTAAAATTATGCCTCTGGATAATTCTAGGGGCTTTTTTGTTAACTTCGGTTAACCATTATTAAAGTAGTAAAAGGTGCAAATTAAGGTGCTTTTGGAAAAATTGTGAATAAACGCATTATCATAGCTATTGACGGGCACGCCTCTACAGGCAAAAGTACGCTTGCTAGAACATTAGCTCAACAGCTCAATTACGTCTATATCGATTCCGGAGCGATGTATAGAGCAGTCACCTTGTATGCGGTTAAGAACAATTTAAATGCCGAGCAAATCATTGATCATTTAGATGAAATCAGTATTTCATTCGATGTCAGTGGTCAGATTTTTTTAAATGAAGAGAATGTCTCTGAAGAGATCAGAGGCATGCGCATATCTGAGCGCGTAAGCGAATTTGCGGCAATCGCACCCATACGTCAAAAAATGATTCAAATACAACAAGGGTATGGAAAAGACAAAGGCGTTGTAATGGATGGTCGTGATATTGGTACTGCAGTTTTTCCTGAAGCTGAATTGAAGCTCTTTATGTCTGCATCACCTGAAATAAGAGCAAAAAGACGTTTTGAAGAACTGAAGTTGAATCAAGACGTAAGTTATGAAGAGGTACTTAAAAACATTTTAGAACGAGACGAAAAGGATAGTTCACGCAAGACAAATCCGCTTCGAAAGGCAACAGATGCCTTAGTTGTTGACAATTCACATCAATCTAAAGAAGAATTGCTACAGTACGCATTAAAACTCGTTGAAAAGGCTTTGAATTAAAGGCAGCTAATTTTCTCTATTTCAATTATTTTAATATTTTTGCACTCCTTTTCTAGCATTTATGGGTACGAGAAAAGGAAACAAAAATTACTAAACACTTTTAAGCAGTTGCGAACGACCCTAGTCTGCTTAAAATACAAATTAAACACAGCACAGTATGGCTGATGAACAAACTACTCCAGAAGCAGAAGCACAAGAGACTTCTGCGGAGCAAACTCCAACGCAAACTCCACAAGAATTTTTAGCTTCCTTCGATTGGGATAAATACCAAGAGGGAATCGAGCGCGTTGATGAGACTAAACTTAAAGAATTTGAAAACCTTGTTGAGCAGAATTTTGTCGATACAGCTGATGAGGAAGTGGTTACAGGTAAGGTAATTCACTTGACAGACAGAGAGGCAATTATTGACATCAATGCAAAGTCAGAGGGCGTTATCTCCCTAAATGAATTTCGCTACAACCCAGATTTAAAGGTTGGCGATGAGGTAGAAGTTCTTATTGATATTCGTGAAGATAAAACAGGACAACTTGTTCTTTCTCACAGAAAAGCGAGAACGATTAAAGCTTGGGACCGTGTAAACGATGCTCATGACAAAGAGGAAATCGTACAAGGTTTTGTGAAATGCAGAACTAAAGGAGGAATGATTGTAGATGTCTTTGGAATCGAAGCATTCTTGCCAGGATCACAAATCGACGTGAAGCCTATTCGCGATTACGATCAATACGTAGGAAAGAATATGGAATTCAAAGTTGTTAAAATCAACCATGAATTCAAAAACGTAGTGGTTTCGCACAAGGCACTAATTGAAGCAGACATCGAGGTACAGAAAAAAGAAATTATTTCTCAATTAGAGAAAGGTCAAGTACTAGAAGGTATCGTGAAAAATGTGACCTCTTATGGAGTATTTATCGACTTAGGTGGTGTTGACGGTTTAATTCACATTACAGATCTTTCTTGGAGTAGAATTAATCACCCAAGTGAGGTTGTAGAGCTAGACCAAAAATTAAACGTAGTAATTTTAGATTTCGACGACAATAAATCAAGAATCCAATTAGGACTGAAGCAACTTGAGAAGCATCCATGGGAAGCTCTAGGAGAAGATGTTCAGGTTGGTTCGAAAGTTAAAGGTAAGGTTGTAGTTATTGCTGATTACGGAGCATTTATTGAAATAGTTGAAGGCGTAGAAGGTTTAGTTCACGTCTCTGAAATGTCATGGTCTACACACTTGAGATCTGCACAAGATTTCGTAAGTGTTGGTGATGAAGTTGAGGCTATGGTAATAACACTTGATCGTGAAGAGCGTAAAATGTCTTTGGGTATTAAGCAACTGTCTCCTGATCCATGGACTGATATAACTTCAAAGTATCCTGTTGGTTCTAGACATTCAGGTACAATCCGCAATTTCACTAACTTCGGTGTTTTCGTAGAACTTGAAGAAGGTATTGACGGGTTAATCTATATATCAGACCTCTCTTGGACTAAGAAAATAAAACATCCTTCAGAATTCGTAAATGTTGGAGAGTCAATAGAAATCGAAGTATTGGAGTTGGATGTTGAAGGACGCAAATTGAGTTTAGGACATAAACAAACTCAAACCAATCCTTGGGATGCATATTCTACTGAATTTGCAGAAGGAACAGTGCACACTGCGGAAATTGGAGAGATTGTTGATAAAGGAGCAACAATTACCTTAAATGACGATATCGTAGCATTCATTCCTTCAAGACATTTAGAGAAAGAAGATAACTCTAGATTAAAGAAAGGAGAAGAAGCACAGTTCAAGATTATTGAATTTAATAAAGACTTTAAGAGAGTTGTGGCTAGTCATACAGCTACTTTTAAAGAGCAAGAAGAGCGCAATCTCAAAGCGGCTAAACGCAGACAAGAGGCTCAAGCTGAAGAGTCGAAAACCACTTTTGGTGATGCTAACGCTCAGCTACAAGCGCTTAAAGATAAAATGGAGAAAGAAGGAAATAATTAATCTTTTTTCATCATACAACTTAAAACCTCGGAAGTTTCCGGGGTTTTTTTGTTTACTTTTGTACAAAATATATACAACTCAGCGTTCTAATAGAAATGAATCAACAAGTTCTTCTCGACGAAAAAGAGTTGCAAGTAGTACTTCACAGGCTGTCTTGTCAGTTATTAGAAAATCATCTGGATTTTTCAAACTCCGTATTAATTGGATTACAACCTAGAGGTGTATTCCTAGCAGATCGATTACATCAATTATTAACCAGCGATTATCAAGTTAAAAATCTACAATACGGAACATTAGACATTACTTTTTTTAGAGACGACTTTAGAAGAAACGAAAATCCTCTCAAGGCGAATTCAACTCTTATAGACTTCTTGGTAGAAGATCGAAATGTGATTTTTATTGACGATGTGCTCTACTCAGGTCGAAGTGTTCAAGCTGCCCTTAGCGCCATACAATCTTTTGGCAGGCCCAAAGCCGTTGAGCTCATGGTGTTAATTGATCGAAGATTTAGTAGACATCTTCCAATTCAACCTTCCTATACAGGTAGGCAAGTAGACGCCATTAGCGAAGAACACGTTCGTGTTGCTTGGAAAGAAAAGGACGGAGAAGATTGTGTGTATTTGGTTAAAAATAAAATATGACAGAATTAAGTGTTGATCATTTATTGGGTATAAAAGATCTTCAAAAAGAAGACATTGAGCTCATATTTAAAACGGCCGACCAGTTTAAAGAGGTTATTAATCGCCCGATAAAGAAGGTGCCTAGCCTCAGAGACATTACTATAGCAAATGTTTTTTTTGAAAATAGTACCAGGACTAAATTGTCTTTTGAACTGGCCGAAAAGAGACTTTCTGCAGATGTTGTCAATTTTTCTGCTTCCTCCTCAAGTGTGAGTAAGGGAGAAACACTTGTTGATACGATAAACAATATTTTAGCCATGAAAGTGGATATGGTTGTTATGCGACATCCGCATCCCGGGGCTTGTCATCTACTCGCTCAAAAAGTAGATGCCAAAATAGTTAACGCCGGCGATGGAGCTCACGAACACCCAACACAGGCCCTTTTAGACACTTATTCTATTCGCGAAAAATTAGGAAAAATCAAAGGTAAAAAAGTGGCTATTGTCGGAGATATTTTGCATTCAAGAGTAGCACTTTCTAATATATATGCTTTACAAAAACTTGGAGCGGAAGTAACCTTATGTGGCCCAAAAACCTTAATTCCTCAGCATGCAGAGTCTTTGGGTGTTAAGGTTGACCTCGATTTTGATAGAGTCATTCAAAATAATGATGTGCTCAATATGTTACGTGTACAAAATGAACGCATGAATTTGGATTACTTTCCCTCTAATAGAGACTATGTCTTTCAGTATGGTCTAACACAAGATCGTTTAAACAAGAGCCAAAACAAGCCTCTTGTTATGCATCCAGGTCCAATTAACAGAGGCGTAGAAATTAGTTCAGAAGTTGCCGATTCTAGTGACGCCATTATATTAAACCAAGTCGAAAACGGAGTTGCAGTTCGTATGTCAGTACTTTATTTGCTTGCATCTAAAATGAATATAGTTTAATTCTAAAGGTTTATGACAGATGTTTATTCACAAGAGCGTCAAAACTTAAGTAGTTTTATTGATCATTTACAAGGCCATCTTAGTGACCACAAGCAGCATGTGATAATAGAATTTAATGCTGAACAAGAACTCAATACTAATGAAATAAAGCAGCTTGAAACAATTGAGAAACAGATAAGAGGTAATAATTTGAGTTTTGTGGTAGTTTCTTTAACGCTTGGTTACGACAGTAGTGATACTCTAACAGTAGTGCCTAGTATAGATGAGGCGTACGATTTGATTTCATTTGAAGAAATGCAAAGAGATTTACTAGGATGAAGGTTCATGTCTTAGGTTGTTATGCAGCCACACCAAGATCTTATAATAATCCTACTGCTCAAGTGTTAGAACTCCCCAAAAATCTTTTTTTAATAGACTGTGGAGAAGGAACTCAGGTAGCCTTCAGAAGAAAGAAACTTAAATTTTCTCGCTTAGAACACATCTTTATTTCTCATCTTCACGGTGATCATTTCTTTGGTTTACCCGGTTTAGTCTCAACCCTTAGACTTTTAGGAAGAGATAAGCCTTTAACCATACACGGTCCAAAAGGCATTAAGGAAGCCATAACCTTATTGCTTAAACTGGGTGACAGTTGGACCGATTATCCGCTTCATTTCAATGAATTAGAGTCGAAGTCATCAGAGGTGATTTTAGAATTAGAGCGCCTTAGAGTATCTACAATTCCTTTAGAGCATCGCATCTATACAAATGGCTTTTTGTTCGAAACCAAGTTAAAGTCTGAAGACTCATGGCAGAAACAATACGCATATTGCAGTGATACCAAATACTCAGAGCATATTGCTCCTTTAATTCAAGAAGTGAAGTGTCTTTATCACGAGTCTACATTTTTGAAAGAGGATGAGCGATTATGTGAATACACAAAACACAGTAGTGCAAGTCAAGCGGCTATGGTTGCAGAACAGGCAAATGCAGAAAATTTATTGCTTGGACACTATTCTACACGTTATAAAGATTTAAATTTGTTTAAGTTGGAGGCAGAAGAAATATTCAAAAACGTATTTTTAGCTGAAGACGGAGCAACTTTTGATTTTTAGCCTAGATGAAAGATCTCAGTGATTACAGAAAAAGTTACGATCGGGATGCACTTCTTGAGACTAATGTACCTATAAATCCCTTTTTGCTTTTCGAAAATTGGTTTCAATTGGCCGATGCACATGCTAATATTGAAGAAGCCAATGCAATGACCTTAACAACGGTGGGAGAAGATAACACTCCTCTAGCTCGGGTAGTATTGCTTAAAAAAATCACTCAAAAAGGGTTTCGATTTTTTAGTAATTATCAAAGTCAAAAAGGTCAGGCTATAGCGAACAACCCAAATGTTTGTATCTCTTTTTTTTGGGCACCACTAGAACGTCAAGTAATCATTAAAGGACATTGTGAAACTCTTAGCAGCGGTGAATCAGAAAACTATTTTAAATCAAGACCTCAAGGAAGTCAAATTGGAGCCATAATTTCACCTCAAAGTCAAGTAATACCAGATCGAGAATTTTTAGAACAACGATTGAGTGATTTTGACCAAATTAATTTGCAGAAACCCGATTATTGGGGTGGTTACGAGGTTTTACCCTCTAGCTTTGAGTTTTGGCAAGGTAGGCAAAATCGGCTTCACGATAGGTTGAGGTATTCAAAATCAGGGCAAGGAGAGTGGATTATTGAACGCCTTGCACCATAGTTTAAGCATATGAGATACACATATATTAATAGAGAAATCAGTTGGCTTCATTTTAACGAAAGAGTGTTGCAGGAATGTGCTGATCCAAACGTACCTCTTTTAGAGCGGCTGCGATTTCTCGGTATATTTAGTAATAATCTTGATGAATTTTTTAAGGTTAGGTATGCTTCTGTAAAACGCATGGTGGACACAGAGGATAGCGGAGAAACTTGGATTAATAGCGAAACAGCAAAGCAACTTCTTGAAAAAATAACTGAGCTTGTAATTGAACTTCAGGCAAAGAGTCTTACCATATTACAAGAAATTCAGCACGAGCTGCAAGAAGAACAAATATATATTATTGATGAGCTTCAAATCCCAGAAGAGCACTATGACTTTGTGCATAATTATTTTGATCAAAAGGTAAATCCAAATCTTCAAACCATCGATTTGAGCAGTATTTCTCACTTTCCTATGCTGCAGGAATCAGCGGCTTATTTAGCAGTCAAACTAGAAGCGTTCAAAAACAAAAAATTAAAAATAACAGACAAAGAGAAGGTGAGCTATGGACTAATTGAAATTCCAGATAACTTAGATCGCTTTCTCGTTTTACCTTCTAATGATAATAGGCAATATGTAATTTTACTTGATGATGTCATTCGTTTCTGCATGGAAAAAATCTTTTTCATGTATGAGTTTGATAAAATCAGTGCACATATGATAAAAGTCACACGAGATGCTGAATTAGATATTGATGATGATTTTGAAAAGTCTTTTGTAGAAAAAATATCCACCTCAGTAAGTAACAGAAGAATAAGTGATCCAGTTCGCTTTGTATACGACAAAAGAATTTCTATAGACACTTTAAATTTCCTGAAACAAAAGATGGAAATTGAGGATACCGACAGTGTAATTCCAGGAGGACGATATCACAACAGAAGAGATTATATGTCTTTTCCAGATTTAAATAAACCCGAGTTTCAATATGAAAAAATCAAGCCTTTAGCCATTCCGAATTTGAATAACGAGGGGAGTATTTTTAATCAGATAAGAATGCGTGATTATCTATTGTATACTCCTTATCAAGATTACGGGTACGTTATTCGCTTTTTGAAAGAAGCGGCTTTAGATCCCAAGGTGAGTGAAATAAAAATCACTATTTATCGTCTAGCTAAAAATTCACAAGTAGCAGCAGCATTAATTAATGCAGCAAATAATGGAAAAAAAGTAACTGTTCAAATTGAAATTCAGGCTCGTTTCGATGAGAAAGCAAATATTGATTATGCCAATACCTTTAGAGAAGTTGGGATTCGTCTGGTTTTTGGAGTAAAAGGCTTAAAGGTTCACAGTAAAATTTGCTACGTCACTAGAGAAAATGATCAAGGTGAACAAGAAGTCTTTTCATTTGTTAGCACAGGCAATTTCAATGAGTCAACGGCCAGAATCTATACCGATTACACCCTTTTCACGGCAAATCCAAAAATTGTAAGAGAATTAAAAACAGTTTTTGAGTTTTTTGAAACGCCTTATAAAACGCCAAAATTTAAGCATTTGATTGTCTCGCCGCATTATACAGAATCGACATATTCAAGTCTTATTCAGAAGGAGATTGAAAATGCAAAAGCTGGTAAACCTGCTTTCATCCGCATTAAAATGAATTCATTTACCTCTTTTAAAATGGTAGATAAATTGTATGAGGCATCTAATGCTGGAGTTAAAATTGATCTAATCATAAGAGGTATTTGTTGCTTGGTGCCGGGTGTTAAAGGTCAAAGTGAAAATATTACCGCCATAAGTGTGGTAGATAAATTCTTAGAGCATCCTAGAGTATTTATTTTTGGAAATGCCGGTAAGCCTAAAGTTTATATTTCATCGGCAGATTGGATGACTCGAAATATTGAAAATAGAGTAGAGGTTGGGGTACCTATTTACCAAGAAAATATTAAAAAAGAAATCCTAGATACTTTTGAAATTGCTTGGCGAGATAACGTAAAAGCAAGGGTCTTTTCTGATCGCTTTGACAATGCTTATAAAAAACTAGAAAAACCAGCAATACGTTCTCAGTTCGTCACCTATGATTATTATAAAAGTAAGCTGAATCTAAAGCAGTAAGTCGTTACCCATGCATCGTTTCTTTTGTTCCAAGCTTAGACATTAATTCTGCTTCGTATTCTAAAAGTGCATTCCACTTTTGATCAACCTCTTGACGATCACCATACTGTCGTGCAAATTTTAAAAACATAGTATAGTGATTGGCCTCACTCACCATAAGATCTCTATAGAATTTAGATAAATCGGGGTCATTGATTTCTTCTGAGAGCAATCGAAAGCGTTCACAGCTTCGAGCTTCTATAAGAGCAGCATACAAGAGTTTGTGAACTAAATGTGTTTCTCTACTGCCTCCTTTTGGAAAAAACTTCTTCAATTCGATCACATACTGGTCTTTGCGCTCCCGACCGAGCACCCAACCTCTTTCTAGAATTTTTTCATGAACCATATTAAAATGACCCATTTCTTCTCTTGAAAGGGCAACCATAGCTTTTACGAGTTCGGGTTTTTCGGGAAACCCAATAATAAGTGAAATAGCCATGCTCGCTGCTTTCTGCTCACAATAAGCATGGTCAGTAAGAATTTCTTCAATGTTTTTTTCAACGATGTTGACCCATCGAGGATCAGTCGGTAATTTTAATCCAAGCATAATTAATATTCTAAATCAAAAGTGTCCTTCAAGAGCGCGATTGAAGGGTTTTGTTCAACCATTTTTTTGTATTTCTCTTCGGGGGTAAAAATATATTTTTCGTTCATTTCTTCTTTTACAATGACCTGTAAGTCTAAATGATCGTTTTCGAGTTTATCTCTAAGAAATTGAAGAAGTTCAAATTTATTTCGATCAATCTCTTGTTGAATTATTTGATTGGGCACAGTCATACTCATCAAAAAGGCCTCGTTGAGTTGCGGCTGATCCATATTTAAATTTGCCGCCATAATCTTTTTACCCTTCGCATCTAATTGGGCAATATAATTATTCCAATGAACATGGAGTTCTTCTAGACTAACCTCTTTCGCCCTCTTATCTTCTTCAGACTTTGTTTTTTGCTGTGCTTTTTCTTCCCTGTGTTTTTTTTGCAATGCCATTCCAGCAAGGGATAATCCAGAAACCTGATGTTCTTGTTTGAGTTCCATTTTTGGTAGTTCTACTTCAGGAAGAACTTCAGATTCAACAAGAGGAGGTATTTCTTTCTCTTTGGGCGCTTTGGATGGAACTGGGACTTCAGTTGGAGGTTTTATCGCTGTTTCGATGCCTTCAATCCATTGAGGGTCAATCAGTCTAAACTTTTTTTTTTAGAAGGATGACTTATAGATGCCAGTTGCATGAGGCACAGTTCGGCATGTAATCTTTGGTTTTCACTGTTTTTGTAACTCAGTTCACATGAGTTACTGATGTCAATAGCTGCTAACAACCACTCCTCTGTCCATTTTTGCGCTTGATCGATATAAGAGCTCATGGTGTTTTTTGGGACCTGTAGCAATTCTTGAGTAGGTTGATGTTTTGACACCATAAGATCTCTAAAATGAGAGCTTAATCCAGTTATAACATGATGACCGTCAAATCCTTTTTTCAACAATTCATCAAACTCTAATAGTAGGCTAGGAATAGCGTTTTCTAAAATAAGGGCGGAGAGTTTAAAATAATTGTCGTAATCAAGAATATTCAGATTTTCGCTAACATCTTTTCGACTGATACGATTTCCAGAGTAACTGACAATACGATCAAAGATAGAAAGCGCATCTCTCATGGCACCTTCAGCCTTCTGAGCGATAATATGAAGTGCTTCTTCTTCGGCTTCTACCCCTTGATCTACTGCAATCTTTTGTAAGTAATTGACAGTGTCAGATACCGTAATTCTCTTAAAATCAAAAATTTGACACCGAGAAAGTATGGTAGGAATTATCTTGTGTTTCTCTGTGGTAGCCAAAATAAACACAGCGTGCTTGGGAGGTTCTTCTAGAGTCTTTAAAAACGCATTAAAAGCTGCTGAAGAGAGCATATGGGCCTCGTCTATGATGTATACCTTATAATGTCCGTTTTGTGGAGGTATTCTGACCTGATCTGTCAAACTTCGAATGTCGTCAACAGAATTATTCGAGGCAGCATCTAGTTCAAAAATATTAAACGAAAAGTCTTCAATATCAGAGCTGCTATCATCGCTGTTGATTTTTCTAGCTAGAATTCTGGCACAAGTCGTTTTTCCAACACCTCTAGGGCCACAAAACAACAAGGCCTGCGCCAAGTGGTTTTGCTTGATGGCATTGTCAAGTGTCCTTGTAATGGCTTCTTGACCAATGACCTCCTCAAAATCTTGGGGTCTGTATTTAAGTGCTGAAACGACATATTGCTCCATAACACAAATATACTATTCAAAAATATTCGCAACTCTTGATAATAGTGCATAAGTTCAAAAATTATCAACATTAGAATTACCTTTGCGCTAAGCAGGTCACCTTATCGCTTTTTAAAGAGGAAAGTCCGGACACCACAGTGCAGCATAGCGGGTAACGCCCGTCCATCGAAAGATGAGGACCAGTGCAACAGAAAGAAAGTACAGTTCGGCTGTAGTGAAATCAGGTAAACTCTATGCGGTGAAACACCATGTAAACCAATATTTTAGGGTTGCACGCTCTACATTGGAGGGTAGGTGGCTAGAGGTCAAGGGTAACTTTGATCCAAGATAAATGATAAGGCTAGACAGAATCCGGCTTATGACCTGCTTTTTTCAAAAAAACTAAAACAAGAATTGCCGTAATTCCTGACGCGGGTGAAATTGAGATGATTTTCAAAAGAAATCACACTTTCGTGTTCTAGAATAAATTGCCCATCTGAACTC
Organism: Flavobacteriaceae bacterium; assembly: GCA_049596955.1. Classification (GTDB taxonomy): domain Bacteria; phylum Bacteroidota; class Bacteroidia; order Flavobacteriales; family Flavobacteriaceae; genus UBA3478. Next base: position 11,190 of record JBMYMD010000016.1, read on the forward strand.
AATGCTTTTTCAAGAACTAGTTCAATGATTTCAGCGTATTGTTCATTGCTGAAATTATAAGGAGGGTCTGCAAATACCAATTGAAAGATCTGTTTGTTGTTTTTCAGGTATCCAAAGATATTTTGTTGTATTGCTGTAATTGAAAAATCTAAATCTGTATTCATTTTTTTTACAAAGGAAATACAGCCCTTGTGCTGATCAATAGCCGTCAATGTTCGGCATCCTCTTGAAGCAAATTCAAATGAAATGTTACCTGTTCCACAGCACAAGTCTAAAACACTGATATCTTCAAAATCAAGCTGATGAGTGAGAATATTGAACAGTCCCTCTTTAGCCATGTCTGTTGTAGGACGAACAGGTAGATTTTTGGGAGCGCTTATTCTACGCCCTTTATGAAGACCAGAGATTATTCTCATCGTTTAATTCATCATAGAAGAGAATATCGCTAGAGGAGGATTTTTTTTGGGATAATTCAAATCAATATCAAAAAAATCTGCACTTCTACAACTTTTAAAATGTGTTCCGTGACTTTCTTCAAAGTTTGTGATTTGAGTTTTTTGTCCTAACAATAATAACTGAGTGTTTTGGACCTCTCCCTCGCATTGTTGAATCGCGTTTAGAATATAATAGAGACAATCTTCGCCTCCTACTAACGGAAAGCTATTAAACATCTGTAAACGCGCTTTTTGATATAGAGAAATCTCTATACGGTAAGAGTCAATACTGGCAATAACTAAATCTTCATCAAAGTTTTGATCTATGGTCTTTGGAATTTTAAATTGGGAAATTGTTCTAGCACTGTGCTCTAAATCAAATGAGTCAAAATGTTCAATCAATAGTGACTCTACTTTAGGTAATTTTTTAAACACGTAATTGCGTTCAAAGTCATCACTTAAATAAGTCAGTTCACAATCACCTAATGGCGCAGAGAGTTGAAAGTAATTCTTGAGTTGCTCCTGATCAAATACTGACTCATGCACAATAACTACCTCAGTGGTATAAATCAAAGAAACTGCGTCTATTTTTTCTTTAAAGTTATGAATGGTCTGAGTGAGTTGTTCAATGATATAGTTTTCACCTGTATGTGTGCTTTGTTTTGTTGATGATTCGCCATAGTCTTCAAGTGATCTAGACTGCTCATCAATTATCCAAAAAGAAAATCCATCCTGCGAGAGCCGAATGGATAGTCTTGTATTAGAATTTGTGTTTGATTCTGTTGTCAAAAGAAAGACACTAATTTATTTTTTGTCATAAATAGAAGGCCAGTTACCGCTTGTACTAACTTCTGTTAAAGAACCTACTACGATTTGGTTTCCATTTACCTCCTCAATACTGTTATGCGTATTTTCTTTTAGCCTTAAGTCATCTGGTTGATCGTATAAAACCACATCTTTCTTAACTGAGGCCATAAAAACGGGAACTTGGAAGTTTCCTTTAGTGATAATTTCTGCCTTGAGTTCAAATGTTTCTCCGTTTTGAGCAAAGGGTACATTCATCAACTCTTTATATGACATCGAATTCTTAAATAGCGAATCTTTAATCGAAACGCGACCTAAAGTATCAATTACTACAGTATCTACTTGCATATCGATTCTATACACTCTATTGTAGCGCATAAAAGAAGAATCTCTTTGCTGCGTAATTGTAAATTCAGCGGTATCAATAAACTGCACTAAACCTTCAAAGTCACCAGCGTAGTTACCGTTAACGGTTTTGAATGCTTCTTGAGCAACTTTAATTTCTTTCAATCTTTCAATGACGGCTGTGAATCTCTCTTCTCTTGTCTTGTTGAATTCGATAGGAGCCATAATTGATTGATAAATTAAGTATCCTAGTAGTATAGAAACTATCCAAAGAACTGCCGTAAGAACTTTTTTCATTATTAGATAATTTGATCGTTTGGTTAAAAACAAATCTACAATTTTTTTTGATTAGCAAAGGTATTTCGGTGCAAATGATGGTAACTTACGACAAAATTAAAATTTGAACGCCCAAGAGTTTGAACACCTTATAATCGATTCCTTTCCTTTTGCACCTACAGACATTCAACTCCACAGCATAAGGATGTTGTCTAATTTTTTATGTAACCCTACTGATAAGCAGATTTTTGTGCTTAGAGGTTACGCCGGAACGGGGAAAACTACATTGATTAGCACACTGGTTAAAAAACTCTGGAATATTTCGATGAAGTCGGTTCAAATGGCTCCAACAGGTCGAGCTGCTAAGGTAATTTCTTCCTACACAAGTACAGTCTCTTTTACGATTCACAGGAAAATTTATCACGTCAAAAGTGAGAAAGATGCGGGTATACGATTCACTCCTGCAGTTAATAAACACAAGAACACACTTTTCATTGTCGACGAGGCTTCAATGATTTCGGATACCCAAGTTGAAAAGTCGTCTTTATTAGAAGATTTAATTTCGTTCGTTCACTCTGGGTACAAGTGTAAACTTTTGTTAGTTGGTGATACCGCCCAGCTTCCTCCTGTTCACTCAGAAATAAGCCCAGCTCTCGATGAAGAATATCTCGAAAGAAATTTCGATTGTTCATTGTTGAGTTGTGAATTAAATGAGGTAGTTCGCCAAGCCAGTGATAGCGGAATTTTATTCAATGCTACTCTTCTGCGGGAAACACTTTTTGATCAAATGAGCAGTTCGTTTCGATTTCAGCTCAATGAAAAACCTGAGATAGAACGATTAATTGATGGAAATGATATTCAAGAACGACTTGAGGATAGTTACAGATTGTCCGGTTTAGAAGAAACTGCCATAATAGTTCGATCGAATAAAAGAGCCAATTTGTTCAATAAAAATATCAGATCTCGCATCTTGTATTTAGACGATGAATTAAATGTTGGCGATTACCTCATGGTAGTTAAAAACAATTACTTTTGGATCAGTCCAAAAAGCGAGGCTGGATTCATTGCCAATGGAGATTTAATTGAGCTTTTAGAAATCTTTAAATACATTGATTTGTACGGTTTTCGGTTCGCTGAAGTAAAAGTCAAATTGGTAGATTATCCCAAAATGGACCCTTTTGAAACGGTCCTGATTTTGGATACCATAGAGTCTGAGACGCCGGCCCTTACCTATGAAGAATCAAACCAACTCTATCAACAAGTCAAAGCTGACTATGAACATGAGAGTTCAAATTATAAAAAATACTTAGCAGTTAAAAACAACAAATATTTCAATGCGCTTCAAGTCAAGTTTTCGTATGCCCTAACTTGTCATAAAGCTCAAGGAGGACAGTGGGATAACGTGTTTATCGAACAACCTTTTTTACCGGATGGTTTCGATCAGAACGCTAAGCGCTGGTTGTACACAGCCTTGACCAGAGCAAAAAAATCAGTGTACCTCATTGGTTTTGAAAATAAATATTTTGAATAAATTTCGCCTATGAAAGTTGTCGCCATGATACCGGCCAGATTGGAAGCCAGTCGATTCCCTAAAAAGCTTATTCAAGATTTAAACGGAAAGACCGTCATTGAACGGACCTACGAGGCAGCCCTAAAAACGGGTTTATTTCACCACGTCTATGTAGTAACAGATGCCGCAGAAATAGGCAGTCTTTTTAATACAGATCAAGTAATTTATAGCGAAGCTGAGCATGAAACAGGAAGTGATCGCCTAGCTGAAGCTGCAAATAAGATTGAGGCAGATGTCATTGTCAATGTTCAAGGAGACGAACCTTTTATAAATGCTCAAAGTTTGTCTTTGTTAATCGATATCTTTAAAAAAGATAAAAATGCGCAGATAGACCTAGCCAGCCTCAAAACACCTATTGAGGATACTGCTGAAATAAACAATCCAAATGTGGTAAAAGTAATTTGCGATAAAGATGATTGTGCTATGTATTTTTCGCGCTCACCTATTCCGTATAATCGAGCTAATATTGAAAATACCCAATACTACAAGCACATAGGGGTCTACGCTTTTCGAAAAAGTGCGCTAATTGAATTTTCTCAGATGGAAATCAAAGCTCTAGAAGCTGCCGAAAAAATTGAAGCCATTCGATTCTTAGAATACAATCGCACCATGAAAATGGTCACTACACACATTGATAATATAGGAATAGATACCCCTGAAGATTTAGAACGTGCTCGATTTAGATTAAAATCGCAATAATGAAAGATTACAATACTATTCGAACAATCGGTTTTGATGCAGATGATACGCTCTGGGTAAATGAAACTTATTTTAGAGAAACCGAAGATAAATTTGCAGACTTACTCCAAGAGTTTGAGACCAAGAATAAAATTGACAACGAACTCTTTGCTAAAGAAATGGAAAACCTAAGGCTCTATGGATACGGTGTTAAAGGTTTTATGCTCTCTATGCTAGAAACGGCTATTGAACTCTCCTCAGGTCAGGTCAATACTCAAACACTCTCGAAGATTATCGCTATGGGCAAGCGTATGATTGATCAACCCGTAGAAATCCTAGACGGAGTTCAAGAGACATTGCAGTATTTAGCTCCAAAGTATAGATTAATAGTAATGACTAAAGGAGATTTGTTAGACCAGGAGCGTAAACTTCAAAAATCAGGTCTTTCTAAATACTTTCAACACGTTGAAGTTTTGAGCGATAAGAAAGAAAAAAATTACAGCGATCTGTTAGCACATTTAGAAATTGATGTCGATGAATTTGTTATGATCGGTAATTCTTTAAAATCAGATGTGTTACCTCTTTTAAACATTGGAGCTAAAGCTATACACATTCCTTTTCATACCACATGGGCACATGAAGAGGTCAGTGAAAAAGAAATAGATAAAGACCACCAATACCTCAAGATAGAACGACTCACACAGTTAAAGTCTATTTTCTAAATCTACTCTTGCATACTGTGGTAAACATTTTGCACATCGTCATCTTCTTCAATTTTTTCCAAAAGTTTTTCGATGTCGGCTACCTGTTCTGCATTTAATGAAGTGGTTGTTGTTGGAATACGCTCGAATCCGGAAGAAAGAATTTCAATATCTCGATCTTCCAGCTCTTTTTGAATCGCTCCAAAGCTCTCAAAAGGAGCGTATATCATGATTCCATCTTCGTCTTGAAAAATTTCTTCTGCCCCAAAATCAATAAATTCTAACTCGAGCTCTTCAATATCGATTCCCTCGGATTGAATTCTAAAATTACAGGTGTGATCAAACATGAACTCAACCGATCCAGAGGTACCTAAAGTTCCATTACATTTGTTGAAGTAGCTTCTGATATTAGCTACTGTTCTAGTATTGTTATCTGTAGCTGTTTCTACTAAAATAGCTATTCCGTGAGGACCGTAACCTTCAAAGAGCACCTCCTTGTAGTCGCCTTGATTTTTATCAGAAGCACGCTTTATAGCCCTTTCGATATTGTCTTTGGGCATATTAACAGATTTGGCATTTTGAATCACCGCTCGTAGTCTAGAATTGCTGTCGGGATCTGGTCCTCCTTCTTTTACAGCCATTACGATGTCTTTTCCAATACGTGTAAATGCCTTGGACATGGCTGCCCAACGTTTCATTTTACGGGCTTTTCGAAATTCAAATGCTCTTCCCATATGCTTTATTAATTAGAGTTTAAAAATAGAAAAACCAACTCAATCTTCAATAAGTTTGATTTCATTGATGATCTCAGAAATGGAATAATTCAAATGTTCTGGAAGTGAATTCACTTTTGATAGAACAGCGAGATAACGATCATCGTTTGAAGTGTAAACTCTTTTAATCAGTACATCTTGCAAGTTTAATTTATCGAGTATTTCAAAAATTAAATCCTCGTGCAGTATCAGATCCTCACTTCCCAGATGATAAATTCCAAAACGGTCCTTGTTGATCAGGTAATGCAGTTGTTGAGTTAATCTGTTGATATGGGCAGCATTAATGATGAGGTTTGGAAATACCTCAATAGCTTCATTGAGTTCAACTATCTTTTTCAATTCCTTAACTCTTGGAGCGTTATAACCAAAAACCATCGGAGATCTTAAAATCAAATAGTCTAAATCGTTTTTCCGAATAAGATCATTTTCAATTTTGATTTGCATTTTACCGAAAGAACTATTCGATAGTGTTTTATCGTTTTCATACGAAGGGTATTGCACATAGGCGTCAAACACATTGGAAGAAGAAAATGTGATGATTTTAAAGGATAGATTAAGGGCTACTTCGATCAGCTCTTGGTTGACTGTTATTAGTTGATTTGATTCTCCTCTTAAACAGTTGATAACGATATCTGGCTGGATAATTTTGAGCAGGCTTATTACCGAGTCCGTTCTAAAATCGAAAGCGTAATACCTAGCATTCTCTTCAAAACTAGTGCTGTGACAATAGGTTGCTCTGCAATCAAAATAATCACTGAGTTCTTTGTAGATGGCTCTACCAATAAATCCGCTTCCTCCCAATATGAGAATGCGTTTATTTTTCATAAGGCTTAAAGGGATTTATAAAAAGGTGGTTTAACCACTTTAGCAGCAACTGTTTTATTTCGAATTTGAATGTAAATAGTAGTTTCAATTGCAGCATAAGCCGTTTTGACATATGCCAAACCTATTCCTTTAGATAGTGAAGGAGACATAGTTCCAGAGGTGACTAGACCAATTTCCTCTTGGTTTTCGTTGACAACCTTGTAGTCTTTTCGCGGAATACCTTTTTCAATCATCTCAAATCCAATAAGTTTTTTAGAGACTCCGTTTTCTTTTTGCGCCTTGAGATTGGCAGCATTGACAAAATCACAGTTGAATTTTGTAATCCATCCTAGGCCTGCCTCTAATGGGCTAGTAGTATCGTCGATATCATTTCCATACAAGCAATAGCCCATTTCTAATCGTAGGGTATCCCTGGCGGCCAGTCCAATTGGTTTTGCTCCTTGTTCGAGAACTTTAGTCCAAATTTGGGCCACTTCATCGTTCTTACAATAGATTTCAAATCCTCCTGAACCTGTATACCCCGTTGCAGAGATGATAACTTCAGGAATTCCACCAAAATCACCTTTAGTAAATTGATAAAAAGGAATTTGAGCCAAATTAACCGAACTTAAAGGCTGCATTAACTCAATAGTCTTAGGTCCTTGAATAGCGAGCAAGGCATAGGAGTCAGATTCATTGGTCAGAGATGCTCCTATTGTCGCATTGTATTTTTGAATATGGGCAAAGTCTTTTTCGATATTTGAGGCATTAACCACCAGCATATAGTTATTTTCAGCGAGTTTGTAGATGATAAGATCGTCAACTATTCCTCCTGTTTCATTCGGCATGCAACTGTATTGTGCCTGCCCTGGATTCAATTTTGTGATATCGTTAGAACTTATTTTAGATATCAAAGCTGTAGCATGCTCCCCACTTACAAAAAATTCTCCCATGTGAGATACATCAAAAACGCCACAGTCATTTCTTACTTGATGGTGTTCTATTGATACACCTTCATAGCTCAAAGGCATTTGATAACCTGCAAAGTCAACTATTTTTGCACCCAAATCACTATGCTGTTCGAATAGAGCAGTCTTTTTCATAGGCTTACGTTATTTGCAAGCGAAGTTACCGAATTCTATTGCAGTAAAAAAGACTTCAAATCTTCATAATTTGAAGTAAGAATGCTATGTTTTTTGCGATTCATTAAGTAGCGCACATTTTCAGGAAGAGAAACCTCAATATCAAGAGTCGACTCGACCACGTCTATAAATTTAGAGGGGTGTGCTGTTTCAAGAAATACACCAGCGCTTGTCGGATTTTTTGCCGTATATGCTTGTAAACCTAAATAGGCTACCGCTCCATGTGGGTCAGCCACATAATTGAATTCATCATAGATTTCTTGCATGGCAGCTTTCGTTTCAGCATCAGAATAAGAAAGCGCAGTAAAATCTAATTCAAGTTCTTTTTTCTGCTTGTTGAAGAGTTCTAAAATTCGAACAAAATTTGAGGGATTACCTACGTCCATGGCATTAGAAATCGTAGCTACCGTTTCTTTAGGTCGATAAACCCCAGTGTTCATAAAATCTACCACAGTGTCGTTAGCATTGTTACAAGCGATAAAATGTGAGACAGGTAGGCCCATTTTGTGTGCAAGAATACCGGCACAAATGTTTCCGAAATTTCCCGAAGGCACAGCAAATACAGGAAGATCATGAATGCCATTGTTTTTTAACGTCTTGTAGGCAAAAATGTAGTACAGCATTTGTGGAATCCACCTGGCCACATTGATGCTATTGGCTGAAGTCAATTTGACTTTGGAGGTAATATCAGCATCAACAAAGGCCTTTTTTACCATGGCTTGGCAATCGTCGAATGTGCCTTGTACTTCAAGTGCCGTAATGTTTTGCCCTAGGGTTGTGAGCTGTTTTTCTTGAATAGGACTTACTTTTCCGCTTGGATAAAGAATTACCACATCAATACCTTCAACGCCCAAGAATCCATTCGCTACAGCACCTCCAGTATCACCAGAAGTGGCCACAAGCACTGTTGCTTTCTTATTTTGTTCGTCTTGAATAAATCGACCCAAACATCTAGCCATAAATCCTGCTCCTACATCTTTAAAGGCAAGGGTGGGGCCGTGAAACAATTCTAAACTGTAAAAGTCTCCAACTTTTTGCAGGGGAAAATCGAAACAAAGTACATCGGTTAAAATCAGCTCTAACTCAGAAAGGCTGAGGTCTTCGTCTACAAAAGGACCCATGGCCTCAAGCGCAATTTCGAGATTAGAAAGTTTTGGAATTTGTTCAATAAAGGAAGATTTCCATTGTGGAATATAGGCCGGATAATAAAGGCTTTTGTCTGGTGCAAGTCCTTGTATTACAGCCTGTTTAAAAGATGTGGTTTGTTCGTTATTGGCTAGGCTAACGTATTTCATGTGTTCCTTTGTTGTCTATTTCTCCTGAGTACAAACTAAAATCGTAATCTTGTGCAGAGGCAATTTGCATTATGTTGGCTTTAATTCTTTCAGCCGTTTGGCTTCCTTCGCATAATGCAAATACAGAAGGTCCAGAGCCAGATATGCCAAAACCTAAAGCGTTTTCATCCATAGCAGCCGATTTGAACTGCTCGAATTTTGGAATAAGCTTTTTGCGATGTGGTTCGATTACTAAGTCTTTAAGGTGTCTACTAATCAGCGAAGCATCTGATCTTGTTAACCCTAAAATCAGACCAGCGAGATGACCCCATTGCTGCGTGGCTAAACTCAAAGGAATTTTTGAGGGAAGTACCGCTCGAGCCTCTTTTGTTTTGACTTCAATTTTTGGATGAAGTACAACGGCGTGAAGATCCAAATCACAATAAATACTGCTCACCGTTAATGGACTATAACTGCTGATTAGAGAAAATCCACCAAGTAGGGAAGGAGCCACATTATCCGCATGTTCACAACCACTAGCAACAGCTTCTCCTTTCATAGCTAATGAAATGAGTTCAGTAGACGACAATTGCGAATTCAGTAGGGCATCTGCTCCAAAAATTGCTCCAGCAGCACTTGCTGCACTAGAGCCAATCCCACTTCCGGGCTTAATTTTTTTCTCAATACGAATGTCGATACCAAAATCGATTTGAGCTTCAAAACGATTGTAGAGATGTTTTATCGCCACTCCTGCCACGTTATCTTCGAGTGTAAGAGGTAATTGTGCGCCAACGATTTCAGAAATACGAACCCCTTTTTCTGCAGTTTTTTCAAAGTGCATATGATCACCTACAGCGGCAAATGAAAAGCCTAGGACGTCGTATCCTGCACAAACGTTTGCAACTGAAGCGGGCGCAAAAACTGAAATTTTTTCCATTTATTCGAGATGATTTCCAGAGCGTATGATATCTCCGACAATTCCAGAAGCGGTAACGTCTGCACCTGCACCTGCACCTTTGATTACAAGTGGGTTTTCTCTGTAGCGATCCGTGTAAATCAAGATGATGTTATCACTCCCTGAAAGATGGTAAAAATCATTGTTCATATCTACTTTTTCTAATCCAACACTCGCTTTAAATGAGTTTTTGTTTTCAGCTACAAAACTAGCAGCAAATTTTAATTTAGCTTTTTCTTTTTGGGCATCTAAGAAGAGTTTAGTAAAATGCTCTTGATTTTTATCGAGCTCTTTTAAGAAAGAGTCTACATCTTTTGTATTTCGGCATGTTTCAGGTAAAAATTCTAATGAGGCAATATCTTGCATTTCTAATTCGTATCCTGATTCTCGCGCTAAAATTAAAATCTTTCGTTTGACATCTGTACCGCTGAGATCAATTCTAGGATCGGGTTCAGTGTAGCCCCCTTGCATTGCTTGTTTGACGATGTCAACGAATTTCACTTCATCATTAAAACTATCAAATATAAAGTTTAGACTTCCAGAGAGAACGGCTTTAATGCTTCTTATTTGGTCACCCGAGTTTACGAGCTGTTTTATGGTGTCAATAATGGGTAGTCCTGCACCCACATTAGTTTCAAACAAGAACGGAGTCTGGTATTTTTTACTCAGGGCCTTTAAGTTGGCGTAGCGCTCATACTTTGACGAACTGGCAATTTTATTACAAGTAACAACAGCAATACTCTTGTCGAGATAAGCTTCATAACAAGATGCAATGTGTTCGCTAGCGGTATTGTCGACAAAAACACTGTTTCGCAAATTTAGGCCCTGAACCTTAGTCTGAAAGGCGTGCATATCTGCGGATTCGCCTTGTTCTAGAAGTTCAGCCCAATTCGAAATGTTTAATCCATTGGGATCAAAATACATTTTTCTAGAGTTTGATATGGCACATACTCGTAGTTGCAATCTCAACTCTTCTTCAAAATAGTCCTTCTGTTGACTCAAAATATTTAGAAGTTTCGAGCCTACCGTTCCAACACCTGTAATAAATAAGTTGATTAATTTGAGTTGTTTTTCAAAAAAGCGTTCGTGCACAGCATTTAGCGCCTTGGTGACATCTCTTTTTGAGATTACTACAGAAATATTTCGCTCTGAAGCCCCTTGTGCAATAGCCTTTACGTTTACATTATTACTACCTAAGGTCGAGAATAATTTACCACTCAAACCTTGATGAGAACGCATATTGTCTCCAACTAAAGCGATAATACTCAGTTCTGTTTCTATTCGAAGCGGATATATTTTTTGAGTTTCTAATTCATAATCAAGAGCTTCTTCAAGAGCTTTTTTGGCTAATTCGCCATTGTGTTGTGATATCCCAATGCAAAGTGAATGTTCTGAAGAAGCTTGTGTGATCAGAATAATGTTTATTTCAGCCAAGGCTAAGGCTTCAAATATACGTTTTGAGGTTCCCTTGGTCCCAACCATTGAAGGGCCCTCAATCGTAAGTAGTGCGATATCATGCATATGGCTTAGGCCACTAACTACATTAGCTTTTGTACTCCCTTCTTTTGTGATTAATGTTCCTTTGTCTTCTGGTTGAAAGGTGTTTTTAATATACAAAGGAATACCAGCACTGAAAACAGGTTGAACACTTGGAGGATGTAAGACCTTTGCTCCAAAGTGAGATAATTCCAATGCTTCCTGATAAGAGAGTTCATCCAAGGGTCGTGCTTGTTTGACAATTCGCGGATCAGAGGTGTACATACCACTTACATCGGTATAAATGAAAAGAATTTCAGCTTTTGTTGCAGCGGCATATAGCGATGCCGTAAAATCAGATCCTCCTCGTCCTAAGGTAGTTGGAATACCATTTTCATCTCTTGCTATAAAACCGGGAGCTACTGCAATTTGATTAATTTGAGCAGCAAAAGATTCAATTTGAGCATAACTTGTTTGCAAATCTACCTTTGCCTGAGAAAAGTTGCTGTCTGTTGTTAATAATGCTCTTGAATCCATATAGGTGCTGACCACATCGAGTGAATTCAAATAGGCATTTAGCAGTTTAGAGGATAATAGTTCACCGTATCCCAGTACCTTGTCACGGGTTCTTAAACTAGCTTCACCGATTAGAAAGACACCTCCTAATATGGTTTCAAGATCTTCAAAATCTTGGCCAATATCTTGTTTTAAATCAGCTCCAATAGGAATAAACTCTAAAAAGGGTTCATGTAAATCTTTGATTTGTTGTACTACAGTGAGATAAGATTTATTTTTTTGTTCTGCTTGATCTATCGCTTTTTCAATTAAGTCTGTCGTTCCACCAACTGCTGAGACCACAGTAATAACTGGGCTATTGTATGAATTGTATTTTTCTAGAACAATACTTCCCAGTTTCTGTAAGGCTTGTACATCTGCTATTGAGCTACCTCCAAACTTTAAGACAACCATGCTATGAAATTTTAATGAGCCGCGAAATTACAATTTGATAAAAGGATAGGGCTATACTTCATATTTTTTTGATGATAATGCAAAAAAATAAAAATTCACCAAAAGAATTCAGAATTTACAGTAGATTTTCTGTGAATTAAGCAACCAATTATGCCGCAATCTTATTTGATAGCCATAACTCGGCATTTTCAAGAGAATAAAAGACCTCAATGGGTTTTTCAAAAAACAGTTTTACGATGCCAAAATTAAGGATTGCTTTTTGCTGATGTGTTAATAGTGCTAGTCCTTTAAAATGTTCCACTTGTGCCAAAAAGTTCAGCGCGTGTGGATCTATTGTGTATTGATTATGATAATCCAATAAAACACCAAAGGTTTGGTCTCTAAAATGGACTTCTGAGATTCCAATTAACTGATATACCGTTTCGAGATCTATAATGGCATCGGCGTTAAAGAAGACGTGCATGGTTTTAGCACTCACTTTAACAAGGCCATATTCCAATTCATATGTAGCTACTTGAGCTTCGAGCAATTTCATGCTACAAAGTTCTCTGTCAAGCTGTTACAAAAACGTAGATAACAGATAAAAACCGATTTAATCTGTTTTAAAACACTTCAATTCAATTAATTATGAAAAAATTATCTCTTTTCTGACAATGCAGTGTAAGGCTATTCTTTCCTCACAGGTTCTTTAACTACTACAAGATCTTCCTTATTCTTACTCAAATCTAACTTTATGTGATCACCAGCACTCAATCTAGCATTCACAATTTCCTCTGCGAGTTTGTCTTCAATATACTTTTGAATTGCTCTTTTCAGTGGACGAGCTCCAAAATCTTTGTCAAAACCTTTATCCGCTATAAATGTTTTGGCTTTTTTGGTTAAGGTGAGTTCGTAACCAAGTGATTTAATGCGCTTAATGACACCTCTAAGTTCAATATCTATGATAGAATTGATGTGATCTCTATCAAGACTATTGAAAACTACCACATCGTCAATACGATTCAGAAATTCTGGAGCAAATGCCTTTTTTAGTGCTTTTTCTATAACACCTTTTTGAAAATCGCCCTCTTGTGCTTTGCGGGCGGCAGTTCCAAAACCTACGCCTTGACCAAAATCTTTAATTTGCCTCGCTCCGATGTTAGAGGTCATAATGATTATAGTGTTTCTAAAGTCAACTTTTCGTCCGAGACTATCAGTTAAAAAACCGTCATCTAAAACTTGTAAAAGCATGTTGAATACATCCGGATGTGCCTTTTCAATCTCATCTAGAAGTATTACCGCATAAGGCTTTCTCCTTACCTTTTCAGTGAGTTGACCTCCTTCTTCGTAACCTACGTAACCCGGAGGAGCCCCTACTAATCTTGAGATGGCAAATTTTTCCATGTATTCGCTCATATCGATTCTTATTAGGGCATCTTCAGAATCAAATAACTCTCTGGCCAAAACCTTGGCCAACTGAGTTTTACCAACCCCTGTTTGTCCCAAAAAGATAAAAGAGCCAATAGGTTTGTCAGGATCTTTTAAACCAGCTCTATTTCGTTGTATTGCCTTAGAAACTTTTAAGACAGCTTCATCTTGACCTATGATCGAGGCATTGAGAATTTCAGGTAATTCCGCAAGACGATTACTCTCTGTCTGTGCTATGCGGTTTACAGGTATTCCACTCATCATTGAAACGACATCGGCGACATTTTCTTCATCGACGATCTCTCGGTGCTGTTTACTTTCTTCTTCCCACTCGAGTTGTGCTGCTTCTAGCAATTTCTCGAGTCTCTTTTCATCATCTCTAAGTTTGGCAGCTTCTTCGTATTTCTGTTTTTTAACAACAGTATTCTTCTGTTCACGGGTGGCTTCTAGTTTCTCTTCTAATTCCAAGATACTTTCAGGAACATTCATATTGACAATATGTACTCTGGATCCCGCTTCATCTAAGGCATCAATAGCTTTGTCTGGTAAAAACCTGTCAGAGATGTATCTATTAGTCAAAAGCACACAAGATGTGAGGGCCTCGTCAGTGTAGGTCACGTTGTGATGGTCCTCATATTTTGATTTAATATTTTTCAAGATATCAATGGTCTCTTCAACTGTTGCTGGTTCAACCATGACTTTTTGAAACCTGCGCTCTAAGGCACCATCTTTTTCGATATATTGTCTGTATTCATCTAAAGTGGTTGCACCTATACATTGAATTTCACCTCTTGCCAATGCAGGTTTAAACATGTTTGATGCGTCTAAACTTCCTGTTGCTCCACCCGCACCCACAATAGTGTGGATTTCATCTATAAATAATATGACGTCATCATTTTTTTCGAGCTCGTTCATAACGGCCTTCATGCGTTCTTCAAATTGTCCTCTGTATTTGGTTCCTGCAACAAGGGAGGCAAGGTCCAATGTGATAACACGTTTGTTATAGAGTACGCGTGAGACTTTTTTCTCCACAATTCGAAGCGCTAATCCCTCTGCAATGGCACTTTTACCAACGCCCGGCTCACCGATTAATAAAGGATTGTTTTTTTTGCGTCGTGATAGTATTTGTGAGACGCGCTCGATTTCTTTTCCGCGACCCACAACGGGATCTAATTTCTCTTCTTCGGCTAGTTGCGTTAGGTCTCTTCCGAAATTGTCTAAAACCGGTGTCTTGGATTTTGCACCCCGTTTAGTAGATGACGAAGACTTAGATGATTTGGAACTGCTAAAGTCCTTTTCTTCGTCTTCTTCCTCCGAATCACTGGGAAAAGAGGATTCTGAAGTCGGTTCGTCTATATAATCGTCTTCAGAGGTAATCATCGATCTAAACTGGTCTTTGACATTGTCGTAATCGATTTTCAATTTCTGAAGCAGTTTAGTGGTAGGGTCGTTTTCGTTTCTCAAGATACAAAGCAGTAAATGCGCTGTATTGATAGTAGAGCTTTGAAATAACTTGGCTTCTAAAAAAGTTGTTTTAAGCGCTCTCTCAGCCTGCCTGGTTAAACGCAGATTTTTTTTCTCCTTACTCAAACTGTCGTGTTCGGTAGTGGCTGGAGTCAAAATTTCTGTTTTACGTCTGAGTTGGTCAAGGTCGATATCCATTCCGTCAAGTATGTGAACTGCCTTGCCGCCTCCATCTCTTAAGATACCCAAAAGAAGGTGCTCAGTTCCAATAAAATCATGCCCTAAACGAAGGGCTTCTTCTTTACTAAAGGCTAAAACGTCCTTGACTCTTGGCGAGAAATTATCATCCATACATTTTCTTTTCAAAAGTTAAAAATAAGCATTCTATTCTTCAATAAAACAATTATTCTGACGGGATGTTGTGTCAGCGAACAAATTTTTGAACCAATGTTAATAAATAGTTGATTTTTGTTGCGAATCTTCAATTATTAGGACCCTAGTTTTAATTAAATTGCCACATTATTTAATCAGTAAATGCTTACGACGCGATGAGTGAAGGAGAAAAGCTAATTCCAATAAATATTGAAGATGAAATGAAATCGGCTTACATCGATTATTCGATGTCCGTAATTGTTTCACGTGCACTACCAGATGTAAGAGATGGTCTTAAACCCGTACACAGAAGAGTGTTGTTTGGTATGCATGAACTTGGAGTGAGATCTACATCAGCACATAAAAAATCTGCCAGAATAGTAGGAGAGGTATTAGGTAAATATCACCCTCACGGCGACACCTCGGTATACGATACTATGGTGCGTATGGCACAAGAGTGGAGTCTTCGATATATGATGATCGATGGTCAGGGTAACTTTGGTTCTGTAGACGGAGATTCGCCGGCTGCAATGCGTTACACGGAGGCTCGAATGCGAAAAATTGCAGATGAGATGCTCTCCGACATCGATAAAGAAACGGTTGATTTTCAACTCAATTTTGATGATTCGCTCAAGGAACCTACAGTTCTTCCTGCTAGAGTTCCTAATCTACTAGTTAACGGAGCTTCTGGAATTGCTGTGGGAATGGCAACAAACATGCCACCACACAATTTGTCAGAGGTTGTTGATGGCACTATTGCTTACATTAAAAATCCTGAAATTGAAATTGAGGAACTCATTCAATATATTAAAGCACCTGATTTTCCAACGGGAGGAACCATTTATGGTTACGAAGGAGTGAAGGATGCCTTTATGACTGGTCGCGGTCGTGTAGTCATGAGAGCTAAGGCCATTATCGAAGAAGTTCAAGGGAAAGAGGCCATTGTTGTTACTGAAATACCGTACCAAGTCAATAAAGCAGACATGATCAAAAAGACCTGGGATATGGTCAATGACAAAAAAATAGAAGGAATATCTGCTATTCGAGACGAGTCTGATCGAAAAGGAATGCGTGTGGTCTACATGTTGAAGCGAGATGCAATTCCAAATATCGTTTTGAATACTCTATTCAAATACACAGCCCTACAATCTTCGTTTAGTGTAAATAATATTGCTTTAGTCGATGGTCGACCTCAACTTTTAAACTTAAAAGACTTAATCAAACACTTCGTTAATCACCGCCATGAAGTTGTGGTGCGAAGAGCCCAATTTGAGTTGAGAAAAGCAGAGGAAAGAGCTCATATAGTCCAGGGTCTAATCATAGCCTCAGACAATATTGATCGCGTTATTGAAATTATTCGAGGATCGGCGAATGTCGATGAAGCTCGAGCGTCTTTAATGAAGGAATTTGAACTCAGTGAACTTCAAGCAAAGGCGATTGTAGAAATGAGACTCCGTCAACTCACAGGTCTTGAGCAAGATAAGTTAAGAGCTGAATACCAGGAGTTGTTAGATACCATCAAAGATCTTAAAGACATCTTGGACAGAGAAGAGCGCAGAATGCAAATTATTACCGAAGAACTTCAAGAGGTAAAAGATAAATATGGAGATGAGCGCAGATCTGTCATTGACTTCTCTGGAGGTAGCCTGAGCATTGAAGATATGATTCCTGACGAACAAGTGGTGATCACCATTTCTCACGCCGGTTATATCAAAAGAACTCCTGTTTCAGAATACAAAACACAAAATAGAGGAGGAGTAGGGCAGAAAGCATCTTCCACTAGAAATGAGGACTTTTTAGAACATCTATTTGTGGGAACAAACCATCAATACATGTTGTTTTTTACTCAAAAAGGAAAGTGTTTCTGGATGCGCGTTTATGAAATCCCAGAAGGAAGCAGAACTGCCAAAGGAAGAGCTATTCAAAACCTCATTCAAATTGAAAACGACGATAAGGTTAAAGCGTTTATTTGTACTAAAGATCTCAAAGATGAAGACTATGTGAATTCGCATTACGTCATTATGGCCACTAAAAAAGGCGTGGTTAAAAAGACTTCTTTAGAACAATATTCTAGACCGAGAAAAGGTGGAATTAATGCAATCGGAGTAAGAGAGGGCGATGAGCTTCTCGAAGCCAAAATGACCACTGGAAGTTCCCAAATTATAATGGGTCTTAAATCGGGTAAGGCCATACGTTTCGAAGAGAGTAAGACTAGACCAATGGGACGAAATGCCTCAGGAGTACGAGGAGTAACTCTTGCTCATGAGAATGATGAGGTCATCGGAATGATTTCTGTGAACGAAACCACTGATAACATCCTGGTCGTTTCTCAAAACGGATACGGTAAACGTTCTGACTTAGAGGATTACAGGGTCACAAATAGAGGTGGAAAAGGTGTAAAAACTATATCGATTACCGATAAGACAGGTGAATTGGTAGCTATTAAAAATGTTACCGATCAAGATGATTTGATGATCATTAACAAGTCAGGTATTGCTATACGACTACCCGTTGAAGATCTTCGAGTCATGGGTCGAGCCACCCAGGGAGTTCGCTTAATCAACCTTAAAAATAATGATCAAATAGCTGCTGTTGCAAAGGTCATGAAAATTGAGGATGACGAAATCGAAGAAACTGAAGAATCGTCAGAAAGTACATCTTAACTATTTCTTTATCCAAATTTAATTTGGCATAACTATTGAATTAACAAAACAGTAGCCTTAACTTGCGCTGCATAATTAAAGAATAAAGAATACAAGAATTATGAAAATAAGAATTTTATCAATCCTTTCTTTGGCAGTGGTTTTCAATCTTTCTGCTCAGAAAGACGAGCTTAAAGCAGCTTCTAAAGCCATCAAAGCAGCAGAATATGCTGAAGCCGTATCTATTTTAGAGGGTGCAAAATCTCTAGTAGACGGTCAAGATGATGCTAGAACAAAATCCACTTTTTACGCCTATCTTGGAGAAGCTTCTTACAACCTTGCATTAGAAGACGACAGCATGTATGACACAGCTATTTCTTCATATCAAAGTGTAATTGACATCGAAAAACAAAGTGGTAAGGTAAGAAATACAGCAGATGCCGAACAAAAATTAAGTCAGATTACAGCAAATTTAATTAACGGAGCTGTTGACGATCAACAGGCAGGTAATTTCACTTCAGCATCAAGTAAGCTATACAAAGGTTACCTACTTCGTCCTATGGACACTATTTATTTGTATTACGCGGCAGGATCAGCGGTGAATGCTCAGGATTACGATAGTGCGCTTAAATATTACATTGAGCTGAAAGACATCAATTATGATGGTAGTGAGACCAAATACACAGCTGTGAATATCGAGTCTGGTGAAGTCGAAGAATTCGACAAGAATACGAGAGACTTATACATAAAAGCGGGTACTCACAAAGATGCAGCTGAAACAAAAACGCAATCTAGAAGAGCTGAGGTGGTTAAAAACATTGCGCTCATTTACCAACAACAGGGTAAAAAAGACGAAGCACTCTTAGCTTACGATGATGCCATTGCTAATAATCCTTCTGATGTAAATCTTCTGTTGAATAAGGCAAATTTATATTACCAGATGGGTAATGTAGATGAATTTAAGACACTCATGAATAAGGCCTCTAATATGGCTCCTGACAATCCTGATTTGCAATACAATATTGGAGTAATCGCAATGGAGCAAGGAAATATGGAAGAGGCAAGAACAGCATATAGCCGCGCCTTAGAAATTGACCCAACTTATGTTAATGCCGGCTTAAACTTATCAACCTCGTACATTAATGAAGGAAACTCTTTGATTGAAGAAATGAACGAGTTGGCTCTTTCATCAAAGAAAGCGGATTTTGATAAGTATGACGTGCTGAAGGCAAAAAAAGATGATTTGTTCAAAAAAGGTGCTGAAATATTAGAAAACATGTTAGTAGATGTACCAGAAAACGAGCAGGTCTTAACCCAGCTTAAAAATATTTATGGCGCACTCGGTGATAACGAGAATTTCATGAGAATTCGAACACTGTTAGAGCAGTAAGAAAGTATACAAAAAGAAAAAAGCCAGCATTAAGCTGGCTTTTTTTATATACCTAGGCTCTTTATAACTCTCAAATGGTGCGTATACTGCTTGGTTTCGGGGTTGAAAATTCCAGTGTGATCTAAGCGGTCAATTCTAACTTTACCAAAGGCATGTACGATGTAATTATTTGGAAGAATGATTCCAACGTGGTGAATGACCCCTTCTTTCGTGTCAAAAAAGGCCAAGTCACCAGGCTTTGATTCTTCGATAAAACTCAAAGGTGTACCTTGTTCAGATTGCTGTTCTACACTTCGATACAAGGCTATACCGCAGTTTTTGTAAATCAGCTGTGTAAATCCCGAAGAATCCACACCAAAAGTAGATCTTCCGCCTTGCATAAAAGGAGTATTTAGTAAAGACAAAGCCAATTCAGGAATTGATTTGGTTTTATGAGATAACTCAAAATCCTTATTGTGGTGATTAATGCAGTGCATAGCATCCATTCTTGCGCCAAAAAGAATGGTTCTCAAATTATCAATACCATCGATTACATAGCCAATAGGTTCGTCATTATAAACAGCCTTACTAAAATCGTTCAAGACTTGAGCTTGGTCTTCTGAGATGGGAAAGAATTGATTTTTGTGAATCCAGCCTTTGCTTTTGTCAAATTGTAATTCAATGAGCAAATAATACTTTCGCACTTCTTTAATTTTGTAGTGGTCGCCATAAAGCATTTGATTCACAACACTTGAGTGCGCATCTGCCTGGTCATACATATTGATGACGCTTAAATCACAAATACCGTATTGATTTTTCAAGGATTTACTTTCTTTCTATGAGCATTGCAGAAGCTCCGCCTCCACCATTACAAATTCCCGCAAGGCCATAAGTGCCCTGATTTTGAATAAGCGTATAAATAAGGGTTACTAAAATCCTGGTGCCGGAACAGCCAAGGGGATGACCTAAAGCTACAGCACCTCCTTTGGTATTAAGTTTTTCTGAAGGAATACTCAAGATTTTTTGATTGGCAAGAGCAACAGCAGAAAATGCTTCATTGATTTCAAAATAATCAACATCTGAGATGTTTAAAGAAGCTTTTTCTAATACAGACGGAATTGCTTTTGATGGGGCAATGGTAAACCACTTTGGAGCTGTTGCAGCATCTGCATAGCTATTGATGTATGCCAATACAGAAAGACCGAGTTTTTTGGCTTTTTCTTCGCTCATTAGCACAACGGCAGCTGCTCCGTCGTTAATGGTTGATGCATTGGCCGCAGTTACGGTTCCATCTTTGCTAAATGCAGCTCTTAATTGAGGAATTTTATCAAACCTCACATTTTGGTATTCCTCATCGTGATCGACAACAAGAGGTTCTCCTCTTCGTTGGGGAACACTGACTGCAGCAATTTCATCTTTGAAAGCTCCATTTTTCCATGCTTCAGCTGCTTTTTCATAAGAGCTAATAGCGAATTCATCTTGGGCTTCTCGACTTAAGTCGTATTTGGCAGCACATTCATCCGCACAGACCCCCATGGCGTGCGAGTCATATGCATCATTTAATCCGTCTTCTTGTAAGCCATCTACAAATGCTTGAGAACCAAATTTTTGTCCTTTACGTAAATAGCTGTAATGAGGAATTAGACTCATGTTCTCCATGCCTCCTGCAACACAAATATCATTGTCTCCCAGTGCAATAGATTGTGCAGCCCATTGAACTGACTTAAGTCCTGAAGCACAAACTTTATTTACTGTAGTACAGGGTGTGTGTTCAGGAAGTCCAGCTAAAAGTGCAGCTTGTCTTGCTGGAGCTTGCTTGCATCCAGCTTGAACAACATGTCCCATGAATACTTCGTCTATATCTTCAGGTTTTAAGGTGATTTGCTCTAATGCAGCCTTTATCGCAATTGCGCCTAATTCAACTGCTGGAATGCTTGAAAGTTGTCCTAAAAAAGAGCCTATTGGCGTTCTTTTTGCTGCAACAATAACTACTTTATGCATGGGTTCTTATTTGATACGAAAATACTAAAATCATATTTTCTATTTTTATGGCAATTAAGGTTTTCTATGGCTACTCTTAAAGACTTATACAAATCCGTACAGAAGAATCATTTAAAGATTTACAAATACGCCTTATTTGTTTTTTCTGTCCTCGTCGTTATTTGGATGTTTCCTGCGGGAGTAGACTTCAAATACGAGTACAGCAAAGGTAGACCATGGCAATATGAAAATCTTTACGCCCCCTTTGATTTCGATATTCAAAAATCTATTTTAGAGTTAGAACAAGAACAGAATACCATCAGCCTCAATCAAACTCATTATTTCAATTTTGATGAGTCTGTTGTAAATGAGGTAGAAAGTGAATTCTACAAGTTGTTCAGAGCAACTTTTGGATTTAATTTCGAACAAAACGAAGCCTTATCTGCTGTTTATGAGATAGGAAATGAAGTCATTGAAGAATTGTATTCCTTAGGTGTTTTCGAGAGCTCCAACACCTATAAGTACATTGAAATCTCGAAAGAGAACCGGCTTTACAAGCTTGATGAGGATGAAAGAATATATCCAGAAACCTTAAGAAATAAAATAGAAAAATTGATTGCTTATCGTCTTGTGGAAGATCAAAGGACGATACTCACACAACTATTGAGTCAAACTGTTCAACCCAATCTGACCTATGATGAGGAGCTCAGTGCAGCTGTGCTAAACGAACAAATGAGTCAAATATCTTATACGCGTGGTGCGATTTTAGAAGGAACCTTAATTGTGAGTCGAGGAAAAATAATTGAGCAGTCAGAATTTCAATTGCTTGAATCTCTTCGATCAGAGTATCAGTCACAGCTCATCAGCGGACTGAGTTTTTATATCATACTCACAGGTTATGGCTTGCTTGTCGCATTGGTACTGCTCATGCTGATGCTCTTTATCAAAAAATACCGTCCAAGTATCTATGAAGACAACAATCAGTTGACGTTTATCTTTTTGAACATCCTACTATTCGTTTTTGTGGTGATTACCCTTGTTCAGATTGACGAGACTTATTCGTACATGGCACCGCTGTGTATTTTGCCTCTTATTTTGAAAAACTTTTTCGATGCGCGTTTGGGCTTGTTTGGGCATGTAATTGCTTTATTAATTATTGGATTTGTAGTGCCCAATAGTTTTGAATTTGTTTTTGTTCAAGTAACGGCTGGTATAGTGACTATTTTAGGAGCACAAGAACTTCACAAAAGGAGTAATTTATTTTTAACCGTCGGTCAAATCACCCTGGTTTACATTTTCACCTATGTTGCCTTTACCTGCGTTCACGACGGTTCTTTTGTAAGTGTTGATTTGAGAATTCTACTGCTATTTTTAATCAATGGGATGGTTACTTTGTTCGCACAGCCACTGATTTATCTTTACGAACGAATTTTTGGAATGGTTTCGGATATTTCACTTCTCGAACTTTCAGACACCAATTCATCACTGTTAAAGGTACTTTCTAATGAGGCTCCAGGAACCTTTAATCACTCTCTTCAGGTTGCAAATTTAGCTGAAGCTGCAGCCAATGAAATAGATGCCAATGCCTTATTAGTAAGAGTTGGTGCCTTGTATCATGATATCGGAAAATTAGACGATCCCATTTATTATTCTGAGAATCAAATCCACGCCTCAAATCCGCACGACGAGCTCAATCCATTTGAGAGCGCACATATCATTAAATCTCACGTAATCAAAGGCATTGAAATTGCTCAGAAATACAATATTCCAGACCGTGTAATCGATTTTATTCGAACGCATCATGGTAATAGTCTCATCTATTATTTTTTCAAAAAACAACAAGAGGCAGAACCCGAAGTAGAGGAGTTTCACTTTAGGTATAATGGCCCAATACCCTTCTCGAAGGAAACTGCAATTTTAATGATGTGCGATGCCGTTGAAGCAGCTACGAAAAGTTTGAAAGAACCAAGTTTTAACGAAATTGATGACTTTGTGGAGCGTATTATAAATACCCAGATGGGGGACAAGCAATTTTTGAATGCCAACATTTCATTTAAGGAAATAGAGGACGTCAAAAAAGTACTCAAAAAGAAACTCAATAATATTTATCACGTACGTGTAGAATATCCAGAATAGGCTGCTTCAAAAGCCCTGTTTAAATTCTCAAATTTTACTAAAGATTTTCTTTAAAAATAGTTGTGAACTAGAGATTAAAGATATAGTTTTGCACCCGCCTTTATGATAATTAAAGGTCCTTGGGAGAGGTGCCGGAGTGGTAACGGAGCAGATTGCTAATCTGTCAGCGCGTAAGTGCTGCCTGGGTTCGAGTCCCAGTCTCTCCGCAAAATAGCCTTAACCATAGGTTAACGGGGTGTAGCGTAGCCCGGTCATCGCGCCTGCTTTGGGAGCAGGAGGTCGCAGGTTCGAATCCTGCCACCCCGACACGTTAAGAGATCTATCCATAGGGGTGGATCTCTTTGTTTTTGGGCTTTAGCGGCTGTTTTGCCGTTTGTACTTGACACCTTGAAGATACAATTTAAAATGATATGCTTAGGTCCTCTTTGGGTCTATTTTGATGCGTTTTGCCACACTATTGCCACATAAATTGACGTAGAATCCAGTTTGTAAAAAGTACGTCTTACTGTGCTATGAATTCAATGTGAAAAATAAGGTGGCCCTAAAAGGCCACCTCTGCTTCATTCGATTTTCTCAAACCTACCTTGTTGTCGACGCTTTATTTTGCCTTCAGTTATTGCCTGGTTAAGTAAATTCGAAATAGATCTTATGCTCAACTCTGTCCCTTGTTGATGCAACGCTGTTTCAAATTCCTTACGCGTAAAGTTGTGATTTAGCTTAGGTAACACATCAGATGCAGGTGATGTGGTCTTTTTTTTGTCTGCTAATGCATGATCCATATGGGAGTTAAGCGCATGTTTTGCATGAACAAAGTATATTTCAGTTGCTAAGTACAGCGCTGTATCGAAATCTTTATCAGCGCAAAATACAGTGCCGTCTGTCTTTTCACGGAGTCGTGTAAGTAGCATCGCAATTTTAAAGACCTGTTCGTGGGATGACATCGCTCATCCAGCTAAGACTAATATGATCACTCATTAGTGCATTCATTTTTGCGTCAAACTTCAATTCTTGCTCCTGAGTAAATCTAAAGTTCATCGGAGCTGTGTCTTCAACAATACTGCAAATCTGGTCGTTAATAGGCGTCAACAACTTCGCCAGATCTGTGTTGTTTTTAAATGGACTTTTCCATTCCATGGGACCATCGAAGGTGTAGATTAAAAAACGACTCAAAAGACCACTAGCTTTATTTTTTATAAGTGCATGAAGGTCTTGATGAACCCCGGAAAGGCACACCGAGAAGCAGGGGTTTTCGAGTTTGATGTATTCAAAATTTTGTTTCCTGCTGAACTCAATTTCCTCGTTTTGAAATGCTTTAAGCAAATCGTCCTCGAAGTTTCCAAAGTCTTGTTTGAGTGCACTAAATAGGGTTCTGGCTTCTGTAGAAAACATTACACCTTTACCTTCATTTGACTCTAAGTGTGATTTAAGCATTGACGCAGAGGTGTTGGCAGGGATGAAAAATGTGGCTGGTGCTGAATCCTCATTTGTGTCGACTTGAGAGTATTGTTCTTTAAAAGTTTCGCTAATGCAAAACGCAAGATCTCTAGCGTATTTCATGTTGCCTTTTCCGCTCGCAGGTGGTGCCGCAACAAAAGAAAAGAGATTAGGTCGATACCTTCTGCCGCCATACAAGCCACTGATATTTACTGTTGCTGCGCTGAGTACGGATAATGTGCCAGTTAGAAAAATATCTCGATCTCTATGCTTGAAGTGCATGCAAGCTTCTCTCAGGGGAACAGGCAAGTCAGTGTAGTATTGTTCATTAATCATTGGCGTCTCTAAAGATGGCAACTTGGCAACTTGGCAACTTGGCAATTGGGTACTGCCGTGTTCCAGTGCATTGCGATCATAAACACCTTCAGTAATTTTTGTAATTTCTTCTGCTTTAAAGTCCGTGACAGAAAATTGAAGTGCGTATTTTATTGTATCATCAAGAGAGACTCCTAATCTATTGCAACTACACGCATACTTGAATACAAAATTGCTACGATTACCTGCACAAAATGAATCGTATTTTTCTAGGTTTTCCCATGCAAAGGCGGCAAGTGAATCGTTTGAAGCAGCACAAGACTGTTCTTCTTCTATAGAAGCGATATAAAATATTAATGCACTTTCATTGTAGTATGCTTCGGGATCGTATGATACAAAACAGCATCGGGCAAAATCTTTAATGCTCTTGTCAGACTCAATTCCCAGTATTCTGTGATAATAATTTCTTATGAAATTAAAACTGCTTTCATGCTCACTTGGAGAGCGGTCTGTTTTAAAAAAAACCTTTACACCGTTATTCGAGGGTGATACAAATAGTGCATGTGTGTAGGGCTCTTCTTTGAAATACGAAATGACTTTGTCCATCTCAGCAGCGCTTAACTTGTCAAAATCTAGGTGAATTATTCCCGAGTACTTCTCCAGGTTATCGCTGCAGCGTGTGAAAGCCGGAAGATTCAGTTTTAACTGTTGCGCTTGATCTGGATTGGTTTCAAGCAAGTTGCGGTAATCGTCAACTGCTTTTTTAAAGGTATCGTTTTTAATTTTCTTGATGATTTCTTCCAAGGTGGTTTTTTGTTTTTCTTCACCTCGAACAGATTTAAATAAATCCATAGTTTAATAAATATTTAATTAGAAATTACCAGAGTGCCACATTGCCACATTGCCACATTGCCAAGGCGTTTCACAATGCACTCCAGGAAGTTTGTGGCTCTGGTTTGAAAAACCAGCGACCGGTAGGCATTTAAAACGCACTATTAGATCAACTACTATTTTTCATTTAATCTATAGTTTTAACATAATTATTTACATATCAATAAAATTTTAACATAAAAAAAGCAAAATAAAAGCAAAATATACTTTTAAGCAACGAATTATGTATTAATCTTTCAACAAAACGTTAACAATGGTGTTTTTCAGCAAATCGCTCGAGTTCAGGTGACATCTACCAGTAGTATGGAACTAATTTCTTTGTTTTGAAAACCTCTTGACAGCTCTGTGAGTGAAATGATTAGGAAAAACTTGGACGTAAATAAAGTCTCGGCAATTTTTTAAATTTGTAAGTCTTAAATTGATTCCACCATTGAAACAACATTCATCTCAGAAGATGGTAAGGTCATTAGCTCTGAGCAGTTTATTACGCAGCTCTATGGAGAACTTCCGAAGCTATTTAAAGATCAAGAGGCGTTAAAAAGACAATGGGCAAATCCTAAAACTAGAGAAAAGCTCCTGCAAGAGCTCGAACAAATGGGTTATACGGATAAGCATTTAGATGAACTCAAAGCTGTTGTAAAGGCTTCACATTGTGACTTATACGATGTGCTGGCACACCTTGCTTTTAATGCGACGCTGATACCTAGGTTAAATAGAGCACAGAGAGCCACTGTCGAAATAGCTGATTACTCCAAGGAGCAAAAGGAGTTTTTAGACTTTATACTTTCGCAATACGTGGAGGAGGGTTACAGTGAATTGGCATCTACGAAATTACCTCAGCTACTTGAATTAAGGTACGGTGGAGTGCGCGACGCTATTGATGTGTTAGGTAACCCAGATGCAATTAAATCAAGTTTTGAACAATTACAACAACACTTATACGCTTAAATTTAAAGTATGTTTAGAGTAAATAAAGGTGACAACAACATTGTAAAGCTGGAACAGCGGCTGTTTAGTGATTTAGGTTTTAAGGAAAGAGATCATCTTCAAGAGTGGATTGCAAAAAATCCAGATATTCTAGGTGAAGAGCTAATGATTATTCAAGAAGAATGAAAAAAACAATACTACTCTTAGGACTAATCCTCGTCTCCTGTAGCAAAGACAGCGGAGGCGATTCTCCAACACCGGAACCGTTAAAGTTTACCCTTGCAGTATCAGCAGGTGAAGGTGGTTCAGTAGATACCGCAGGTGGAACTTATAATGAAGGAACGACTGTAACAATAACTGCTACTCCTAACGCAGAATACCTTTTCAATAATTGGTCAGGAACAGAAAGCTCAACGAACAACCCTTTAAATATTGTTTTAACGAGTAATGAGAATGTGACAGCAAACTTTGTTAAAAAGCAATATGAATTAGCAATTACCATTAATGGAGAAGGAACAGTGGAAGAGGTGGTTACTCAACAAGGAAAGGAATATGCATCAGGAACAGAAGTTGAGCTTACCGCCGTTGCGGCAGAAGGTTGGCAGTTTAGTGGATGGTCAGGTGATATAGAATCTACTGACAACCCAATTACCTTTACTGTTGATAAGGCTTATAACCTTGATGCATCCTTTGAATTATTGGATACAGATGGTGATGGATATAACGATGATGTTGACCAATGTCCTGATACACCTGCAGGAGCTGTTGTAGATGAGAATGGATGTCAAATACCACCAATCTACTTAGATGAAAATGGAGTTACAATTAAGGCAAGAGACTTTGCTCAAGTAGGAGATACTTGGGAGATAAATGGAAAGATTTATAAAGTGGTTGATAAGCAACAATTGTTTAACCTAGCTGGATTGAATAGTGAAGAATTGACCAAAGTAGTCACAACTCGAGTTAGTGATATGAGATCTCTATTTTATCTTAAGGAAGACATGAATTTTGACATTAGCTCATGGGATGTATCAAATGTGGTAAGAATGAATGATATGTTCAATGGAGCAAGGTCCTTTAATCAGGATATTTCGCATTGGGATGTTTCAAATGTTGGTGAAATGCAGGAGATGTTTCAAGTGGCAACATCATTTAATCAGAATCTTTCCCAATGGGATGTGGGTAAAGTAAGAGATATGGAAAGGATGTTTGCTGGGGCATCATTATTTAATGGTGACTTGAGTACTTGGAATGTAGAACAGGTGACTCGTATGCACAACATGTTTGGTGGAGCAACATCTTTCAATCAAGATTTATCTGGCTGGAATGTTTCAAATGTAACTTTGATGTTTAATATGTTTGAAGATGCAAGTAGTTTTAATCAAGATCTTTCCTCATGGGATGTGAATAATGTAAATAATTGTTCTGGTTTTTCAGTGGGTGCCTCTGTTTGGACACTTCCTAAACCTAATTTTACAAACTGTAATCCCAACTAGCTGTTGTAAGGATCATGAATCCCTATCTGGAGCAGGTAAAAGAGAAACTGAAATAGCTGCTTACATCGATAATTAGGGGAAGATCCTAGGAATGTCCTGTATTTTTTTCTTCATTTTTTTTAAGTTACTGATCCTAATATATCTAAAATGAAAAAGCTTTAATTATACGCTATTGCGTTATTGGTACTCATCTCTTGTTCTCAAGATACTTCAGCAGATGAAATAACTCCTATTCAAGTTTCTGGTAGTGTGACTAAAGGAAATTTTGTATTTGAACCTATTTATTTGATTCTCTCAAGAATATTTTAAATATTGTGAATTGAAACTAAAAAATAAAGGAAATGAAGAATATCATTACCCCACTACTCCTGTGTATTGGATTAAGCGTAAATGCACAATTGACATCCGTCACAGAAGGTGGAAATACAGGACAACGACTATCAGTTTCTAACGCTGCAAATCACGGAGATATCGGTGATAAGGCAGTTGACTTGAGTTATTCGGGTGTTACAAGCACCACATTAGGTGCTACAGGGGTTTATTCAACCGCAATGGGGTATCAAACAACAGCAAGTGGAAGTGTTTCAACAGCAATGGGATATATCACAACAGCAAGTGGAACTCTTTCAACAGCAAGTGGTGATTATTCAACAGCAAGTGGTTATGCTTCAACAGCAATGGGGGGAGATAATGTAACTGCAAGTGGAAATTGGTCAACAGCAATGGGAAGAAGCACAACATCAAGTGGAATTTATTCAACCGCAATGGGAGCATTTACAACAGCAAGTGGTCAGGCTTCCACAGCAATGGGAGAATCTACTACAGCAAGTGGTTATGCTGCAACAGCAATGGGAAGAGCAACAACAGCAAGTGGAGGTACTTCAATAGCAATGGGATACAATACAACAGCAAGTGACTTTGCCTCATTAGTCGTAGGACAATACAACTCTTCAGGTTCTTCAGCGACAAGTTCAGACTCTTTCTCTTTCTCTGCTCCTGCTTTCGTTATAGGTAACGGAACTGATAGTGGTAGCCGCTCTGATGCCTTTAAAGTTATGTTTAATGGAGACGCCTATGTATCTAACAGTTTGTACTTAGGAGGCACACAAATTACTTCAACAGCCACAGAACTCAATCTATTAAGTGGTGTAACAAGTTTAGGAACAGGAATTTTAGAACCTGTAACAGAAAATGGAAACACAGGAGTTCGTCTTTCTACCTCTAACGCTGCTAATCACGGAGATATAGGTAGTAACGCAGTTGACTTGAGTTATTCGGTTTCTTCAAGCACCACAAGAGGTGCTACAGGGAATTATTCAACCGCAATGGGATATGCTACACAAGCAAGTGACTATGCCGCTGTTATAATCGGTCAGTACAACTCTTCAGGTTCTACAGCGACAAGTGCAGGTTCTTTCTCTGAATCTGCTCCTGCTTTTGTAATTGGTAACGGTACAAGTAGTGGCCCCTCTGATGCCTTTAAGGTAATGTTCAATGGAGATACCTATGTATCTAACAGTTTATATCTAGGAGGTACAGAGATTACCTCAACCGCCACAGAACTCAATCTTTTAAGTGGAGTAACTGCTTTAGGCACAGGAATTTTAGAACCTGTAACAGAAAATGGAAACACAGGAGTTCGTTTGTCTTCATCGGATGCTGCCAATCATGGAGATATTGGTGATAAAGCAGTAGACTTAAGTTATTCTGATTCCGCAAGTTCCATTTTTGGTGCTACGGGTCAGTATTCCGTTACAATGGGATTAAAAGCGACAGCAAATGGAAATGTTTCAACCGCAATGGGAAGTGTAACAACAGCAAGTGGTTATGTTTCCACAGCAATGGGAATAAATACAACAGCAAGTGGTGTTTTTTCAACGGCAATGGGAGCTGGTACAACAGCAAGTGGAAATGTTTCCACAGCTATGGGAGAGGGAACAGAAGCGAGTGATTACGCTTCTACCGTGATTGGTCAATTTAACTCTTCAGGCTCTACGGCGACAAGTGCAAGTTCATTCTCTTTATCTGCTCCTGCATTTGTTATTGGTAATGGAACTGGTAGTGGTAGCCGCTCTGACGCCTTTAAAGTAATGTTCAACGGAGATGCTACTGTAAGCAACGATTTAACTGTTAACGGAAATGTAACCGTATCTTCTGACGCCAGACTTAAAGCAAACATTGTATCACTTGGTGCTACGCTATCTAAACTTCTAAACATAGATGGTAAGACTTATACAGTAAAGAAAAACGGAGCACAAAAAATAGGGGTACTAGCTCAAGACATACAAGAGGTATTCCCTGAACTTGTGAGCGAAGACAACGAAGGAATGTTGTCGGTAAACTATCAGGGTCTTATACCTGTGCTTATCAATGCCTTGAAGGAGCAGGAACAGAAGTTTCAAGCTCAAGAAGAACGATTGAAAGCTCTCGAACGAATCTTATTTAAAGAATAGGTCAATACTAATATTTCTGCATGCTTATTGTATAGAGAATAATTACTTAACAAGGATTAAAATTCAAAATTGTACAGAGAAAGGTACACTTTGCTTGGGACCTCTTTGGGAAGGTTGATTTTAGAGTGTAAACTAATCCTTTTGAAATTGTTTTAATTAAAAAAATCAAATCGAAGTAAACTTAGTTATAAAATTAAAACACATCACTATGCGTTTTATTTGCTATTATCAATATTGTTTACTTTCTGTTAATCTTGTCAATGCCTTCAACCTTTTGAAGTTTAGAGATTAGGGTGGATAAAATGACATTACTTTTAACTAAAAC
Source organism: Flavobacteriaceae bacterium (assembly GCA_049596955.1). GTDB lineage: Bacteria > Bacteroidota > Bacteroidia > Flavobacteriales > Flavobacteriaceae > UBA3478. The sequence goes on from JBMYMD010000016.1 coordinate 42,602, forward strand.
TTTAATGTTACCCTCAAACACACCGCTTTCAGATGTAAAATTCATACTCTTGATGTTGACATGAAGATTTTCAGAAATAATACGCGTTAAATCGTTGATCAATCCTAAGTGATCAATTCCTGTTAAAATGATTTCTGCTTCAAAATCTTCTTGAGTCGAATCAATCCATTTCGCTTTAATAATGCGATATGAAAATTTTGATTGAAGAGAAAGAGCGTTTGGGCAATCCATTTTGTGAACGCGAATGCCGTCATTGATGGTGATAAATCCAAATACATGGTCTCCAGGAATAGGTTTACAACAATCTGCAAAGCTGTAATCTAGTTTATCTTCATCACTACCAAAAACTAGAAGATCATAATTCTTTGAAACTTCTTCGCTACTACCATTGTTTTTAACCGTAGAAGGTCTTTTTATCTTAGAGGTAAAAAAATTGAAAAGGGTATTGTGATAACTGTTTGAAAACGACTTGATCATTTGATTGTCTATGGTTCCAATTCCAATTCGATAAAATAGGTCAAGAGAGGTTTTGAGTTTGAAGAAAGAAACCAGTCGATTAATGGTGTCTTCATTGAACTTAATTTTTTGAGACCTCAATTTTCTTCTTAGAATTTCTTTGCCGTCTTCTCCGATTCTCTTTTTTTCTGCATTGAGACTACTTTTAATTCTAGCTGTTGCTCTTGCAGTCACACAATAATTCAGCCATGAAGAATTGGGTTTAACTCCTTCAGAAGTGATGATTTCAACAGTATCTCCAGAATTCAATTTAGTGCTTAAAGGCACGAGTTTTTGATTTACGCGTGCTCCTCTTGTTTTTAGGCCAATCTCGGTGTGAATATGAAATGCGAAGTCTAGGGGAGTGGCATCCTTAGGTAAGGATATCAACTCTCCATTCGGTGTAAAAACGAAGATTTCTTTAGAGTATAAGTTTAATTTGAATTCTTCAACAAAATCGACGGCATTTCCATTTGAGTTTTCTAGTGCCTCTTGTAAGCGATTTAGCCAATGTTCAATTCCAATGTCTTTTTGTTCTCCGTGTTTGTATTTGTAATGAGCTGCGTAACCTTTTTCGGCTATTTCGTGCATTCGCTCTGAACGTATTTGAACCTCAATCCATCTCTTGTGTGGTCCCATGACAGTAACGTGCAAGGCTTCGTACCCTGTGCTCTTAGGCTGGGTAATCCAATCTCGAAGCCGCACGGGATTTGGTGTAAAGTGATCGGTAATAATAGAATAAATTTTCCAGGCCAAAAACTTTTCTTGCTCAGTGTCACTCTTGTAAATAATTCGAATGGCGAATTTGTCGTAAATCTCCTCGAAGTTTACATTTTGTGCCAACATCTTTTTACGAATCGAAAAGATAGACTTTGTTCTTCCTTTGATTTCGAATTCGATTTCTTGCTTTCCTAGGGCTGATTTCACTTTATTAGTGAAACTTCTTATATAACTTCCTTGGTCTTTTTGTGTGCTTTCTATTTTTGCCTTGATATCTTGATAGACCAAAGGTTCTGTGTACTTCAAACTGAGATCTTCTAGAGCGGTTTTAATATTGTACAACCCGATTCGATGTGCTAAAGGCGCATAGATATAAAGCGTTTCAGAGGCAATCTTGACCTGTTTCTCTCTTTTCATCGAATCTAAAGTGAGCATGTTGTGATAACGATCAGCGATTTTAATAATGATTACGCGAACATCGTCGTGAAGGGTCAACAACATTTTTCGAAAGTTCTCGGCTTGAAGACTGAGTTCTTTATCTTTTTTTAGACTGGATATTTTTGTGAGTCCGTTGACAATTTTGGCCACATTTTCACCGAATAAACGCTCAATGTCGTTAAGGGTGTAATCGCTGTCTTCAACTACGTCGTGAAGAAGGGCCGCAGCAATAGAAACTCCGTCTAAACCAATTTCTTGAGCTACGAGTTGAGCTACAGCAATGGGATGAAAAATATAAGCCTCTCCGGATTTTCTCCTTTGGTCTTTATGCGCATCTAGGGCAATATCAAAAGCTAATCGAATTTGCTTTTTATCTTCATCACTTAAAGTCTGATAACTGGTGCGCAACAGTTTTTTATACTGTTGTGTGATTTGTTTGTTTTCTTTTTCAATATCAATCTCCAGATGCATACTTAAAAATACGTGAAATCACGCTTATTTCAAACCTCTTTGCCTTTTCACCTCGTAGAGCATAACTGCGGTAGCGACAGAGACGTTCAATGAATCTATTTGACCATTCATGGGTATTTTGATTCTTGTGGTTGCATTTTCTTTCCAGAATGAGCTCAGTCCAGTTGATTCTGTTCCTACAACTATCGCACAGGAGGAGGTGTAATCTTGTTCTAAATAATGTGCTGAATCTTGAAGAGAACTGGCATAGATATTTAAGTTAAGCGTTTTTAGAAAAGCTAAACATTCCTCATTAGTCGTTTCATATACGGGTAAGCTAAATGCACATCCCACACTTGAACGAATACAATTCGGGTTGTAAAAATCACATTTGGGATTTGCCAGTATTAAGGCGTCTATTTGTGTAGCGTCTGCTGTTCGCAATAACGCTCCAAGATTTCCTGGCTTTTCAATACCTTCGGCAATTAAAATTAAGGGCTTATCAGTAAGGGAGATACCTGAAGTTAGTTTGTGATCTTTTTGTGCCGCAATAGCCATAACTCCTTCTGTCGAGCCTCGATATGCGATTTTATCATATATGGATTTGCTAATGGTGACAGTTTCAATTTCTTTATTGAGGTCTTCTAAGGAGGATGCTTCTATAATATCAGGACAAAAAAGTAATTTTTCAAGCGTATAATTCGCCGATAGGGCAATTTTTAGTTCCCTTACTCCTTCTATAATGAACTTACGACTTTTGTTTCGGTGCCTGCTTTTTTCTTGAAGCAGGACAATTTCCTTGATAAGGGGATTTTTATGACTTGTAATAGAAAGCATAAATCTCAAGAAAATTGTCCTTTGGCTTCATAATTATTGTCCGTATTTCTCTGAGTAGCGATCGAATAATTCCTTTTGATATGAATTTAAATTAATCGCTCTTCCATCGATAAAGGCATTGCTTAAAACATTAGTTCTCATATCAAGAGCATCTCCCTCAGAAATAAAAAGAGTTGCGCTTTTACCTACTTCAATACTTCCGTAGTTGTCGTCAATACCTAAGATTTTAGCAGTATTTAGACTTATCATTTGAACAGCGGTTTCTTTATCTAATCCTTTAGCTGCTGCTTGACCTGCGTGAAATGGAAGGTTTCTAGCTTGATGATTACTCATTGTGGCATTTTGTATGCCCACTAAAAGCCCAGCATCGTGTAACTTTTTAGGAAGTTGATACGCAAAATCATAGGCCTGATCTTCAGAACTTGGAATACGATGAGTGGTGTTTACCAGGACAGGTACATTGTTTGCTTTCAATACATCGGTTGTTTGCTCTGCCATAGTGCCGCCTACAAGAACTAATTCCTTTACGTCTAATTTTTTGAGTTCTATAACTAAATCGGTAATCTCCTTAACTCCATCAGCGTAAACATAGAGCTTTTTGCTGCCGTCGAAAAGACCTCTACTTGCTTCATAGGGCAGGTGGGAGGTGTTGTTATTTCCATTAGCATAGGCCTGTGCTTGTTTCATAAAATCTAAAACTTCTGCAACCTGTTTTGCGTAATTATTATTCGGTCTATATGCTCTAGACTCTCCGGCCCACCATCTTCCTCTTCTAAAAGCATTAGGCCATCTTAAATGAATGCCATCATCTACTTTCACAACAGCATCTTCCCAATTCCATGCATCGTATTGAACAATACTTGAAGTTCCTGAAATTCGACCTCCTTGAGGTGTGACTTGTCCAATAAGTACGCCATTAGGACGCATTGATTCAACCACTTGAGATTCTGCATTGTAAGCAATAATACTTCTGACATGAGGTAAAAAATCTCCGAGTTCGTCTTGATCGTTAGTGGCTCTTACGGCATTGATTTCGACTAAACCTAGTGATTTTGAAGGCGCAATAAATCCTGGATAGAGGTGTTTGCCATCTGCTTCAATTAGCATTCCAGAAATTCCAATTGCATCCATTTGTTGGCCTACATATGTTATAATTCCGTCTTCGAAGGTCACTAAGCCGTTTTCAATGACTGTTCCATTTCCTACGTGAATGGTGACTCCACTTATGGTAATTTTTTCGTTTTGTGGTTTGCCAGGTACTTGTTGCGCGTGAGTTAAACTTGCGATTAAACCTAAGCAAAAACTTAATAATAGTGCTTTATATCTCATGTTCTATTCTTTAAATCGTTTCACATTCAAAATGTCTCTTCTTATTCTGTATAGGGATCTGTGTTTCTCCACCCTCTTTTTTAGTGACATTCAACATGGCCTTAATGAGTCTCATGCGCTCTTTTTGATTGCGCTCTTGAAGTTCTTTGTCCTTTTCAAAATCAAAGAAGGTTTGCCCCTGAATAAGTGTTTTTTCCGAGTAGGCGTAAATCGAAAGTGGATGATCAGACCATAAAACCACATCGGCTTCTTTACCTACTGCAATCGATCCAACCTTATCGTCAATATGAAGTAGTTTAGCCGGATTTAGGGTCACCATTTTCCAAGCTTCAATCTCAGATAGGCCTCCATATTTGACCGTTTTAGCAGCCTCTTGATTTAATCTCCGCGACATTTCAGCGTCATCAGAGTTGATAGCAACAGTAACACCTTCTCTAGACATAATAGCTGCATTATACGGAATCGCATCTTTTACTTCGTATTTGTAGGCCCACCAATCACTAAATGTCGACCCGCCAACACCGTGTTCTTTCATTTTGTCAGCCACTTTATAACCTTCAAGAATATGTGTGAATGTATTTACTCTGAATCCAAAGCGATCTGCAACTTTCATCAACATATTAATCTCGCTTTGCACATATGAATGACAAGAAATAAAACGCTCTCCTCTCAATATTTCAGAGAGTGTTTCGAGTTCTTCATCTACTCGGTAGGAGGCGCCACTTTCTTTAAGGGCCATATAATCTTCAGCACGAGTGAAATAATCTACAAAAATCTGTTCAACACCCATTCTTGTTTGTGGAAAACGCGCAAAACTTTGCCAGTTAGATTGTTTCACATTTTCACCCAAGGCAAATTTGATGTACGGGTCAGCTCCTTCAAAGAGTAAATCCTCAGCATTATTTCCCCATTTGAGTCGAAGGATAGCGGACTGACCCCCTATAGGATTGGCAGAACCGTGCAGTAATTGAATCGTTGTAACCCCGCCGGCTAAATTTCTGTAAATGTCAATGTCTTTTGCATCCACAACATCGGCCATTCTTACTTCTGCAGAAGAATTCTGACCTCCTTCATTTATGGCAAAAGCACCTATATGAGAGTGCTCATCAACAATACCTGCAGTGAGGTGTTTACCAGTAGCATCTATTTGCTGTGCACCTCGTGCATTTAAGTTTTTACCAACAGCAACAATTTTACCGTTTTTGATATGCACGTCTGTTTGTTCTAAAATTTCTTCACCAGTCCAAACCGTGGCGTTTTTGAACAAGAGATGTTCTGACTTAGGCATTTGATCTTTTCCCATGCCCACATTTGGAAATCTCATACTGCTCATCATTTCTGAAGAAGCAACTGTATTTTTCTTTTTGTCCTTTTTCTTTTCATCTTCTGAAGTTGATGCTTTTTGTGCATTAAACTTCCAATTCATACCATTATTGGCAACAACTCTACCTGAGAATGATGAAGCATCGTCAATTCTGCTTTGAAATCTGTACAGTTTGCCTTCATCGTTCGAAAGGGTGAAGTTTAACCATGGAAAGTCATAACTCACCTTAGATTTATAGGAAATATCGTTTGAAGTAACCTTCATATTTGGCTTTTTACTGCTTCCACTAATGCTTACTTCAAAACTGTGATTTTTGAATTCTAAGCTGTAATCGCCTTTCAAATTAATCACGCTTCTGTCTTCAAGTATGTGTGGCTCACCTTGAACCCAATTTTCATAAATCACAAAGTCTTTGGCGAATAAATCACCTTTGGTTACAATAAAATTGGCGTGAAACCCTTCTTGGAGTTGACCAAGGCTATTTTCCTGCTTTAACATTTGAGCTGGAATTTGAGTAAGACCTTTAAGAATAAACTCTTTTGAAGCACCCCTTTCCATCGCTTTTCTCAAATTAGAAAAGAATGATTTGGAGGCCGAAAGTCCCTTTGAACTTATCGCAGATGAAAAGCCTTCATTTTCTAATATGGCTAAATTAGAAGGAGCTTGCTCCCAGAATCGCAGGTCACTTAAATTGACGTATGAAGCGTTAATGGGGTCAGATACATCGTAGGCTTTGGGGAAATTGACGGGAACCACAAGACGTGTATTGTATTTTTTGAGCAATTCAAGATGTTCAAATTCGTCACCTCCTCCTAATACATTGTAGATTTGACCAAATTGCTGTGCAATTTTAGCAGCTTTATAAGCGTTTCCGCGATCGCCAGCTTCAAAGAAATAAGGTTGATTCTGTTGATCGAGCATTGCTTCTAAAGATTTATCACGCGTATCACTTAGACCTTGACTGTACCAACGCAAGTCGTGATTTACTTGCCTCAACAGGGCTTGGCTACCCATAAGAGATCCTGGGTAGGATTGTCTTGAGGTTACACTTTTTGAAAATGAAAAATATTGCCCTGAGGCTGTGTGTAGCACACGAGAAGCGTTGTTGCCCTTATCATTAAGCGTTATTAAGGCACCATTACCTCTTGCGATTCCGTCTGCATTGTGGCTGTTGACTGTACCGAATCCCATAGACCTTAGTTTTGCAGCGTCTTTGGCACTGTATTCTAACAGATCAAATGCCTGAACCTCTGGTCGTATATGATCATTCCAATAGTAACCTTCTCGGGTTGCATCGTACTGTGGTGATCTTCCGCTTCCTGCTGCTCTTTTAGGATTTGGAATTCCAAAACTTGAAAAAAGCTCAATAAAAGAAGGATAGATTACGTATCCTTTCATGTCATACGTAACAGTATTTGCAGGTATTTTTACGTTTTTTCCAACGTTGACTACCATTCCTTTATGAATGAGAATAGTCGCATTCTTAACGAGCGTTTCAGCATCGGTATATACATCTGCGCCTCGAATGGCAGTGTAATTTGAATTGTTTGAAAGTACTCTTGAATTTGTTGGAAAATAGTCTTGTGCATTACCCAGGAAGAAAACCAAGGCGAATGCGAAAAATAAAATCTTTTTCATTGCTTCAAGTAAATTGTTAGTCATAATAAAAATACAAGGAAAATACATTAATTACAAAGCCCAAATTTTGGAGTCAAACCGTATTTTTCAGCTCTTACTAAGTGCTTTGTGACCATTTGATAGCTTTTTATTCCTTGCCTTTGACGGTTACTTTTTAAAAACAGGTCAAATACCTTTTTAAATAATGGTTCTAATGGATTGTTGTAGGCGTTCCAAAATTGACGCATTTCACTCCATTGATTTGTGGCATGTTCAGGAATACATTCAATCAAGTCTTGGTAGAGTTCCTTATCAATTCTATAAATATCATTTAAACAATAGAGTAGGGCAGAGAGATTTGCATCGTATTTAAGGCTTTTATTTTTGCTATTCATGCCGATATATATACCGATGAAATTGGCTTGGTCTTCAGGGGCAATTCCCAGTTGGTGAGCAATCTCATGGGTAGCAACCGTTCCTAATCTAAAATGTGGTAGTTTGGCATTTACCTGAGCCTCATGAGTAAAAGGGTTGTAATAGCCACCATACCCCATGTACGATAGCAAGGTTGAAATTGAAGAAGATTTTGGGGTAGAAGGTAATAGCTCTGTAATATGCGGGTCGTAATGAATATAAGAAGCTCTAGCTTCTTTGTAGATTTCTTTGGTAACCAGAGGCTCTTTATTTAAGATGACATCATCTAACTCATTTAAAATTGAAAGTAACCCGAGGGTATAGTGTAATAGGTCACCCTTATTTATAATCTGATTATCCTTTTCTTGCTCAAAACTGTTTTTTTGATAGTTCAGTGACCAGTTCACAAAGAATACAGTGTAAAGCGAACTTCCAATTAAAAGAGTGCCCCATAAAATGACAACTTTTAAGTCTTTGGAAGTTTTAGGGTGAAAAAATTTGAAAATTCCTGCAAGAAAACTTGTAAATAAGGTAATGTAAAATACATCCCCCAATGAAAAAGAAAAAAGTGTTGTGAGCTGCTGTAAAAATGCTCCTGTGCTGCAAAAACAATAGGTGGAAAAGTTGAGTATCCATTGTGGTCGCCACAAGAGTAGCAATTTGAAAAGCAAAATAAGGATACAAAAAAAGGCCGTGCCCAATTGTAAAATTTGAGCACCGCCTTTAGGTTTTATAAACGCAGTTATCTTACTCTTCAATACTTACGAGTTCGATCTGAAAAATAACATCAGCATTGGCTGGAATGACATTTCCAGCACCTCTGCTTCCCCAAGCCAATTCAGTTGGTATTCTAAATAATTTTACATCACCAACTCGCATTCCAAGTACACCTTCTGTAAACCCTGCAATCATTTGTGTCTCTTTTTCAAAGGGCATTTTCATTGGCTCGAAAACACCTTTGTGCATACTATTGATGTTGTTGAAATTAGGATCTTCAAAAGCGATATTGTAAACACTCGTATCAAAAAGCGTTCCGTCAGTTAGCCAACCGGCATAGTTTAAATTTACAGTTTGCCCGATTTTGGGTTTAGGGCCTTCTCCTTGGTTTCGAACAACTATTTCAAGACCAGAGTTTGTAATTTCTGCATCGGCAAAGAGCTCCTCAAAGGTTGCTGCTCTCTCTGCTTGAGCTTTTTCTTGCTTTAGTTTAGCTTCTTTTTCTTCACCGAAATAAGCCTTTAATATTTCTACTTCATCAAAGTTTTTAGCCTCATTTCCGACTCGAATAATTTTAACCTTATTCATTATAATGGGTGTTTCAGGTTTGTCTGAAGTATCGGTTTTACTTGTTGCTATAGAATCTAATACGTCAAAACCCTCTACAAGTTCCCCGAAAACAGTGTGACGCCCGTCTAACCATGGCGTTGGAACATGAGTGATAAAAAATTGACTTCCGTTTGTTTTTGGCCCTGAATTGGCCATAGAGAGTATACCTTTTTTGTCGTGAACCAGCGAATCAACGATTTCGTCCTTGAACTTGTATCCTGGATTTCCTGAGCCTGTTCCTGTAGGATCTCCGCCTTGAATCATAAATTCTTCTATAACGCGATGAAAGCTCACTCCATCGTAGTATGGTTTGTTTTTATAAGCTTCATTGACATAGGGATTATTACCTTCGGAAAGACTGACAAAGTTTGCCACGGTAATTGGCGTTTCTTGCTCATTTAATCTAAGTAACATATCTCCTTCTGTGGTTTGTATCAAAGTGTACAATCCATCGTCTAAATCTTTGTATTGGTTACAGGCGAGTAAGTTCAATCCAATTAATAATAGTGTAATAAAGCGCATTTTGTGTGTTTTAATTAAGTTTTACGCCGTGTTTGAGTTCCCAGCGTTTGCAAATCAAAGGTAATGAAATCAATACGCAGTTTTTCATGTATCAATTACAAAAAATCGAAAGCTTATTATTTATTTTTCCTCTACCTTTCAATAGGAAATACATGGCCAACAGTGATAAGTCGTATACAAGTTAAGGTTGTGCACCAGTCTAGAACATAAATTTAAACGGGCGTCCAAGGAATCCTAGTGATACACCTAAGTTTTTGATTCTCTTTATAATGGCCTTGTTGAGTTAAACCTTTTTCTTTGGTTGTGTATTAGGAGTTAGGGAGTGCTTTTCTTCGCTAAAACTTCAAGTTCTAAAATGAGTATTTCGTTTGGCTCAATTTTATTTAGATCTCCTTTATAGCCGTATCCTAAGAAAGAAGGTATATAAAATAATCCGCTCTCTTTTTCCGATAGTTCTTTGATTGCCGAACGCAAACCAGTAAATAATTTCTCTTTGTCCAATACTGTTGTTTGCACAGAAGTCCAATTTTGATCGTAAATGATCGTGTTATTGATGTCGCGTATTCGATATTTAAAATCAACAGTATCTCCTGATTTTACCTTTTGAACCTTATTGTCAGGGTTGACGACTGACTTGTAGTACCAAAATCCGTAGGGGCTTCTTACATAACTATTAATGGTGTCTTTTAAAATGAGTTGTTCAATTAAGCCCTCTTCGAGTTCTAGAAGCTTTTTATTTCTGTCTACACTCGTTTTACTCACGTTATGAGAGCTTATATAGACAGGTTTTCTTGGAATTGGCTCATTGCAGGCTACAACAAGAAATAGCAAAAGCGTTAGGCTTAATTGAAGCACTTTCATATTAGGGGTGTTCTAGATTAATGATTTCACGGAACCTTTTTAGGGTTTCTTCCATTGAGAGTAAGCTTTTTCCCCCAGCAGCATTTTTATGTCCACCTCCAGAAAAGTGGGTTCGTGCGAATTGATTCACATCAAAATCACCTACAGATCGAAATGAAATTTTCACCATTTGTTCTTCTTTATTTTCTATGAAGATTGCTGAAAAGCGAACATTTTTTATACTGAGACCATAATTTACAAAACCTTCAGTATCCCCTTTTTTAAAGTTGTTTTTTTCTTTCTCTTCATTAGTGATAAAGGTAAAAGCTGTCTTTTTTTCTTCAAAAACTTCGAGGTTTTTAAAACAACAACTCAGTAGCTTAAAGCGATCAAAGGAGTTGTTGTCGAATAATTTTCTATGTATGTCGGTTTTGTCTGCGCCTAAGTCGATCAGTTCTGCTGCAATTCTCAGACTTGTAGATGTCGCACTTTCGTATTTGAAAGACCCTGTGTCCGTAATCATTCCCGTGTAAATGCAGGTTGCAATATCTTTATCGAAATACTTTTTTTCTTTAAAAGCAGCAATAAAATTGTAGACCATTTCACAGGTAGAACTCATATGTTCATCGGAATATTGAAATTCCGCATAATTATCGGGTGAAATGTGGTGGTCAATCATCAAAAAAGAAGATTTTGATTTTTGAAGAAGGGAAGAAAGAATGGGAGTTCGGCTAAAATGATTAAAATCCAAGGTGCAAATTAGGTCGGCTTTGTTGATTGCCTGATAGGCCGAATTAAAATCTTTGTCAGCTATAATGATTTCATCAGATTTTGGCATCCATTTTAAGAAATCAGGAAAATCATTTGGAGAAACAATACTAGTTTGGTGGTCCAATTTATTTAAAAATAGTTGTAATGCTAGGGTAGAACCCAATGCATCTCCATCTGGATTTTGATGAGGTATTATTGCAATCTTGATGGGAGTTTCAAGAATTTTCTTGAGTTTTTCAAAGTTTTTAAACAACATAATGCAAAGGTAAGCTATAACTTTAGCATGTTTTAAACTGTTTTTAATTTTGAAAAAAATTAAAATGAAAACATTTTTACCGATAATACTATTTCTTTTTTTGGGTTTATCCTGTGTTAATCGTATTCAGCACACACCAGAAACACTTGACAGAAAAGCAGACCAGTACAGCATTCGCATAGCAGTTGGATCTTGTAATAAGGTTGATGAACCCAATGTATTTTGGGATGATATTGCTGAACAAAGTCCGGAGGCTTTTGTCTGGTTAGGAGATATTGTTTATGCCGACTCAAATGACATTTCTGTAATTCAATCCGAATACAACAAGCTAAAGGAAATAACCAATTATGCTCGGCTCACTGAGCAAATGCAAATATTTGGAATATGGGACGACCATGATTACGGTAAAAACGATGGAGGTCAAGAATTTGAAATTAAAGTAGAAAGTCAGCAAGCTTTATTGGATTTTTTAGATGTATCCAAAGAAGACCAAAGAAGAACTCAAGAAGGTATCTACACCTCGCATTTACTTGAAAATAATTATGGAACAGT
>JBMYMD010000017.1:0-13129 GCA_049596955.1 Flavobacteriaceae bacterium
AAAATGTACTGATGTTGATTTAAGAGTGAACCTATAACCTTTGAAGAAGGCTCTGCAACCATAGCTATGCGTGCATTTAGAGTAATGCGATAATTTTCTAAGGTTGAAAACCAATACGGCCTTTCTTGGGGCGTCATGAGGTGCACATAATTATGGTAATCCTCAAGGCTTAAATCTGTAACTTTCTCAATCTTTCCTTCTTGAACGGCTTTCTCCATGCCACTTAAGGCCAACTTCTTTGCCTGTGCTAAAACCGATAAGGTATCTTTTGAGATCCCACTATTGGCAATGACAAAATGCCCTTTTGGCTTGGGTAATGGCTTTAATTCTTGGGTAAGTGTATCGATATAAATCACTCCTGAATTGGCAATAGTAAATTGATCCATACACCCGCCTGGTTGTTGAAAAAATAAAACCTCAGATTCATAGGCCCAACGTCCTATTTGATAATCAGAGATTTCAATTTGTCGTTTATTTTTCAATACCGCAACCAAAAAACGAAGCCAACTGACTACCAATGCTGAAGAACTTGAAAGTCCTGCATTTATAGGGATATCACTGTGAATATTTAATTCGTAACCAGATTGAAATTCAAATCCATAGGTTTTAAGCACCTCGATGCACGAACGAAAATAATCGTTGGCTGCGACCTCTGAGGTATCGTCAAAATCTACCTCTATAGTTTGTTCTAAATCGTTGAGATTGATCTTGAAAAAGCTTGAAGAAGTTGGGATGTATTCCAGATACATATACCTGTCAATAGCAGCTGCAATTACTGGCAGATTCAAGTAATCTTGATGATCTCCAAATAAGCAAATCCTCGAGGGAACTCGAATTTTTTTCATCAAGAAATAATCGAAAGTGGATTGGTTTGAACACTATCTCCTCTTGTAAAATCCGGAAATGTTTGAGGTGCTCCTCCATTCAAAACCGACATTTCACTCAGAGGTGAAACTGCAGACCACAGGCAACCTTCATACACATTTTGGTCAAGGGCAAGTCCGTTTTGAAGGCATTCTACAATGCGATAAATCATAATACCGTCCATTCCTCCATGACCACTATTTTTAGTGCTCTCATTGAGTCTTTTATAGAGCGGATGATCGTATTTTTCATAAATGGCACTGAGTTCTTCTCCTTGGACCCAGCTGTGATGATTCTTAGTTAATCCTTCAACTCCTCCATCCAGGGCAATACGAGTAGGAAACCCAGCGAGGGTACCCTTAGTTCCTTGAATCAAATTGTGTCTAGAATAAGGTCTTGGACTAGTTTCGTCCCACTGTATCATAATGGTTCTTCCTAATTTAGTTTTTACAATTGAAGTGTTTAAATCACCTCCCTTGTAGTCCAATTGATTCCATTTGTGATCGGCAGGATAATTTTCTTTGGCATATAAGGCGCGTCCCATCGCAGGGGTAGAAAATGAAACTAAACTTGCAAAATTGTCCTCTCCTCGAGCTAAATTCATATACTGTGCAACTGGTCCCAATCCATGCGTAGGGTATAAATTACCATTTCGATTTGCGTAATGATAGGTTCTCCAAGAACCGGTACCTCTCTCCTGCTCTTGCATTTGCCATCTCAACTCATGGATATAAGCTGCTTCTGCATGTAACAAATCACCTACAAGGCCTTGGCGTACCATATTGAGATACATCAATTCTACCCTACCATAGTTGACGTTTTCCATCATCATACAGTGCTTTTGGGTCTGTTCTGACGTATCGACAATATCCCATAAATCTTTTAAAGTAGTCGCCATAGGAACCTCGACAAAGGCATGAGCTCCAGCTTTCATAGAAGCTATGGCCATAGGAGCGTGATTTTCCCAATTGGTTGCAATGAAAACTACATCAGGCTTTACCTCATCTAACATCTTTAGCCATTGTTGTTCATCGCCGTAGTACAAAGCAATATTTTGATGTTGTTGAAACTCATCAACTTCTTCAACCCATTTTTTCTTTTCTTCAACTAAATCCTGATAAACATCACAAATTGCAACCACTTCTGTCCCTTCTAGACGTGCAAAAGACTTGGCGTGATAACCTCCCCTCGCACCAACACCAATAAAGGCAGCCCGTATTGTACTCAAAGGCTCTGCTTTAAAATCACCCATGTATTTTTGTACAGCTGGACGTTCGCCTTCCGTTGCACATGCAGTCAATGAAGAACCCGCAATAACAGCAGCAGTTCCCATTGAAGATTTAGAAATAAAGTCTCTTCTTTTCATGACCTAAATTTAGTTGATTTTTGCACTTAAACCCGCATCTAAAAGTGCCTGACAACGTGGTTTAAGGTCTTCAATTTCCCCAGATTTTACAGTACATTTTCCTTTGTAATGAACAATAAGAGAGCACTGCTCAGCTTGTTCAGCACTGTGTTCACATACCTTTATAAGTGTATAAATGACGTGATCAAAGGTATTGAAGTCATCATTGTACAAGACCAGATGGTATCCATCAGAGGCCTGCGTTTCGGTTAGGACGAGTTCTTCTACTTTTTCTCGGGTACTCATGTTAATATCGAATTACCTATTCTAAAGTACGTATTTTACGCCTATCCACCCATCCAATTCATAAATTTCACTGAATTTAAAGTGACAGTCCCCAGACTTTTTTTCGATTTGCTCGAGGTCTTCCTTATAAAAGCCGCTCATTAGAAGTATACCTTTACCTTTCAATACCTTACGATAATCTTCAAGCTGTTTAAGAAGTACATTTCTATTGATATTAGCTATTACGACATCAAATAATCCTCGATCCTGCGGAACGCTATCAGAATGTACTGCAGTTAATTTTACCCCGTTGAGTTGGGCATTTTCCAAACAATTTTCAATACACCAAGGCTCAATATCAACTGCGATAACTTCTCTAGCCTCTTTTTTCAAGGCAAATATGCCTAAAACCCCCGTTCCTGAACCCATATCAAGCACTCTTTTTTGCTTTAAATCTAATTGTAAAATGTGCCTTAACATGAGTTGAGTCGTTTGATGGTGACCTGTTCCAAAACTCATTTTTGGGGTAATTATTAACTCGTTAGGATAATTTTTTTTGGGATGAAATGGTGCCCTAATCTCAATTTGATCTTCAACATAAATCGGATCAAAGTTCTCTTCCCATTTAGCATTCCAATTCGTCTGTTCTATGGGGGTTACTTCAAAAGTAATTTGGTCACAGAGACTGAATGAAATAGGTAGATTTCGCTCTACATCAAACTCAAATGAAGTAGACGGTTCAACTCGGACATAGGCCTTGATACCCTGTTCAGTTTCAACAAAACTTTCAAAATCAAAGTACTGCAGCTCCGCAAGGAGCACCTCGTTATAATTTTGAGTTGAAATTATTTTAAAATAAACTTCGAGATAGTGCACTGCGCTCATTATTCAGCGGCATCCACTATCGCTAGAAAATCATCAGCTTTTAAAGACGCTCCACCTATCAGACCTCCGTCAATATCCTCTTTTGAAAAAAGACCTGCTGCATTAGCAGGTTTTACGCTTCCACCGTAAAGGATAGAAATTTGAGATGCTACAGCTTCAGAACTCATCGCACTAATTTCATTGCGAATATGCTTATGCATTTCTTGGGCTTGTTCCGGACTAGCAGTTTCTCCAGTTCCTATAGCCCATACAGGCTCATATGCAAGAACTACATTATTCCAATCTGTTTCAGATAAAGCAGATAAAACTGATTTAAGTTGAGATGAAACTACCTCAAAATGCGCATTAGATTTTCGTTCTTCTAATTGTTCACCAAAGCAAAAAATAACTCTCATGTTCTGATCTAATGCTTTCCTTACTTTTTTAGCGATAATCTCATCGGTTTCAAAAAAAACATCTCTCCGCTCAGAATGCCCTAAAATGACAGTTTCAACACCAATTGACTGAAGCATTTCAGCAGAGATTTCTCCTGTAAAAGCTCCTGTAGATTCAAAATGCATATTTTGGGCAGCAACCTTAATTTTTGAAGAATTCAACAATTCTTGTGAACGGTAGAGATTTACATAAGTTGGTGCTATAATTACCTCTGTATTTGATGTCGTATAACTAGATTGAAGCGCTTTTATCAATTCTTCTGTTTCTTGAAGAGTCTTATTCATTTTCCAGTTTCCAGCTACAATTTTTTGTCTCATGTTTTTATTTAAATAAGTGGTTAAAATCGTTAAAGTGCAACTTATCAGTAATTACACCATTTTCTACACGTACAACTGCAGGATTAGATCGTACGATTGTTTTAAGCGTTGTTTGGTCTGTAAAATACCAGTCAAGAGATGTGTTGTACTTTGAATTGACCATCTCAGTCTCTTCTTCACTCGAAGCCGACATTCCAATGACTCTAAAACCTTGTGACCTCGCCTTATCTGTAAGCGCTTTCAATTGAGAAAGTCCCTTTTCCTTTGCTAAATATAAATCGTAAGAAATGACCAGTATTACTTTTTCTTCCTCAAGAATCTCAGGGGTGATGTCTATCCCATTTTTTTCGATTGAAAAGTCGTGAATAGGAGGTTCATATCCCTTTTGTACTAATTCTGTTTCAACCTTACCTGTAAAAGTCCCATCTACTTCAGGATAGCTTCCATTAGTACTTATAATGGTATTCTTCCCGTCAACTTCGAACTCCCAATTATAGCTGTATATAGCCTTAGGAGCATTCTCAGGTACAATCATATTTTCATTGATATCTGCACCAATTTTATAAGGTCGAAAATCAACCATTGGCAAGTGATTTAAAACGTGATATGCCATTAAAACACACAGAAATAGTGTTATTCCAGAGACAATTTGTTGGTACTTTAAATCCAATAAGGGCTGTATAAACTCTTGCTTCAGATATAGAAATACAATGAGAACTAAAAGTATAATGTCTTTGATAAAAGATTCCCAAGGAGTAAGTTTTATGGCGTCTCCGAAACATCCACAATCAGTGACCTTATTGAAATAGGCCGAATAGAAGGTAAGAAAGGTAAAAAAGACAATCATACCCAGCAAACTGTATAACACCCATTTGGTCTGGTATCCTATCAGCAATAAAACACCTAGAACCACTTCTACAATAACAATTACAACAGATAATGAGAGCGCAAGCGGAACTAAAAAAGGTAAATTCAAAACGGCCTCTGAAAAGTATTCTTCGAGTTTAAACGAGAATCCTAGTGGGTCATTGAGTTTAATTAGGCCGCTAATAATAAAAAGCAAGCCTACGAAACCTCTACTAATGTGTACGATAAGATTCATTTTCATTTCTTTAAATGTATAAGTGCAAAGACTGCATAGTTCAGCATGTCTTGATAATTGGCATCAATTCCTTCGCTCACCAAAGTTTGTCCTTGATTATCCTCAATTTGTTTTACCCTCAACAATTTTTGAATAATTAAATCTGTAAGTGAACTTACTCGCATATCTCTCCAAGCTTCCCCATAATCGTGATTTTTGTCCATCATAAGTTGCTTGCATTCCTGCACTTTTTGAGCGTATAAATTGCAAGCCTCCTTTTCATCTAAGTCAGGTTGTTCTGCGACACCTTTTTCAATTTGAATTAAAGCCATCACTGCATAATTGATGATTCCTATGAATTCAGATTCTTGATTTTCTTGAATTTTTTGGACTTCGTTGGTTTGCAGTCCTCTGATGCGTTGAGCTTTGATGTAGATTTGGTCGGTCAAAGACGGTAGTCTAAGAATACGCCAAGCTGTTCCATAATCCTTAGTTTTGTTTTCAAAAAGAGTTTGGCATTTTTTGATTACTAGGTCAAATTGACTTGAAGTATCGCTCATCTACAGGTATTTATTCTAATTTTGTGCTGCACCCTGTACGGGGTGCTCAAAGATACATAAAGCTATTTATTATGACCCTAAATTGTAAAGGTCAACTCATCGATCTCAGCATACCCAAAACAATGGGAATTATCAACTTAACTCCTGATTCATTCTACGACGGAGGAAAGCTAAAAGACGATAGAGCTCTTTTGAACAGAGTAGAACAACATCTTAGAGACGGTGCTCAATTTATAGATGTTGGCGGATATAGTTCAAAACCAGGCGCAGAAGATATAAGTCTTCAAGAAGAGTTCCGTCGAGTTATTAACGCTGTGAAATTAATACAACAGTCTTTCCCTAAAGGTTTGATTTCCGTCGATACTTTTAGGTCTGAAATTGCAGAGGCTGCAATAGAAAGTGGGGCAGCAATAATAAACGATATTTCTGCAGGACAGCTCGATTCAAAAATGCTCGCTACTGTAGCCCGTCATGGAGTTTGTTATATAGGCATGCATATGAAAGGTTCACCTCAGAATATGCAAGAACAAACCGACTACAACAATTTAATCACAGAAATCAAATATTATTTTTCAGCGCTTGAAGAGCAGGTTGCAGAATTACAAATTCACGATTTGATTTTAGATGTTGGATTTGGATTTTCTAAAACACTTGAACAAAATTTTCAACTCTTAAACTCTCTAGAAGCATTTCATATATTCAAAAGGCCTATATTAGTGGGACTGAGCAGAAAATCAATGATTTACAAAACACTTCAGTTGGATGCAGAACAAGCACTTAACGGAACATCTGCTCTTCATATGACGGCCTTAAGTAAAGGCGCACATATCCTTAGGGTTCACGATGTTAAAGAAGCAGAACAATGTATCGCTCTGCATATGAGTTTGAAAGAAAATAAATAATACACCTTGGAGCAATTTAATTTTTTAGAATTTCAAATCACTGATTTTTTAGACATAGTCTTAGTGGCACTGCTTCTATTCTACGTATATAGACTGGTAAAAGGGTCTGTGGCAATCAACATATTTATCGGATTGGTAATCGTTTGGCTCTTTTGGAATATCACTGAAATGATTGGAATGAAGATGATCAGCAGTATTGTTGGAGGGTTTATGCAGGTTGGATTCATTGTTCTTGTCGTAGTTTTTCAACAAGAAATCCGAAAGTTTTTGCTCGTATTGGGTTCAACAAATTTCGCCTCCAAAAGGAATTTGGTGAAATACTTCAAGTTTTTCAAGCAAACTGAACAAGAGAGTCGAACGGACATCTCTGCACTTGTCACAGCTTGCACTCGACTAGCTCAAAAAAGAAATGGTGCACTTATCGTCATCGAAAACAATAACTCCCTCGACTTTGTGAAAAATTCAGGAGACTTAATGAACATTGAGGTCACAGCTGAAATAATTGAAAGTATTTTTTACAAAAACAGTCCCTTGCACGATGGAGCCATTATCATTCAAGACAATGTAATTACAGCGACTAGAGTAATTTTACCTGTGAGCAATGAACGTAAAATTCCTTTGCGTTTTGGCCTGAGACACAGGGCGGCTATTGGAATTTCTGAATCGACCGATGCATTATGTCTAGTTGTGAGTGAAGAATCAGGTGAAATCAGCTATATCAAAAACAAGGATTTTGTGCCCTACAGCACTAAAGAAGAGCTGACTGAAAAAATCGAGGCCGATCTTACAATTTAAGCGCCGCTTCTTTTTGCTCTTTTAAAAATTGAGCTTGATGCAATTCGTAATAATATCCCTTTTGCGCTAATAATTCTTTATGAGTGCCGTATTCAACGATCTCGCCTGAGCTCATTACGTAAATCACATCTGCCGATTGAATTGTCGCTAATCGATGTGCGATTATAATTGAAGTTCTTCCTTCGGTTATTTTCATTGAGGCTTTTTGAATCAATTGCTCAGATTCAGAATCAATAGATGAAGTAGCCTCATCTAAAATTAAAATACTAGGGTCACTGACATATGCCCTTAAAAAAGATATCAATTGCCTTTGTCCACTCGAGAGCATACTACCGCGCTCTTTTACGTTATAGGCATAGGTCTCAGGTAGCCGTTCTATAAATTCGTCTACACCAATCTGTTTGGCTGCTTCTTTAATCTTTTCTAAACCAATAGATTCCTTTTTAAGACTAATGTTATTGGCTATTGTGTCTGCGAATAAGAATACATCCTGCAAAACAACTGCTATGTTAGAGCGCAAAGAATCAAGGGTATAGTCTTTAATATTGACTCCATCAATACTAATTTCTCCTGAATCAATATCGTAGAATCGATTCAGTAAATTTATAATTGTCGACTTTCCAGCACCTGTGGAGCCAACTATTGCCACTTTACTACCTGGTTTTATTTTTAGAGATATGCCTTTTAAAACCTGTTCACCCTCGACGTAGCTAAAACGGACATCCTTAAATTCAATTTCACCTTTAAGGCGTGGAGCCAAGAGATTACCAGAATCATCGATTTTACTCTCTGTATCTAGAATAGTAAATACTCTAGAGGCTGCAACCATACCCATTTGTAGTACATTAAACTTATCTGCTATATGTCTGAGAGGTCTAAAAAGCATAGAGGATAAAAGTATAAAAGTGAAAATGTCCCCGTATTCTTCTGCTCGGATTCCACCGACATTTTGTAAACCTCCATACCAAACGATAAGACCGGTAGTAATCGAAGCAATGAGTTCAGCCAAGGCAAAAAATATAGAATTGTACCACACAGTTCTCAGCCATGCATTTTGATGCTTTTCATTGATGTTTATAAACCTTTGTTGTTCCTGATGAAAACGATTAAAGAGTTGAACAATTCGTATACCATTTAAGCGCTCTTGAACAAAAGCATTGAGCTGAGCTACCTGGCTTCGAACCTCTACAAATGCAAGTTTCATAGCCTGCTGAAACCATTTTGTGGCAATTAGAAGTATTGGAAGTACACCAAAAACGACTAAAGACAATCTAAAATTGAGATAAAGCATTACGCTCGCCACCACCAACATTTTTAATAAATCTGCAATTATGGTAAAAAAACCCTGAGAAAAAATTTCTCCGATTTTCTGCATATCAGAAACTGCACGTGTAACCAAAATCCCAATCGCCGAGCGATCAAAATAAGTCATTTTAAATCGTAAAATCTTTTTGAAAAGTTGAATCCGCAAATCTCGTATAACTGATTCTCCCAATAAGTTCGCAGTATACGTAAAAATCAACTGAAAACTAACCTCACCTATGAGCACGAGCAACATGGCTATAATAAGTTGAAATAGAAGCTCGGCATTTTTATTGGTGATTGCATTGTCAATCAAAGCACCTACTAAAGAAGGCGTCAAAACAGAAAAAGCTGAAATTAAAACCGCTGAGAGTCCAGATAGTGCAAAAACCAATCGATATTCACGGGCATTGCGAAAAACTCGGGAAAATAGTTTTCTGTCAAAGGCTTTACCTATTTTTTTTTCTTCCTTCATAAAAACAAGTGCTCAGGGTAATCGATGGACACCAAAGATAAGGCTTTTGCAGGGGCTGATGGACCTGCCACAGATCTGTTTTTAGAAGCCAAAACTTCACTCATGTGGGTATATGGATATTTATTTTGACCTATTTCCAAAAGTGTACCGACAATTGCTCTTACCATATTTCTAAGAAAACGATCAGCTGTTATTTCGAAAATCATTCCGTATTCTATTGAAATAAATCTTGCTACAGTTACAGTACAAATAAAGGTTTTGACATCTGTATTTGATTTCGAAAAACATTGAAAGTCTTTAGTTCCTAGAAGCAAATCACAGGCTTTTTGCATAGCCTCTTGATTTAAGGACTGGATGACGCTATGACTCAATGGAAATTGAAAGACGTCCTTTCGCTCTACAATCTTGTAATGATAGGTTCTTGAAAGAGCATCAAATCGCGCATGAGCATCGGGCTTTACTTGCTTTAAAGACAAAATAGAAATATCGTTAGGAAGTAAGCGGTTCAATCTAAAAATCAAGTGTGCTTCGTCTTCTATAAGATCTGCGTCAAAATGTGCAAACATTTGATGCGCATGCACACCAGTATCAGTTCTGCCGGCACCCACAAGTTCAATTGGACTCGATAGTAGTGTTGTAAATGACTCTTCTAAAACTTGTTGAACACTCAGAGCGTTTGGTTGTCTTTGCCAACCGTGATAGGCCGAACCCATATAAGATATTTCAACAAAATAGCGCAATATTCTTTTTTTTAACTTCGAAGCAAATATAAACATTTGAATATGCGCATTACCTTGCTTTCAGATACACACAGCTATCTCGATTCAGGTATTATAAAACACCTAGAATCAGCTGACGAAATTTGGCATGCAGGAGATGTAGGAAGCAAAGAACTTATTGATAAAATGGAGCAAATCAATCCGTTGAGAGGAGTGTATGGCAACATTGATGGATCAGAAATTCGAGCATGTCTACCCTTAAATCAAATTTTCGAAATTCAAGGTCTAAAGGTTTTTATGACTCACATTGGTGGATATCCAAAGCGTTACACTGCAAGAGTAAACGAAGAACTCAAGACCAATTCGTATGATTTATTCATTTCAGGCCATTCTCATATTTTAAAGGTAATGTTTGACAAGCAACATCAGCTACTTCATATGAACCCTGGTGCTTCGGGAAGGCATGGATTTCATCAAATTAGAACCCTGCTTAAATTTGAAATCAATCGTGCTAAAATTGAAAATTTGCAGGTTGTAGAACTCGGTAAAAGATCAAAAGAATGAAAAAAATAATTGTATTTATATGTTTTTGTATTTCAGGTATTAGTTTGGGTCAAAATGATATTGAACTTGTTGTACTAGGTATTGCTCAAGACGGGGGAAGTCCTCATATTAATTGCTACAAGGAATGTTGCACTTCTCTTAGAGAAAAAGGGCTCAAAAATCAAGTAGTCTCTCTAGGTCTTCAAATTCACGCCGAAAAAAAGACGTATTTGTTTGAGGCTACCCCAGATTTGCCTAATCAAATGGCTACACTCACTCAAAATAACGCTTATTCACTTGAAGGTATTTTCATCACACATGCCCACATAGGACATTATACGGGTTTACAATTCTTAGGAAGAGAGGCAATGGGTGCCAAAGAACAAGTGGTGTACGCACTTCCAAAAATGAATGAATATTTGACCAATAACGGTCCATGGAGTCAATTAGTTAAACTTAAAAATATTCTACTCCAACCTATATCTTTTGAAAATAACATCGAATTAGAGAATGAAATTGAGGTCAAAGCGATTCAAGTTGTACATCGTGATGAATTTTCAGAAACAGCTGCATACAGTATTGAATCTAAAAACAAAAAAGCATTATTTATTCCAGATATTGACAAATGGCATTTATGGGACAAATCCATCATAGAGGAGATTAAAAAAGTAGATTACGCGTTTATCGATGCCTCTTTTTTTGATGAAACTGAAATCAACTACAGGGCAATTTCAGAAATTCCACATCCCTTTGTCATCGAATCTTTAGCTCTTTTTAAATCACAACCAAAAGCGTTTAAAGACAAGATTTATTTTATTCATTTTAATCATACCAATCCCCTTTTGAATTCAAATTCATCAGCCTATAAGGCTGTGGTTGAGCAAGGATATCATATTGCTAGAGAAGGCATGCGTTTAAAAATGTAAAAATCCCGAATAAATCGGGATTTTACGCACTAATACTACTAAGATGTAAGGTTTATCGTATTCGATCCACAGATTTTACGAGATCCTCATCCTTTTTAATTGCTCGATTAGCCAAAGCCAAAAGAACGATAGAAACAATAGGAACAAAGGCCCCAATGCCTTTCTCAGAAGTAAGTCCTTCTCCAGGCATGCTTAGTGCACGATATACAAAAAATCCTAGTAAAAAAAATTGAATCAAAATTGCTACTCTGTTGAGTACAAATTGATTTTGTCTATTCTTGAATTGCATTATGGCCACAATAACAATCAGTATTGTTAGTACTGATTGGAAAAAGACCAACACAATATCTTTACCTAATAAAGCGACACCATTAGCGTCTACACCAACTTCAAATACGAACAAGAGGCAAACTGCTAATAGCACTACCACACTCATATATAAGGTTTGAATTCTCTGCCACATATCCGCTTCAAATGATTGGAACGACAAATGTAGATACTTTTAGTCATTTTTTGAAAAGGAATTAAATTATTTGTATACTTGTATCGACTTATTGAGCCACAACATGCTTGAAAAAATAAGTCTAAACTTCTTCCTAGAGAAAACAATTCAATTATAATGTTCGATATCTCAGAACTCAAAGCTAAAAAGCTTGTAGAATTGCATGAAATTGCAAAGGAATTAAATGTTCCGAAATTCAAAAGTCTAAAAAAGTTAGATTTAATTTATCAAATCTTAGACCTGCAAGCTGCGCGGCCTAGTGGAGGTAAAGCTCCCAAAGAAAAGAAAGAAGATTCTCCCAAAACCAGTGATTCCAAGGAGAGTAACCCACGTCAAAAAAGACCTCGAAAGGGAAACAATAATGAGACTTCCAATAATCAGTCTCAAGAAGCTGATAAAAACAAATCCGCAAAGGAGCATTCAGAGCAAAAAAATCAGCGCAACAACAACAACAACAACAACAACAACAACAACAGAAATAAACAGCGACACAACAATAATCACGACAGGCGAAATGTCAATTTTGACAAAGACCTTAAAAACAAATACAAAGAACCTGAGTTTGAGTTTGACAGTATTATAGAAAGTGAAGGAGTATTAGACATTATGTCTGACGGGTATGGATTTTTGCGTTCTTCTGATTACAACTATTTATCTTCCCCTGATGATATCTATGTTTCACAATCTCAAATTAGGTTATTTGGATTAAAAACCGGTGATACTGTACTAGGTAGTATTAGACCTCCAAAAGAAGGAGAAAAATACTTCCCACTTATCAAAGTGACTAAGATAAATGGGTTAGACCCACAAGTTGTTCGCGATCGTGTTTCTTTCGAGCATCTTACACCTTTGTTTCCAAAAGAAAAATTCGACATTGCAAATAAACAGTCTACCGTTTCGACAAGAATAATGGATTTATTTGCTCCTATTGGTAAAGGTCAAAGAGGAATGATTGTCTCACAACCAAAGACAGGTAAAACCATGTTACTAAAGGATATCGCCAATGCTATTGCTGCGAATCATCCAGAGGTATATCAAATCATTCTTTTGATTGATGAAAGACCTGAGGAAGTAACTGACATGCAGCGTAATGTGAGAGGTGAAGTGGTAGCTTCAACATTTGATAAAGAAGCATCAGAACATGTCCGTGTCGCTAATATTGTTATTGATAAAGCCAAAAGACTTGTAGAATG